>JACRHE010000186.1 GCA_016217695.1 Nitrospirota bacterium | reverse complement strand
GCGATAGTCTTTCTCCGGGTTTAGGCTGAAGTAGGCTGAGAGGGCCTCTTTTTTTTTGCAGCCGACGACCCCGATCTCTTCGTTAAGAGACTTCAGACACGGCAACTTCTCAAATATTTTGTCCCAGAGAGCTCTTATCTGATCCAGGGTGATCAGGGCCGTATTCATAAGCCCGGCCTTCTTGAGGACCAATGCAAACTTATGCCAGTCAACTCCGGCCCCATATTCCGAGAAGGCCCAAACTATATCAACGAGGACCCTCAGCTCCCGAAACGAATGGGAATGATGGTGGATCAGGAGCATCATGAAGAGCATCTCAGGCGCCAGCCTCAACTCACCGGAATCATCCGTGATAATATCTTCCCATATCTCATTTTCGCTGAGATTGAAAAAATAGGGCACGCCGAAATGCCAGTGCATCTCAACGATCACGCATTTCTTTGGCTCATAATATGCTGCATGGTGAATGCGGAACAGGCAATATGCAAGAGGAACAGACTCATCACCTGTGAAGCCCGAGGCCAGGAGAAGGGCATCAGCCTTCCGGGCATCAGCCTTCCGTATGAGAAGGTCTATATCCGCCGTTGTCCTGGAATTCGGATCATGGTAGATCTCCCTGGCGAGCGTGTTCCCCTTGATCACTGCGGCCGGTATACCTCTCTGCCGCAGCAGGGAGACGACCTCATGCCCGACAGTCTCCTGTCTGAGTGAGATTACCGCATTTCTCAGATAGAGCGGTTTCAGCTCTGCGAGAAACTCGTTGATATAATCCTGCATACCGGCATCGTTCTGATATCCCTTCAGTTGCATATAGAGGAGCATAAGCAGGTTATGGCGTATCGCCATCTCCTTGAGCCACTGAAGGTCTTCCCTGCGAATATTCAGAGCCTCCGCCTTTTGCAGGTGCAAAGGCAGGAGAAGGTTGAGAAAAAGGTTCTTCACTGAAAGTCAGCTGTCAAATGAAGGCTCTACAGAGCAGGATATATGAAGACAGGCCCGCTTCTGCTAGATCTTTCCTGCGTTCCTTACCTGTTCCTCTATCCATTTATAGGTTACCCTCAGCCCGGTCTCCAGCGGCTGCGACGGTGCCCAGCCGAGCCTCTCCCTGATCATTTTATTGTCAGAGTTCCTTCCCCGCACGCCGAGGGGCCCAGGGATGTGCTTCAGGCTTACCTTTTTGCCGGCAATGGTCATGATCATTTCAGCGAGCTGATTGATCGTCACCATCTCCTCTGATCCTATATTCACCGGCCCCATAAAGTCCGATCTGATGAGCCGCACCGTGCCTTCAACGCACTCGTCCACATAGAGAAACGACCTCGTCTGTTTGCCGTCGCCCCATATCTCGATCTCTCCCCCGTCTTCCGCCTCTGCGATCTTTCTGCAGAGCGCTGCAGGTGATTTCTCCCTGCCGCCCGTCCAGACGCCTTCTTCGCCGAAGATATTATGATAACGGGATATATGCACCTTCATCCCGTAATTCCTCGCATAGGCCATATAAAGGCGCTCGCTGAAGAGCTTCTCCCAGCCGTAGTCGCTGTCAGGCGCCGCAGGATATGCAGAATCCTCTGAGCAGTTCGGGTTATCCGGATCCATCTGGTTGTATTCGGGGTATATGCATGCGGAAGAGGAATAGAAGATGCGCTTGACCTTCGCAGCCCTGCTGGATTCAAGCATATTGAGGTTGATCATTGCAGAGTTGTGCATGATCGCCGCATCATTTTCACCTGTAAAGACAAAGCCCGCGCCGCCCATATCAGCTGCGAACTGATATACCTCGTCAAATGCCCGGTCAGTGCTCTTATTGCATATGTCGGGATGCCTGAGATCTCCGACTACGAAGTCATCCGCCTCGGTCTTGTTGAAGTCCGGATATTTGAGATCCACCCCCCTGACCCAGAAGCCTTCCCTTTTCAGCCGTTTCACCATATGGGCTCCGATAAAGCCTCCTGCGCCGCAGACTAAAGCACTTTTTTGATCTATCATCCTGGTCTCCTTGTCAATTATTGTAATACTACCATTTTATTTTTATCTTCATTAAATTCCTGGGGCGATCTTCCTGCTGATATAGAATCCCTATGTAAACCAAAACCGGCAACATCAACATGTAGTCGACGCTGAACAAGGCACCGGAAACCTCGGGGATGCTGCGTACAGTGAAGAACATCAGAATGCCACCGCATAATATGAAGGGCACCCGATGTCCGAGTTTGTCGGCAATCCCCTTTTTAAGAGTTAAATAGAACATCCTCCATGTCCAGCCCAGTCCGATGATAAATGCCGCGGTCCCCAGGAAGCCGGATGTCAGAAGGGCATAAAGATAGGTGTTATGCACGTGTTCCCCGGCCAGCAGATAGCGGTCCGCCTGAAATCCCCAGCCTATCAGCGGCGACTTCATGATTTCGACCCAGCCGTGCTCCCAGGCCAGGGTCCTGCCTGTCAGGGAGAGCAGTTCCTCCCTGCTCTGGTGCCGTTCAAGATGCGCTGAAACCTGATCGACTATCTCTTGTGGAAATATGTCAGCAAAAAGACTCATACCGAAAATAAACATCAGCAAAAGACCTATGCGCCTCGTCCACTTACCGAGAAAGAGCATGACAAAGGCCAAGGCAAAGGCAAAACTGACAATCGCCCCTCTCGACTGCATTAGATAAATAAGAACCGAAGAGTAAAAGAAGAGCACCCCCCATCCAAGACGCTGCCATTTCGGGGCCCGCCAGAAGAACACAAAGGATATTATTCCCGGAATGGCGGCAAAGCGTGCCATACCTGATGACCGCGACATCGGCATTTGGGCAACAGTTGGCACTCTTCCTGAAATCCCATAGCCGGTCAAGCCTGTGTCAGTCGTTACGAACAACGATTCACGGGATACAAAGACAAGGATTGAGAGAAAGACCACAGTAATAAACCATGTTATGTAATTGAATTTCAAAGACCTGTCAAGCAGATCCTTTTCTCTGAGATTCACCTTAAGAGCTGTAAATGCCGCCAAATAGGCTGTTGCCCAGTATGAAGCGCCCAAAGGGTCAGGCGAGAGGATGCCTGAGAGAAATCCGATGAGCCCATAATAGAGCCACTGCCTTGCGTTGCCGGGCATCGCGGCCTTACTTCGTAGCGCAATTAAAAAGACAAGGGAAATAAATAAGACAAAATAAGGAAACAAGGTACGAATGTAATTCAACCACTCGATCAGGGTTTCGGGTTCATCTCTCAGTACCCAGGGACCTGTATTGATACCGAGCCAGAGCATTAGCCAAAATGTCGTCGAAATAGAAAAGTAATTCTTCACCAGAGTAGTCCAGCGACCCTTTGGTATTTTCCTGGATAAAGCACTGCGTTTAGCGATGCGTTCCCGGAACAAGCCAGTATTTCGGTATATTTGACTATCATTAAGCTCAGCACTCTCTGCCCCAACTACGAATTCGGCCGGAGATGCGCCGAGCAACTCCCTCCAGACGGAATATAGCAGCACACCCAAGCTTGATATACCCACGCAATTTTTTGCCATCGGCTATGTCTATGAGAGCATCCCGATATTCCCGTGCAGACCACCCATCAATGCGATTGCTGATCTTTCCCAGCAAGTCTTGCTCAGACCAGCTAATACGATATCCCTCAAAAGACGGTTCTTTCATATTGTTAGATCTGCACTTGGCACAGTGAATAGCATACGCGTACCCCAATTTAACCTCACTCCATGAAACATAACAAGTAGACAGCCGATGAAGACGCATTAAATGAAGCACTTCATTTAGGTTGACCACCTCGCCAACTTCGCACATCCTTAGAAATAGATCCGTTTCCTCTCCTGCTCCTCGAATCCTATAACCTCCAATTTCTTTTATTGCTGTCGTTCTAACCATAATCGAAGGATGACAAATGGCAGCTTTGCCCCTATTTAGCAACCTTTGTATCTCACTATGTTTTACAGGCGTTCTTGGGCCGGGAAATATTTTTGTGTTTACAATAAAGTCAACCTGCGTGCCCACCATAACTACATTTGGATGATCTACCATATACGACAGCTGCTGCTGAAAACGATTAGGGAAGGAAATATCGTCAGCATCCATACGCGCTATAAATTCGGTATTGCACATGTCCAACCCGCGGTTCAAAGTAGCGCCAAGCCCTATATTCGCTTGATGCACAATAAGAAGTCGAGGATCTTGCAACCTATCCAAGTATTCCGCAGTGCCGTCAGTCGATCCATCATCAATAATAAGGAACTTAAAATCGGGCATTGTCTGATTCAATATGCTATTCACCGCCTGCGGCAGATAAAGCAAGCCATTATATACAGGGAGGAGTACCGTGAGTTTAGCCGTCATGAGTTTCACTACATTTAAAATAGAAAGAGGTTTCAAACATTAGCTGGCGGGGAATTTGTAGTAGTTATCAAATTTTTTTAAATAGATTGAATTAACCTCATCTGCCTTTTTTGCCCATGAAAAGTCTCTGATTCTCGTCAACGCACCTTTGGCAAGAAGACAACGCTTGTCTTCATTCTCTGCAAAGAATTTAATGGCACAAGCTAAATCCGAGACCAATTGAAAAGGGTTTTCCACAGGCACTTTAATGCCACAATGTTCAGTAACGACATTTTTGAAGCCGCAGTGGTCGGGACAGATTACAGGCACTCCCAGTGAAAGAGCTTCCAAAAGCACAGTTGAAGTTAAATCCTTAAGGCTTGTTATCACAAATACATGTGACTCCTTAACTACCTTCATTGCTTTATCGCGTGGCAGCCATCCATGCCATCTGCATCTGCTATCAATACCGAGTTTAATTGATTGTCTTTGCCATTTGCGGGTGCATGCGCCGTTACCGAGGATGTCCAACTGCCACCGGATTTCCCAGGAAAGCCTGCTCAGGGCCTTTAATAATAAAGGCAAAGCCTTACCTGGCAAGTGTAACCCGCTCCACGTTATAAGCAAAGGTTCACCTGAAATTCGCGAAGAATGTTTCCCTGCAATCGTAGCAGGAGGACCAACCTCACATATGATCTCACTTTCCAGTTCATACCATTCTAATATCTCTCTCTTAATTCCTTCAGTGGCAGCTATGATGCCGCCGCTTGCCCTCTTGAAGGCACGCTTTGGCATCATAAGAAATCTTTTCTGAAGTGAATTTATGATATTGCGTGCTGCATAGTACAAGGCCCCCTTAAGGCCGAGGACTGGAAGGAACTGCCAAGGAGTATTTTCCAACCCCCCTATCGGTCCCCATACAAAAGGAATATCAATTTTCCACAGATATCCGGGGACACGAAACCCGACATAGGTCAACTGATGCGCCAAGTCAAACCTTATCTCCTTGTGAAGCTGAGTCGCAACCTCATAGGCATAACGCTGCCAAAGTCTATATGTCCAGAGATATGCTGGAGGACAAATCTTTTCGAGCCAAAACCACCGTCTCCTGGGTAAAAAAATAAAATTAATATTTTTGACGCTAGCAGGATCTTCTCTAACTTTTTGCTCAATGTCCGGTTTATTCAACTCTTCTGTAAGAACCCACAGGTCATGATAACGGGCAATCGCAGACACCCAACCCCACCCGACACTTTTCTCTGAGCCTTCATAAGGGTTACAGGCATACGCCGAAATTATAATTTTCAGTCTTTTCTTCAAAAAACTCCCCAACTTGCATGTTTAATGATTCGTCGTAAAATACGCCAAATACCAAAAGGAATTGCAATGAAGGCTTTTTTTAGTGACAGGCTTCTTGGCTCAGCTGTTTCTTCAAAAAGAAGCGGATGAACTATATTAGGAGGGAAACCTTTCCAGCGTTCAGCCATAATTGCCAACTTTTGTTTTGACTTCAAATAGTCCTTCTGAACAAAAAGAAACGTATTTTGTCGATACCACCACTGCACATTTTTATTGTTCCAAAATACAGGCCTTACGCAGTCTATAACCACATAGCCAAGCGACAGAAAAAGGTCTACCCAATAATCCTGCCACTGCTCGTTGACATGACCTTTGCCGCCACCATGTGGAATTGCTGCCGAAAACAATATGACGGATGACATTCGAGTTAGTGTATCTATATAAGTGGCTTGATGCTGCTTGGGAATATGTTCAGCCACTTCCATCGAAATAGCCAAATCAAAAACTCTATTAAAATAAAGAGGTTCTGTCAATAAATGACGTCGCAAATACTTATCAGGTATTAACAGCATATTTTGATCGACCCATGGGCCTTCTACTCCACATAAATCATCAATACCAAGTTCATTGCATACATGCAGCCAAGTGCCGACGCCGCAGCCGATATCAATCACGGATTTTGGTCGAACCAAATCTGTGATATATGGAAGAATCGCTCTCGCTGAGCGTAGGGAACCTTCTCTCTGTTTCAAATAGAAACTATGCCCGTAAGACTTCATCTGTTGTTTGTTAATGATTTCTCCTTTTTCTCGATAATAGACTGCCTTGACAGAAAAAAAAATTGGCCCATGCCAACGAAATTACCGAGCGCTCGTTTAAAATAATCGCCTCTTTGTGTTTTCATCCCTTCAATGCAAGTAATTAGAAGACGACTGATAATTCCAACATAGCATAGAGCCAAAGATAATTTGTGCTTTCGCACAAAATAAACTCGGTTCCTGACTTCAACCTTGCCGAATCTGTATGCGCTGATCCTCCCGGACGGTGAATGATAATGATAGAAGCCGGCATCAGCCACGACCGCAAGCCTGTATCTCCTGCTGACGCTGTAACTGAAATCAAGATCCTCGAGATAACTGTAGCCGCTGAAATATTCTTCAAACTGAAATAAGTCGAATATCTGCCTTCTCCAGACAGAGGCCCCTATCGGCAGCCATTCAACATAGATCGTTTCGCCGACAGTCCCGATCATCGTCTGCCATCCGCTGGGCATTACTACACCTTTTTTCCTGCTGTATAAGCCAAGCATCTGCGCCAACCCGGTATGTTTGAAGCCCTCGGCCCCTGCCGGCTCGAAATTCCTGAGATTAAAAGCGCAGCCTGCAACATCTTCCGGAGTCGTCTGCCAGAAGAAAAGCATCGCCCCCATCGCCCCCTTTTCCAAAACCACATCGTCATCAAGAAAACCTACCAGATCGATATCGTTTCTCACCGCCCTGATCCCGGCATTCCTCTGGGCAGAGGCAGAAGGAGAAGCAGTATATTTAATATATTGCAGATCAAAGCAGGAAGAATATCTTTTCGTCATCGCCTCATTGGATGTCTTGCTTGCATCAACGATAATGAGCTGGTCCGGACGACAGGCCTGATCCGCAAGATTTTTCAATAATGATTCCAGATCATGCGGCCTGTCCTTCGTTGCAATGACAAATGAAATAGTCATGATGTTGCAGGCGTCACGGGATCCTGCTTTTCTCCCCCGCGAAATCTTCGACCGACCTTCTGAAATGCTGGATGAAATTCTCCAGCGAATAAATATCGCCTTTTGCCCTCATCTCTTCAGACAATCCTTGCCGGATCTGCTCATGACTGAGGACATGCTCTATTTTCTTTATAGCATCCTCTGTACTGTCATAGATCACGAGGTCATTATCCACTATTTCGGACGAGCCCCCCTCACGGGGAACAAAGGGAATACATCCCGCTTTGACCATCTCGGCAACAGCAATCCCGAAAGCCTCGCCCTGGCAGGCGTGGATGCCGAAACGGTGCTGGGAAAGCAGGTCTATTTTCTCCTGACCGATAAGCATGCCTTCCATTTTGATCCACTCTCCTTTGTCCCTGCATGTTCTTGCCACTTGCCGTCCATAGTCATTATCATCAAATGAGCCGACAACATGGAGATGTACATCATGCCCCCTGGCTCTCACCGCACTGAGGATCTCCACGATCCTTTCAATACGTTTTTCCGATGAAATTCGCCCAATGCACACAAAGCCCATTTCTCTCGAATCATGCGAAACATAAGGAAAACCGCCGGCTACCGGCGGATAGAGAATCGAGATGTCAGCGCCATATTTTTCCTTCCAGACTGAAGATACCCATCTGGAGTTTGCTAAGACAAGATCTTCGGCTCCGGGAAGCTTTCGTCCTGATGACCCGGCAATAGCGCGAACCACCTTTAGGTACAAATTCCGGACAAGCCGTCTCTTATGAAAAAAACCTCTTGCACCGGCCGGAGGCGGATGCAGTCTCATACGGATCTCTTCATTCCAGCAGAAGTCCGCCAGACAATGAATCGCCGGAACTCCGAAGTCACAAAGATTATATGCGCTGATGAGGACATCAAACTTATCGGCAACTTTTCTGCAGAAACGGCTATAAAGCGCTCCCCTGAGGGCATCACCTCCCGCCAGCTTCTTAAGCAGGTGTGGCATAGGGGCCTGAAGAACCACGATCTCGCTGCTCTTGACATCTGTACCGTAAAATCTATTTAGGGCAGCCAGATCAACACCCCCAGCCGTTATCAAAGAGACGTCATAATCTTTTTTAAGCGCCTCAATACCCCACATGACTCTGGCTTCTGAACCGCCTCGCCCGAGATAAGGATGTGCAATGCCGATCCTGAGTTTTCCTTTTGGCAGCGTATGGTTCATCGAGTTGTTCAAAGCAATAGTTCCACCGTTCTCTTCCCCAAAATGTTCTTCCTCAATCGAAAGATTATGTCCCTGCGTTATGTATCCGACTCATGGACTTCTTCTTCTCAATCAACCGCTTAAAAAGGTTACTATACTCGCCGATAACATATTCCTCACTGAACATTGGATAAAGACATGAAGAACCAAAAGATTCATCGAGTGTGCCGGCATTCCAGTGCCTGTATAAAATTTCCAGCGCTGCTGCGACGGTCTCAGGCGAATTTACGTCCGCAGCTATGCCGCCCCCATGTCTTGTCAAAATATCATTTAAGGTGCCGTTTAAAGGTGAGACTGCGAGGATCGGCCTACCGGTCTGGACGTAATCTACAAATTTTGACGGAAGAAAAATTCCCTCCGCCAATGGCGCTTCAATGATCAGCAAAATAGTGGACGTCGAAAGGATATCTAAACTTTCCTCATACGGCTTCGAATCTTGAATTTTCACGATTGAATCGAGACCGTTCATGCGCCCAAGATCATGATAATACTTATCTATCCTGCCGACAAAGGTGATTGAAAGGTCACGGGGGGCGCACTTTTCAATAAATTTTTTCACCCCGGAGAAGAATGCCGCCGGATCGCGGAAACGATCCAATGTTCCTGCGTGACTGATTGAGAAGACTTTTCTTGAAATCTCAGCGCTTCTTTTGAAGCGCCCCAGAGCTATGTGCGGAATTATCGAGCTTTTCAGGGCAACTTCAGTAGGAAAAAAAGGCGCCATAAATTTACGTAGCCGTTCACATGGAAAAACATGCCAGTCAGCGTAGTTCCCAACGGCGGCAATATATTTCTTGATCACGTAGGGTGCCTCCTTCCCTTTTCCGCAGGGTTTAGGAATGATACTGGACAAAAAAGGATCATTCCAGCAGGCAATCCACGGCAACCCGAATTTGCGGGCGTATATATAGGCCGGCAAGTGGCCCCAGTATGGCAGGCATCTTGATAAAATGACATCAAATTGTTTAACTTTTCTGCACCGGAGGGCTACTTCAAAAGCAATTTTCGACCATAACAATCCGGCGGACATATCCGATAATGCAGGATTTCTGGCCACACCTATTATCTTCTTTACGAACCCCAGCTCTTCGGAAATATTGATAGTGCGAACCACATCAGCAAGTGTATCCCAAATTCCAGCGGATGGAGAGTTATCCCGAGCCCCTTTTGCCGACGTGATCGCATCGATGATCAGATGCCTGGATCGCATAGCATACAACAGTTTATTCGTCACCAATGATTCGGGACCTTCGGAAGGATAAGCATACGGTGCAAACATAAGAATGCCGAGCGCTTGAGGACCAGAGTCCCTCATGTCGACATTCGAGCTTTGTTCGCAGGCCTTAACCGGCATCGCTTTTTTGCAATCTTAGGTCCGGGAAATCATTCGCTTCGAAGTCCCTTTTGAAATACCGCAATAAGCTGATGACCTATTGCTGAAGAGATGAAGCCTTTTCTGAGATTCCCGAGTTCCCTCAGCGTTCCGAAAAACCCAAGTTCTCTGACCAGGGCACGAATCATCTGAGCCTTTCTATAATGTCTGCCGCAAGCGACAGGAACACTGGAGCTATGTCCCAACGACCTCGATGATTCCGAGTACCTCAGCGACAAACCATTCCGCTGCCCGAACCTGGTCAAAACATCAATCGTAAAAAAATAGAGATGTTCGAAACTGGTATTGAAGCCAAGCCATTCCTGTCCATACCTTTTAGCGCGCAAGTAGTTAGGGGTGCTTATCAGGAGTACTCCCCCCGGCTTGATCACCTTGTCTAAGCTTGCAAAGAACCTGGTCGGGCTTGTCACGTGTTCAATGACCTCCAGGGCTAAGACAATGTCGAACTTCTGATCAGCACCTTCTGCAAATCCTTCAATTTCACCTGTGAAAACATCCAGTCCTCGCCCCCTGGCTATCCCGGCTGCAAAATCCGAAATTTCAAGGCCCTTAACATGCGCCCCTGCGTCCTTGAGGCGGATCAGCAGATCACCTGTCGCGCATCCTATTTCGAGCACGTCCAGATAGTCAACTCCGCCATATTTTTCGTTTATCACAGTCATAGATCTGGGACTGGGCGTCCCAGTCTCAAGGACTCCGGTGTCCCCGGGAATAATGTCACATCTTAGTCCACCTTCGCCCCTTTTCAGAGACTCGCCAGTAAAATACCCTTTTTCGTAAAACTTTACTATGAACTCAGGTTTTGGCCGCGGATTAAGATAAGCTAGTCCACATACTGCGCACTCCACTACCTGCATTGCGTCGGCCCGGATGAAGACCTGCTTGACCTCCCTACTGCCGCAAAAGTCGCAAGGAATATCTACCAGTTCTTCAGGGCGCCATTTACCCATACATTTATTCACCTATTCGGTGCAAAATTAGCCTCATTTGTCGCTTCGACTATGAATGACATGCCATGCCAGCCAAACTGCACATACGGCACAAGTCGCCAGTCGGAATTATCCCGAAAATTTTCCGCTACAGCCAGACGCTCCCCGCTGGGCAGAGTTGCAGAATAACAATAGTAGTCGTCGAACGCCAGAATCATCCCATGCTGGAGCCTCGGCATCAGAAAGCTAAGTACCGCGCTAGTCGATGTGAACATATCGCAGTCCACATAGGCCAGACGAATCTTTTCAGGACGCGGTCCCGAAGCTGCAGGGGCCAGGGATTGATCGTACAAACCCGGAACAGCGGTATACGCATTGCCAGGAATGCCGGAAGCACGGCATAATTCATTGAATAGCTTCAACGAAATTGTCATCCTGCCCTTGACCCATTCGGGATGTTCATCTTTTGCGTCAGATGTTCCGGGTAATCCCTCAAAAGAGTCAAAAGCCCATAGATGAAACGGACCAACATCGTATGAATATTTTGAAAGAATCCTGTAAACCATCCTGAATGTATTAGCTCCGTAGCATCCAAACTCGGCATAATCCCCGTCAATTCCGTTGAATTTGAGTGTGATCAGCGCCTTGCGCAGAAATTCAAACCGCTCTTTATCCTCATACCAGTCATGATCATTCAATCTAAAGCGCAGCTGGCTGCGTTTCAAAAGTTGGATTACCGACTGAGGCAGACACCGCTTCATGATAGCCCTTATCCGACCCATTGATACCTCCCCATATTTATTTTCTGAAAAAACCGGCAAAAGCATGCGCTTTATTTTTCATGCCAGACGCCTGGCGATCTTCCTCTTCAATAAAACAAAATATGCAAAAGACCCGACCGTAATCAGATGGGTGCCGTAGGCGATCAGATTTGCAAGAGCAAAACCCAGAGCCCCTTTACTTATGAGAGCCCAACAGGAAAGTATTAGAACAATCGCCCACAAGAGATTTAAGACGAAGGCCCACCACATCCTGCCGCTGCTTATGATGGCCTGTCCTATAACTGAAACACTCGCAGACAGCACTGCTGATATAGCCAGAGAGACAAGCACACCTCCGCCGGCAGAAAAATCTGCCCCATAACTCATCATTAACTGAGCCGATAAACTTGATACGATAAAAGCCGCAAAGGAGGCGATGCCGACATTGATCGCTCCGTTAAACCAGAGAACTTTATTATACCTTCTTCTGTCTTCTTGCCCATAAAGATTCGACAGCAAAGGCAAGACAAGAGCACTTGCACTACCCGGCAAAAAAAGTATTGCGGCACGCCATTGATTCGCTGCGTTATATAGTCCCATCTCCGCATACCCATTCGGCTGATTTACCAGCAATGCGCCGCATACCCAATTAACAGGACCCACCATTACGCCGCTCAGAAAAGCCGGAAGGCTAAACTGCCACAGAACCGACAGATCTTTCAAGCTGTGAGAATAATGAGCATGGATAGAGTCCTGCCGCATACGACTTTTCAAGGCTACATAATTGAAACCGCAGTTGGCGGCCATCGAAACTACAAGTGCCCACACCGCTCCCTGCAAGCCTTCGATGTAGACTCCTCCAACCATAAGCGGGAAAGACAACAGCCCCGACGCGAGATTTATATTCGCAATCGTCCTGAATGCCTCGAAACCGGATAGCGCCCCGGTCTGGACGCCATTGACCGCAGAGAAAAACAAAATTCCTGCTCCTATCTGTAAAAGCCGTGATAGATAAGGCGCCGCCAAAGTATGCTCTGCGAGCCATGGAGCGAAAACGATCAACACCAGCGTAATCACCGCTCCAGAAGCCAATGCTACAAAAAAGGATAGGCCGATAATGCGCCCGGCCTTTTCAGGGTCTTTCTGCCTGAATTCGGCCACATACTTTGTGGCTGTCACGCCCAACCCGAGACCGGCAAAGAGTCCGAACATTCCTACAGTACTTTGGATAATCCCGAGCTCACCAAATCCCGTCTTCCCCAGCAATCTTGCAACAACGATTGACGCCAGCAGGGCAAGGCCACGAGATATAAGAGCACCGGCAATGGACCAGAAAGTACCCAGTGCAAACCTTGCCCTGAGAGAGCCTTCCGGGAGATGCCTTTGCCGGAGTCTCCTCACAGCTGCTGTCAAGTAGCGTTCAGGCGAAGTCATCTATTCATACTTCCTTAGCCCCGCCATCTCCATCAGAACATGCCATACAAACCGGGGCCCGTCGATCAGGTCGCGCCTCCAGAGTTTTTTCGGCTCCTGGATAAACCTCCAGACCCATTCGAGGCCGTTCCTTCCTACCCAGTCGGGAACGCGCTTAACCTTTCCGCTGAGAAACAGGAATGCTGCTCCGACACCGGCTGCAACAGGCACGTTCAGCCTGTCTTTATGTTCAGATACCCATCTGTCCTGTTTCGGCAGGCCCAGCCCGACCCAAAGCACGTCGGGCCTTGCGTCATTAATCATTTTGACAATCTGCTCATCCTCTTCCGGCGTAAGCGGCCTGAAAGGAGGTGAATAGGTACCCGCAACTCTGTGTCCGGGATATCTTCTCTCAAGATTTTCTTTCAGGGCTGCAAGTGTCTCTTCCGTGTCGCCGTAGAAAAAACTGCTGTATCCCTTCCTGTTGGCCAGCTCAAAGAAAGCCAGCATAATCTCCGTTCCGGGTGTGCGTTCAACATCCTTGAACCCTTTCATGCGTGCGACCCACACCGGCGCGATGCCGTCAGGCACCCAGAGGTCGGCTGAATTAAGGATCGCCCTGAAATCCGGATTCTTATGCCCCTCCCAGATACCGTGAAAGCCGGTTACCACCAGCTGACGACATTTTGGGGGATTTCCGTATGCAGCGATCCATTGATCCAAAAGTGAAGTTATTTGTGACATACCGGCCAGGTGTATGCGGGAACCGAGTATTGTAATGGTCTGAAATGAGCCGCTAGCAATCATCACTGTTTATAGTATTCTCTATACCACTCGACAAATTTCCCAATCCCTGCCTCAATCGGAGTAACAGGTTTGAAACGTGCGTCTCTCACGAGGTCATCAACGTCTGCATAAGTGGCAGGCACATCCCCTGCCTGAAGCGGCAAAAGATTCTTTTCAGCCTTTCTCCCAAGGTGATTTTCGAGGGCCTCGATAAAATGCATGAGTTCGACAGGATTGTTGTTGCCGATGTTGTAAAGCCTGTAAGGGGCGTAGCTCGTGGCTGAATCAGGGCTGTCGCCGGACCATTCCGGATTCGGAGCCGGGACCTTGTCGATAATCCTTATAACACCCTCTATAATGTCATCTATATAGGTGAAATCTCTCTGCATCCTGCCGTAGTTGAATACGTCGATAGGCCTGTTTTCAAGAATAGCCTTCGTAAAAAGAAAAAGCGCCATGTCAGGCCGCCCCCACGGACCGTAGACAGTAAAAAATCTCAGCCCGGTGCATGGAAGCTTAAAAAGACTGGCATACGTATGGGCCATAAGCTCGTTCGCCTTCTTTGTTGCCGCATATAGCGAAACAGGGTGGTCAACATTGTGGTGCACCGAAAATGGCATTTTCGTGTTCGCACCGTAAACAGAGCTTGATGAGGCGAAGACCAGATGCCTGACGCTATTGTGCCTGCAGCCTTCCAGAATATTTACGAACCCCACGAGATTGGTGTCCACATAGGCATGAGGGTTGACAAGAGAATACCTGACCCCTGCCTGTGCAGCAAGGTTCACAACCACGTCGAACTTCTCCTCCTCAAAAAGCCGCTTAAGGCCGGTCCGGTCGGCAAGATCCAGCCGGACAGGCTTGAAGTTCCGGTTCATGGTGATCTGCTTCAGCCTGGCGAGCTTGAGATTTACGTCGTAGTAATCGGTCAGGCTGTCGAGTCCGACAACCTCATCCCCACCCCCGAGAAGCCTTCTGCATAAGTGAAATCCGATAAAACCGGCAGCGCCCGTGACCAGAATTTTTCTCATGCCCGCACCACCTTCCTGTTTTTCGCGCCTGAGAGTTTAACAGCATTCCTCGTATCAACTATCAGAGAGGCGTGTTTCAGTATGAATCCAAAGTCATAAGATGAATGGTCAGTGGCAATCACCACACAGTCGTGCTTTTTCAGATTATTTTCAGATATGGTGACTGACTTCATATTGAAGTCGTACTTTCGCATTTTGTGAGTTTTCGGCACAAAAGGGTCGTTATACTGCACAAGGGCTCCGGCCTTCCGGAAAAGCTCGATAAGCTTAAGGGCCGGGGATTCCCTGACATCATCCACATCTTTTTTATATGCAAGGCCGAGTATCAGGATTTTGGCCCCTCTGACTCCCTTGCCCCTTTCACTCAGAGCCTCTATAGTCTTCTGTACGACGTAGTAAGGCATGGAGGTGTTGATCTCTCCGGCCAGTTCGATAAATCTCGTAGCCACATCAAATTCCCTTGCCTTCCAGGTGAGATAGAAGGGGTCGACAGGAATACAATGCCCGCCGAGGCCCGGCCCCGGATAGAAGGCCTGAAACCCGAATGGTTTTGTCTTTGCAGCCTCTATCACCTCCCAGACATCGATCTCCATTTTATCAAAGAGGACCTTCAGCTCATTGACGAGCGCTATGTTTACGGCTCTGTAGATATTTTCAAGCAGTTTCGCTGCCTCTGCGACTTTAGCAGACGACACCGGCACAGTCCTTGAGACGATTGAATCATAGAGGGCCTTCGCAGTCTCAAGGCATTTTTGCGTATATCCGCCGACGACCTTCGGAATTGTTCCAGTTGAAAAATCTCTATTGTTCGGATCTTCCCTTTCCGGTGAATAGGCCAGAAGAAAATCCTTGCCTGCTTTCAGACCACCCCCTTCAAGAATTCTGCGCATGTCCTCATCTGTCGTACCCGGATAAGTCGTTGACTCGAGCACAATAAGCTGCCCTTTGCGGAGATATCTGGCAACGGTCCTGGTCGTATTAAAGACATATGTCATGTCAGGCTCACGGTGCCTGTCGAGCGGAGTCGGCACGCAGATGATGATAGAGTCCATGTCTGACAGATGTCCAAAATCAGAGGTCGACGAAAACCGGGTGAGGCTTTGTCTGATGAGGGAAGAGTCGATATGTTTAATGTAGCTTTTCCCCTGCTGCAGCTTCCGCACCTTCACTTCATCAACATCAAAGCCTGTCACCTGAAAACCTGCCCTGCAGAACTCGATAACCAGCGGAAGTCCCACATAACCGAGACCGATGACACCGATATTTGCCTGTTTTGTCTTGATCTTATCAATAAGAGTCATTCATCTCCCCTCTGTTCCCTTGATTTCTTCCTGTAGATATATATGGAAGGCAGCGCCATTACCGGCCTCATTATTCATAAAGGAACGATCATTTCACGGCCACTGCCTCAAAAACTTTTCGTAAGCGCCAGTTATCGGAATATTCTCAGGTTTACTCCGGGCTCAGAGTGCAAAACCATAGTAGGCAGGCCCGTACTGACGAAAAGCTTTTTTCAGCATACCCGTGAAATTTGAAAGTAATCCTGTGACTAGGATCTTTGCCACGGGACCTCCTTTCCCTGTCTGTCGCCGCCATGCCTGGTTGCTTCCTCTCTGAGGACTTCTATCTCTTTTTTGAGCTGCTCGAACTCATCGAGCTTTCTCTGGAGAAAATTATACGTCTGGGTCATCCTGGTACTGATGCCTTTAGGTGTGAGGATATACATGTAGCCTATCTTGTTCTTTGAATTCTTGAACCGCTCAGCCTTGATATAGCCCTTCCCGAGCAGGGCGTTCACAAGATAGTTTACCCTGCCGAGACTAAGGCCCATCTTCCTCGATAGCTCCCGCTGCGAAAGAGTGCCGTCTTTAGCTAATTCGCGGAGCGTCCTGAACTGTGATTCATCCATTAAAGAATCCAACCCGCATTATCCTGAATTTCACGGGCATGCCAAAAAACCTTTTCGCCGGCACAGGCAGCTTTTGTATAATGTTGCCTTGGCTGCTCCGATCAAACAGGTGAATATTCCGATTTCCGGCGCTTACGAAAAGTTCTTTGAGGCAGTGGCCGTGAAATAATACCGGTCCATGAGTACTCGTAATAGAGTGATTTTAGACAGGCTACCGCCGATGCCTGTCATTCGGACAGGCCGGATGAGAAAGAGAGATTAGTGCGTTCAGGCACTGAACTAATATAAAATGATTTACAGGAGCAGGTCAAGAAATAAAAAGAAGGAGGGTACGGGAGTGTCTCCTACGCCTTGCGTATCGACTCGATCTCAATGTCGAGCTTGCTGTGGAGGGCTTCGAGGAGTATCATCACTCTTTCCTTGCCGGTGACATCCCGATCAAAGATTCCGTAGAAGTCCCTGAACGGTCCCTCCCTAATAATCACCCTGTCACCTTTTTTGAAGATCTCGGGCAGAGGCTTTATAATCCCGTCTTCAATCCTCTCCCTTATGGCTTCTATGATCTCCGGCGGTACCGGAACAGGGCTCTGCCTTCCGACTATGTACCTGACCCCGCGAGTATAGGTAATCATATGTCCATGCTTCTCCTTATCAAAGCAGGCGAATATATAGCAGGGGAAAAGCTGTTCAACAACCTCAGTGAATTTTTTCCTGATATATTTCTTTGCCCTTACCTTTGGAGACAGGGTCTCTATACCGGCATTTTCGAGGAGACCTGCTGTTGAGTCCTCAGCCTTCGGCTTTGTATAGATCACATACCAGTTCATATCTCCCTGTCCTCTATGACAGCAGAGGGATTAGAGATGAAGATCTTCCTTGCGAGATCAGGACTGAAAGCCACTGAAACCCTTTTGTAAGCCGCTGACAGCAGGGGCACCCTGTATCCGGCATCGTGGGCGTCGGAAGCTACAAAATCAACAAGGCCCTTCTTAAGGAGGAAAGCGGAATAATCTTTTATCTGATCACCGAATTCGCCGGTAATGCTCATCGCCGTAATCTGGAAAAGCGCGCCGGAGCTCTTCAGTGCCACGGCCTTATCAGGAGACATGAGCAGGCTCTGGTTCCTCTCAGGATGTGTAATTACAGGCACAAGACCTTTCAGCCTTGCAGCAAAGAGCAGGCCTTCCGTATTCGGAGGAATAAGGTCAGGGAGCTCGAGGAGAAAATAACGGGAGCCGTTAATTGTCGGAACATCTCTCTTCTCGATTCCTTCCGTAAGCTCATAGGTCATCCTTAGGTCGGAGCCCGCCACAAATTCAAGCTTTATGCCTTCTTCACCAACCAGTTTATTAAATATGCTGAGCCTCTCCTGTATATCCTGAAGGGAAGGACCTTTACCGTATATGGCATGGGGTGTGGCTGCTATGCAGGAAATTCCGTCAGCAGCAGCCATCCTTGCCATGGCGATACTCTCTTTCACGTCTGCCGGGCCGTCATCAACCGAGGGAAGGATATGACAGTGGATATCTATCATCTGAGCCAATCCCTATTCGTTTTCAACAACAAGAGAATCTCCGGGCTTAATGCCGTATCTTTTCGCAAGTCCTGCGTTTATTTCAAGGGCATAGGCAGCAGTAAGTGGTGGCTTATACAAAGGGCACTCTTCGCATGGGGCCAGGTCAGCGTATATATCTATGAGCCTCCTGGCCCTGTCAAAGATGAGTATATCGAGAGGGAATTTCATGCCTTTCATCCAGAAAAAATACTGTGTCTCCATATCCAGGACAAAGAGCATGCCCCTGTCACATGGCATCATTTCCCTTCCTCCAAGGCCTTTTGTCAAGGATTGCCTGTCAGCGGCGGTCTCCACAAGAAATACTGCAATGGTCTCGGGAGAAGATATCCCATCTGCCCGTAACTCCCCTCGCTTTACAGATACCTTTATGAGACCCTGTTGGGCATCCGAGGCAGAAGCAACGGACAGGGAAATCGCGAAAAGAAAGAGGACAACGCAACAAGCCTGCCTCAACATATATCCTTTATATTCATTATGAAAGTATAACAGGATGTGGAAATCTATTCACAACATCAGGCATTTCACTATTTGTCCATGAGCAACTTTTACAGGCAGCAGGCATGGGTAGCTATCCGAGTGCGATTCATATGGGCCGGCAGATATCGGCGAGATGTGTTTAATTTGACTTCCCCCTCGGGCAATAGCTATTTTAAAACTGTGAGATTTATCCTCTTTGATATAGACGGCACGCTCCTTGACTCCGGCGGAGCAGGCAGCAGGGCGCTGAACCTTGCCTTCAAGGAGATGTTCTCTGTAGATGACGCCTTCAGGACTGTTTCCATGGCGGGAAAAACAGATCTCCAGATAATGCTCGAGGGTGCGAAATTATACGGCATTGACTGTTCCAACGGCATCATGCCTGCCTTCTTCAGCGCCTATGTCAGACACCTCAGGGAACAGATGGATATCAGGAAAGGACATGTCAAACCGGGGATAAGGGAGGCGCTTGAAATACTCACCTCCTGCAATAAATATTTCCTCGGCCTCCTTACCGGCAACATTGAGAAGGGAGCGCGAATCAAGCTTGAGTCCTTCGGCCTGAGCAGTTATTTCCGGATCGGGGCCTTTGGAAGCGATCATGAGGACAGGAACAGACTCCTGCCGGTGGCGGTCGATAAGCTCCGGGAGCAGGTCTCCTGCCCGGTATCTTTCAACGATTGCGTTGTCATAGGTGACACGCCCAGGGATATAGACTGCTCAAAGCCTTATGGGGCCTATGCCATTGCCGTAGCCACAGGCCCGTATTCGGCTGCCTCGCTTGCTGCTGCAGGGGCTGACATCATCTTTGAAGATCTTTCGGACACGGAGAGGTTCATCTCTGCACTGGAACGGAAAAAATGAACCCAATAGCAAGTGCTGATTGACTAATATTTAGGAAAACTGTCATAGGGAGGAACCGATGGGCAATATTCTCGACGGGAAGAAACTTGCAGACAGGATACGGGAAGATGTCAAAAAAGAGGTGCAGGCGCTCAACAGGATAGGGTTTGACGTAGGGCTGGCCGTGCTTCTTGCAGGAGACAACCCTGCTTCGCTCCAGTATTTTCAGTCGACCCTGAACGCCTGCAAAAAAGTTGGGGTGACGGCCTATGAATTCAGACTCCCGGAAAATGTAACCGCAAACGAGATACTCAATATCGTCCACACCATCAATATCGACGAACGGATCAACGGCCTTCTCGCACTTATGCCTTTGCCTGCTCATATCAATGCCAGGAGGATTATCAACTCCATTGTCCCTGAAAAAGATGTGGACGGTCTAGGAGCCATATCCGTGGGCAGGCTTGCGGCGGATGAATCGAGTTTTCAGCTCTTCAAGCAGAATGAAAAAGACCTCTTCCAGCAGTTCAGGTCACTCTCCTCCATCTGGAGTTTTCTGCCCTGCACACCGTTCGGTGTGATCCGCCTGCTCGAATTCTATGATATCGGGATAAAGGGGAAACATGTCGTCATCATCGGCAAGAGTCTTGCCGTTGGCAAGCCGCTCGCGAACATGTTTCTTGCAAAAGAGGCAACTGTCACCGTATGCCACAGGGAGACGGTAAATCTCGCCAAATTCACCAGACAGGCTGATATCCTCTGCTCTGCTACCGGAAGGGCCGGCCTTATCAGGGGAAGCATGGTCAAAAACGGGGCGGTTGTCATTGATGTCGGAATCAATATCCTGAAGGACGGTTCGATCGTGGGAGATGTTGATTTCAGTTCGGTATCGAGAAAGGCCTCAATGATCACGCCTGTGCCGGGCGGCGTCGGTCCTGTCACGATCGCAATGCTCCTCGAAAATACCGTCAGGTCAGCGGTGCGGAACGAACTATTCAAAAGCCCGCTCATGATGGGATAAAAAAGAATATAAAAAAGCTCTTCATGTCCGACTTCAGACTCATCTCTGATTTTGTCCCCAAAGGCGACCAGCCCCAGGCGATAGAAAAACTTTCAGAGGGGATGCGCAGGGGCTCCAGACACCAGGTCCTGCTCGGTGTGACTGGTTCCGGGAAGACCTTCACGATTGCCAATGTCATTGCGCGCCTGAACAGGCCTGCTCTGGTTATTGCCCATAACAAGACCCTGGCTGCGCAGCTCTATGGAGAATTCAGGGAGCTCTTCCCAGACAATGCAGTGGAGTTCTTTGTCAGCTATTATGATTATTATCAGCCGGAGGCATACCTGCCCGCCACCGACACCTACATCGAAAAGGACGCGATGATCAACGATGATATTGACCGTCTGCGGCATTCGGCAACCATGGCAGTGCTCGAAAGAAGGGACGTCATAGTAGTAGCGTCTGTTTCCTGCATTTACGGTATAGGTTCTCCGCAGGATTATATGGAGATGCATCTTCTGCTCGAAACCGGGATGCAGGTGGAGAGGGACGAGATCCTGGAGAGGCTTGTTGAGATCCAGTATGCAAGGACAGACACTGACTTCAAAAGGGGCTCTTTCCGGGTTCGTGGCGATATAGTGGAGATCTATCCGTCGAACTCCCTCGACAGGGTCGTGAGGGTGGAATTCTTCGGCGATACCATAGATGCCATGAGCGAAACTGATCCCCTGACCGGCAACAGGCTAAGAAAGATGGAAAAGGTCTCTCTCTTCCCTAACAGCCACTGGCTTACGCCCAGGGACCGTCTTGAATCCGCCCTGATCAGCATCGAAAAAGAGATGAAAGAATGCGTAGAGCGGTTTCTCAGGCAGGGAAAGATCATAGAGGCAAGGAGGATAGAGGAGAGGACCAGGTTCGACATGGAGATGCTGAAGGAATTCAACTACTGTCACGGAATCGAGAACTATTCGCGCCATCTGAGCGGCCGTGCAGCAGGAGAACCTTCCTATACCCTCATCGATTATTTCCCTGAGGACTTTTTGATTGTTCTTGACGAGTCACATGTGACTGTTCCCCAGGTCAGGGGAATGTACGAAGGTGACAGGTCAAGGAAGCAGAACCTCATCGATTTCGGATTCAGGCTGCCGTCGGCCCTCGACAACAGGCCGCTGAGGTTCGAAGAATTCGAGCGAAAGGTGGTCCAGGCAATCTATGTCTCGGCGACACCCGCAGAATATGAGATCATGAAATCACGGGGGGAGATCATAGAGCAGATCATACGGCCGACAGGCCTGATCGATCCAAGACCCACAGTCAGGCCTGTCTCGGGACAGGTGGACGACCTCCTCGGGGAGATCAGGAAGAGGGCGGAGAGTGGAGAAAGGGTGCTCGTCACCACGCTCACAAAGAAGATGGCGGAGGACCTGACCGACTATTATACTGAACTCGGGGTAAGGGCAAAATACCTCCATTCGGGTATCGAAACCCTGGAGCGCATAGAGATAATCAGGGACCTGAGGCTCGGCGCGTTCGATGTCCTTATAGGAGTAAACCTGCTGCGGGAGGGGCTGGACCTGCCTGAGGTCTCTCTGGTGGCTATTCTGGATGCCGACAAGGAAGGGTTCCTCCGCTCTGAAAGGTCACTCATCCAGACAACAGGCAGAGCCGCGCGTAACGTCAACGGAGAGGTCATATTCTATGCGGATGTCATGACAGGCTCTCTGAAAAAGGCGATCGGGGAGACAAACAGAAGGAGACAGATCCAGGAGGCATATAACAGGGAGATGAATATAACCCCTGAGACCGTCAGGAGCAGTATAAAGGATGTCGCAAGCTCGATCTATGAGTCGGATTACTGGACCGTGGATATTGTTGCAGAGGAAAAAGAAGAGTACGCTCTCGATGACAGGGCTCTGAAACAGCTCGAGGAGGAGATGAAAACGGCAGCGAAACTTCTCGATTTCGAGAAGGCTGCCCGTATTCGGGACAGGATAAGGGAGATAAAGAAAAAGATAATCGAGGTCGGTATGAAATAAAGGATGAGCGTTCAGCTCATCCCCTGTTATTATTCCGCCGTCTTTTTCTCTTCGAGCTTTGCCCTGAGTATATCACCAAGGCTCCCAAGCCCGCCTGAAGCAGTATCTGTCTGCCTGGCCGACTCGACGTACTCATGATACTCACTCTGGGTCTCCTTATCGAGCACTGCCTTGCGGCTGAGGCGCACCTTGTTGCTGGTGGCATCTACGTCTGTGACCATCACCTGTATCTCGGTCCCTGCAGGAAACATCTTCCTGTGGTCGGTCCCTGCAGGCGTGCCCATCTCAGCATTCGGTATCAGTCCTGTCAGGCCTTCACTGATCTTCAGGAACACGCCGTATGGCATGACCTTCTCTACAACACCGCTGATCACAATACCTGACTCAGGGAGCACGATCTTCTGCGGCTTTGGTCTTGGCTGGATAGACAGGGAAATCTTTCTGCCGGCAACGTCCACGGCAAGTACATAAGCCTCCACAAGCTGCCCCGCCTCTACGACCTCTTTCGGGTGGTTTATGCGTCTGCCTGCCCCGAGATTTGATATATGGATTAATCCCTCTATGCCCGGATCGAGCATAACAAAGGCCCCGAATGCAGCCAGCCGCGTGATCGTACCGCTGACGCGGCTGTCAACAGGGTATTTCTCCGCCATAGCAGCCCATGGATCAGGCTGGGTAGCCTTTATACTTAAGGTCAAACGGTTGCTCTCCCAGTCAAGGGACAGGATCCGCGCAGTAATTGTCTGTCCTGGCGCCAGGACATCGCCGGGCCTTGCGCTGCGGTCCCATGAGATCTCGCTTGCAGGGATAAGTCCGTCGATACCTCCGAGATCAACAAAGGCTCCGAATTTCTGTATCGAAGTGACAGGCACATTCAGATCCATGCCAGCCTGAAGTGTTTCCCTGAGCTGGGCTACGCGGGCCTGCTTCTCTTCCTCCAGGATCGCCCTTCGTGAAAGAATGACGTTCTTGCCGTTCTCCTCATATTCGAGGACCTTAAAAGGAAAGGTCCTGCCAAGGTAGATTCCGCCTTCGCGGCCTCCCTTGAGGTCGATCTGTGAAAACGGGCAGAAGCAGCGGACTCCGCCGACAGACACCTCAAATCCCCCCTTCACCTCGCGCTTCACCTCGCCGTTTACCGGCAATCCCGCATCAAAGGCATCCCTGATGGCCGTCAGGCTGACAGGGGAGTAGCCGCGAACCATGGTCGTAAGCCTCCTGACGCCGTCCTGTACATTGACGAAAAAGGCCTCTATCTCGTCCCCGACCTTCACGCTCGGGATTCCATCTCCGTTTACAAACTCATTCAGGTTTACCGTGCCTTCGCTCTTGCCGCCAAGGTCTATGTAGACAAGATCTCCGGATATGCTTACTACCTTTGCCTTCACCTTCTGGCCGGGTGCAAGCCTTTCGCTCCTGCCGCTCTTCTCAAGCAGGGAGGCAAAGCTCTCTTCCTGCCCTGCAGCATCGCCGGATCTATCTTCATCTACTGCCGGATTCGTTTCGATTTCGTTCTCAGACATGTTCGTTACCTCTCATTAATAAAATCCCGGAAAATCATTTGTGGCTTAAGGGTCATTGCTCAACCGGGTAATCATAAGCAGACACAGGTGATAAGTTTAAAGGATTTAGGACTCCTGAGTCAAACGGACAGACAGACCTCATTATATTTATTAGCGCAGATCATTTCAGAAAGCGGGTTCTGCCTTCATCCGGAGTGTTATAATAAAACAGATGGAAAACAGGCTGCTTCTCAAAAAAAACCCCTGCCCGGACTGCAGCTTCTGCCAGTATTGCAGCCAGACAAGGTGCAGCATGTGCCGCCCCAAAGAATGCAATAAGCAGAAAAAAGATAAAGAAGGAAAGCCGAAGATACACAAACCTCTTTTCCGTTCCTTTTGATAACCAGCTTATATACTGAACATTCTGCAAAATTAATGTCTTAGTGCGTGTAAAAGAGCCTTATGAGCGCCACGCCGAAGGCGAAGACGGCCGCATATAAAAAGCTGTCTATCCTCAGGACAGGCTCACCCCTCCGTCTTCTCAGGGAACCTATGCCCGACATGGTCAGGCCCGCCAGTATAGGAGTAATGACCAGGCTCATGCCGTAAAAAAGGGAACTGCGGACAAGATATCCAGGAAAGACCAGCAGGCTCAGCCCGCCTGCGGCCAGACCAAGGATGCCGTATCCGAAGAATGCGATGACCGGTTTGCAGGAGTCGGGCTTATCCGTCGCCTGGTGCAGCCCCAGCTCAATCAGCAGTTCAATGCCGATCTGAAGTAGAAATTCTCCGAAGAGGTTGCAGAGGACTTCGATCAACAGTTCCATAGAAATGGAAGTATATCAGATGGCTCGGACCCGTCATGTCCCTTTTGACGGACGTTAATATCTCGCTGCGTAGCCTCGGCTTCTGAAATGTTGCCTCCGGGAAAAAAGTCGCAGCAGGGCCACATTTGATTACGACTGTAATGATATGACCAGCTTCCTTTTGAGAGCCCTTGCTACACGGTCGAGAAGGTCAAGTGACGGCATCCGTTTATCACGCGGGCTTTCGAGTCTTGAGATAACCTGCTGGCTGGTGTTGATCTCCTTCGCCAACTGTGCCTGTGAGACATGCTGAGCCTTTCGCAACAAAACTATTTCTTGAGCTATTTTCCTTTTGGCTTCAGCCCTGTCGAAATACATTTTAAACTCTTTGTCCCTCACGTGTTTTTCAATCTGCTTATCGAGGTCACTCTTCATTTCCTATCCTCCTTCAATTGTTTCATCCGCAGTTTTGCAACTTCAATTTCTCTCTCCGGAGCCTTTGGTGTCTTTTTCAGATATGCATGAAGCAAGACCATTTCATTCCCGCGTAAAACAACATAAAATATTCGGTGCTGGTTGCCGTATATCCTCAGTTTGAGTTCCCATAACTTGCCGTCTATCTGTCTAAAGACAACTCCTACGGCATCTGTCCCATAAAGCTGTATGCCATTGAGAGTGGAGAGTATTTCCGCCCGTTCCTCTTTGTTGTCTATGTCATCAATATATACTTCAACAGGCGCCTTGCCGGATGGATTCCGCCAGTATCTGATAATAAATTTCATCTAACGACATTATACAACCCCTTGGATGTATTATCAAACCTGCGTCACAGATTTTCGTTATAACTTGTACACAGTGCTGTCCGGGGTTAGGTCTTCGGGGTCATCTTCGTCGGTGTTCGTCGGGGTCAGACTTGTTTATTGCGATTTCTCTTGTTTGAAATGGAAATCCTCAGCCTTGAGATGATCGTCTCACTCCGGGTTATCGCGTGGGGTTCTCGGTTTCTGAAGTGTTGCCTTCGGGAAAGAAAGCTCAGCTTTCTTGATTGTAGATTTGAACACCGCCGGCCACCTTGACAACCGTTTACTGTTTCAGTAACATACAATTCGTGTCAAGTTTATACAATTTTGGACAATGATAGACAAATGAACCTTAGTGTGAAAGACGTAGCAGAATTATTAAATGTCTCCGACAAGACAATCTACCGGATGATCAAGGACGAAACGATCCCCTGTTTCAGGGTCGGGGGTCAATGGCGGTTTGACAGAAGGGAGATCGCGTCCTGGATTGAAGACACACGGGAATTCCACTATAATGCGGCTAAAAAGGGGCCTGCCTCTGACGAAGAGTTCATTTCAGTTACCGAGCTGCTCAGAAGAGGCGGTATTTATCACAGGGTGAAAGGTGACACAAAGGAAGATGCGATCATGTCCTGCCTGGTCCATATCAAAACAGCAATACCCCAGATCGATGCCGGGCGACTTTTTGATGCCATCATGGACAGGGAAAATCTCTGTTCCACTGCCATCGGCAACGGCATCGCTTTTCCCCATCCTAGGCCTTTCAAGGAATTCAGCGCTTCGTTTTCCTCCATCGCGCTCTGTTATCTGAAGCAGCCGGTCCCCTTCGGCTCTCTGGACAACGAAGATGTGGATACCCTTTTTTTTATCTTCCCGAAAAGCGAGAGGAGATTTCTGCGGATACAGGCAATACTTTCGAGGCTTCTGAAGGACGAACAGATACTTTCTGCAGTGAAAAAGGCCTTGCCGCCGGATGATCTCTACGATCTTTTTATTCGTAAAGAGACTGAAATATTCAGAGGTGCAGGCAGATGACCATCTCGCCTATGGATCTGGCCGGTTCTGCCGTCACCCTGCTTTTGGCCATGGTTCTTCCGGCGATGCTGGTGACCCGCCACCAGAGGCTTCTGGTGAATGCCGGTTTTATACTGACTGCCATTGCCTCCCTGCTGGCAGCTGCAGCAGGAGGATGGACCGTAAGCGCAGGCATGACGAATCAGGCGATATTGGCTGTTGGTCTGCCTGATCTGCCCTTTCACCTCAGGATTGATCCCCTGGCAGGTTTTTTTCTGGTGGTCGTCGGGCTGCTCTCCTTCTTCGTATCCATCTACTCCATAGGTTATGTCAAAGGATTTCTCGGGCAGAGGCCCTTAAACCGGCTCGTCATCTTTTACTCGCTCTTCCTTGCCGGGATGTTTATGGTCATACTGGCTGATGACGCCCTATTCTTCCTCATAGCATGGGAGGTAATGGCAGCAGCCTCGTACTTCCTCGTGCTGTTTGAGGATGAACGCATAGAGAACAGGAGGGCCGCTTTCCTCTATATCGTCGTCGCTCATGTAGGCGCCATAGCCATACTCCTTTCCTTCGGGGTCATGGCAGGACTTGTTACAGGCTTTGAAGGTTTCCATGGCTATACCTTCGATGCAATGAGAAAGGCAGACTTCAGCCCTGAATGGGCGACTGCCGCCTTCCTGCTCGCATTTTTCGGATTCTCTGCAAAGGCCGGGGTGATCCCTCTTCATGTCTGGCTGCCTGAGGCGCATCCTGTTGCCCCGTCGAATGTATCGGCTTTGATGAGCGGAGTGATGCTTAAGACAGCTATATACGGCATCATACGGGTAACCTTTGATCTTATCAGTGTATTCCCCTGGTGGTGGGGCGCCCTGGTGCTGATAACGGGCCTGATCTCAGCTGTCATGGGCGTTCTGTTCGCCCTGATGCAGAATGATCTCAAAAGGCTGCTGGCATATTCTTCTGTTGAGAATATCGGGATAATACTCATCGGCATCGGTCTCGCAATGATATTCACCTCTTTTCAGCTGCACCTGCTGGCCGGCCTGGCCCTGATTGCAGGCCTGTATCACGTCCTGAATCACGCCATGTTCAAGGGGCTTCTCTTTATGGGCGCGGGGGCTGTGCTGCATGCGGCTCACGAGCGCAACATGGAAAAGATGGGAGGGCTGATTCATATGCTCCCCTGGACATCCGCCCTTTTTCTGATCGGCTGCATCTCGATTTCGGGCCTGCCGCCTTTCAACGGGTTTGTGTCTGAATGGCTTACGTTCCAGGCCTTCCTCCTTTCGCCTTCCCTGCCAAGCCCGTTGATGAAACTCCTCATACCGATGGGAGCCGCACTCCTGGCGCTCACGGCAGCCCTGTCGGCCGCATGTTTTGTAAAGGCCTTCGGCATCACGTTCCTCGGCCATTGGCGCGGCGAGCATAAGCCGGACGTCCGTGAGACGAACTGGCTGATGAGATCGGGAATGATCATGGCTGCGGTCCTATGTCTCTGCCTCGGCATACTGCCCACAGTCGTCATTGACTGGATGGACAAGGTGCCTGAGCAGCTTGTGGGGGCGAGTATCAGTTCGTCAGCAGGGGCCTTTGGCTGGATGTGGCTGACACCTGTGGCCCGCGAGAGGGCCTCATATTCAGGTCCCATGGTATTTCTGGTGATAATAGCCGTCATCGTAATTGCATATCTCCTGCTTCATGTCAGGTCAGGGGCTATCAGGAGGGTCCCGCTCTGGGACTGCGGCTTTGAAAAGGTAAATCAGCGGATGCAGTATACCTCCACCTCCTTTGCGATGCCGATACGCAGGATCTTCGGCTTTATCTTCAGCATCAGGGAACAGGTGAAACCGGGCACCCCGGCGACGGACAGGACCTTCCCTGTAAAGATTCATTATTATCTCCGGATAAGGGACCGTTTCTGGGGCTGGCTCTATAAGCCTCTCGTCGATGTCAGTTTCTGGATATCGCGCAGGGTGGGCAGGCTGCAGCAGGGCCGCATACAGTCGTATCTTATATATTCTTTTGTGACCATAATCGTTTTGCTTATGTTTATGAGATGAACCTATATCCTTTCATAACAGAGATACTGCAGATCCTGATCATCCTGGCTGTTTCACCGGCCTTTGTCGGGTGGGTCAGGATGCTTAAGTGCTGGCTTCAGGGCCGGACCTCTGCAGGGCTTTTTCAGCCGTACCGGGACATCATGAAACTCTTTGCAAAGGATGTTATCCTGGCTGAAAACGCTTCCTGGATATTCAGGCTTACACCGTATCTGGTCTTCGGCACTGCAACCCTTGCAGGCGGGATCGTACCCATGCTCTCCCTTGACCTGCCCCTGTCGGCGTCTGCGGATGTCATTGTGCTGGTTGCCCTTTTTGCCATAGCCCGGTTCTTTACCGCCCTTGCCGGAATGGACATCGGCACTGCCTTCGGAGGCATGGGATCAAGCAGGGAGATGACTATAGCCTCTCTGGCAGAGCCTGCCATGCTCATGGCGATATTCACGATATCACTGGCAGCGAGATCTACCTCCCTTTCCCAGATCGTGCAGGTCATCTACAGCGGACAGTCTGTGCTGAGGCCGTCGCTCGCCTTTGCCTTCATCGCCTTTGTGCTGATCAGCCTCGCAGAGACAGGCAGGATACCGGTAGACAACCCTGCCACACATCTGGAGCTTACCATGATCCATGAGGCTATGATACTCGAATATTCAGGCAGGCACCTTGCGCTCATTGAATGGGCAGGCATGATGAAGCTTGCACTGTTTATGGCGCTTGGGGCGGCATTATTTTTCCCCTGGGGCATTGATGCTTCAAACACCGCAACGGGTGCAGCCCTGGCGTTCCTGTTCTTACTGCTCAAGCTCGCTGCATCCGGGGTTGTGCTTGTGCTTATAGAGACCGGCCTGGCAAAGATGAGACTCTTCCGTCTGACAGAGTTTTTAGGGTCAGCATTTCTGATGGCAACACTTGGGATGTTGTCATTTTTTATTCTGGAGTGAAATAAAAGAAAATGATCGAAAATCACCATGTCCAATATATCTCCCCTCACCCCTCTTTGCCAAAGAGGGGGCTTATCCCTCCCTTTGGCAAAGGGAGGATAGGAGGGATTTTATGAATTTACACATCGCGGCACAGATAAACAGTTTTCTCGCAGCCCTGGTGCTCCTGACCGCCTTCGGCATGCTGGTGCAGAAAAGGGTCTACGGACTTATCCACCTCTTTGCCTGGCAGTGTTTCTTTCTGTCGCTGAACACCGCAATTGTCGGCTTTGTGGCAAGCAAGCATCATCTCTACATATCGTCTGTGCTGACCCTCGGACTTAAGGTCTTCCTTCTGCCCTATATCCTTCATGTGCTTATCCTTCGCCTTAAGATCCGCAAAGAGGTTGAAACGATAGTGAACATACCAATGACCATGATGATCGGTATAGCCCTGGTGATATTTTCCTATCACCTGACAGCTCCGGTAAGGGAGCTCTCCACTCTGATAACGCGGTCGACCCTTGCCGTGGCCCTTGCCACGGTTATGCTGGGACTGCTCATGATGATCACGAGAAAGCATGCGGTCACCCAGATCATAGGTTTTCTTGCCCTTGAAAACGGCCTTTTCTTTGCTGCCACGAGCGCAACTTACGGCATGCCCCTTGTTGTGGAGCTCGGCGTTGCCCTTGACATACTGATCGCCGCCTTTATCTTCGGCATATTCTTCTTCCATATCCACACGACCT
>JACRHE010000185.1 GCA_016217695.1 Nitrospirota bacterium | reverse complement strand
CGCCCATCATCCTGATAACCTCCGGCGAAGGTCCTATCCATGTCAGGCCGGCGTCGATAACCTTTTGAGCAAACCCCTCATTTTCCGCAAGGAAACCCCATCCGGGATGTATGGCGTCTGATCCGGACCGGAGTGCCGCATGAATCATCTTGTCCATATTGAGATAAGACTCTGCAGGCGGGGCCTCGCCTATATGCACTGCAGCATCTGCCATGAAGACATGATGTGCCAGCCGGTCAGGATCGCTGTAAACCGCGGTTGTCGGTATTTTCCTGTCCCTGCATGTATGCATGATCCGTACAGCAGGAACGCCCCGGTTTGCGATTAATATTTTTTGTATTTTTCGGTCCATAGCAGATATTGTCCTGACACGAATCAGGGTTTATATATTACCACAGGCCTTAAAAAGAAAAAATATCTCCGGCCCATGTCACCCTCATTCACCATCAATTTGATCAGTCCCTGCGCATATTTTTTGATGGTGGATTCCGGGTCAGGAAATGGGGGGAAGAGGGACCTCCCTAGTGGGGGGAAATGGGAGGCCCCTCGGGGGGAAACTTAGAGACTTTTTTGCTGTGCCCTTCGCAGAAACGCAGGAAGGTCTATAGCTTCTTCATAATCGAACATCTCGGTCTTTGCCTCATCTGCGCTGAGGTTGTAGTTCAGGCTCTTTGCCAGAATCCTTTCTGACGCCCTGAGATTGAGCGGCTCGTTTTTTACCGGCGCCCACTTTTTTATCTGGGGAAGCTCTACCTTTTCCTTTTTTTCTTCAAAGCCTGTAGCGATTACCGTAACCCTCACCTCGCCGGTGATGTCAGGGTCAAGCACGGAACCGACTATGACATTGGCGTCTTCGTGCACGGAATCGTGGATGAGCGCAGAGGCCTCCTGGACCTGGCTCAGGGAGAGATCGAGCCCGCCTGTTATATTTATGAGTATCCCCTTGGAGCCTTCTATGGATGAGTCCTCAAGGAGCGGGTTGGATATCGCCTTTTTCGCTGCTTCGAAGGCCCCTCCTTCACCTGTGCCTGTCCCGGTTCCCATGACTGCGCGGCCCATATTCTCCATGATCGTCCGCACATCCGCGAAATCGACGTTGATGAGACCTGGAACGAGGATAATATCTGATATGCCCTGCACAGCCTGTCTCAGTACGTCGTTAGCTATGGAGAAAGACTTCAGAAGCGGTGTGCCTTTGTCCACTACGAGACTGATCCTGTCGTTGGGGATGACGATCATGGTATCAACATGCTGCGAGAGTTCCTTGATCCCCTGCTCGGCATTTGTAAGCCTTTTCTTGCCTTCATAGAAGAATGGTTTGGTAACAATCGCCACGGTGAGTATCCCCATCTCTTTTGCGATACCGGCGATGACAGGAGCTGCCCCTGTCCCTGTGCCGCCGCCCATGCCTGCAGTGATGAAGACCATGTCGCAGCCGTCCATGCAGTCCATGATCGCTGTCCTGTCTTCTAAGGCCGCGTGTCTTCCGATCTCGGGGTTCGAGCCCGCACCCAGTCCGCGAGTCAGCTCTGTCCCGATCTGAACCTTTACCGGAGCGAGAGAGGTTTCAAGTACCTGGAGATCCGTATTGATGGCGATAAACTCAACCCCATGGAGGGTGGATGCGATCATATTGTTCACCGCATTGCCCCCTGCTCCGCCGGCCCCTATAACCTTGATCTTGGCCTTCTGCCCCCTTACTTCCTCGATTTCAAACATGCCATTCCTCCTTCTCTTTTGTTATATACATTCAGATAATCTGCATATCTAAAGATATCCTTCAGCCGGTCCTTCATCTTCCCGAAGGCGCCTGTCAGGACATCCGGATGAACAACTTCATCTGCCGGGGCATCTGCGCTGCAGGTGACAAGACCAATGCCTGTTGCATAGAGAGGGTTGTCTGCTGCTGCCTTTGCCCCCCGGATATTGCGGGGCCCTCCGAGACGTACAGGCAATCCCAGCGCTGCCTCGGCCATCTTGTTGAATCCCCTGAGGAGCGAGGCGCCCCCTGTGAGCACAACACCGCATGCTGCCGCCTCATATGCGGCGGAGGTCCGTATCTCTTTTTTTATCATTTCGAGCACCTCTTCCGCCCTCGGCTGCAGGATCTCTATGACACAGACACGGGGGATTGTCCTTGCCTCTGATCCCTCCTGCAATATCTCTATATCGCCAGAGCCCTCCGAAGCGCTGCAATACGCTGCTCCGGATACCTTCTTTATTCTTTCCGCCTCAGGAAGACCTACCTTCAGCCCGACCGCTATATCGCTTGTAAAGTGATTTCCCCCAACGCCGATTACAGAAGCGGAGGATAGCCTGCCGTCTTTGAAAAAGGCGATGTCTGTCGTGCCTCCTCCTATATCTATGAGGATGGACCCGAACTCTTTCTCATCATCTGTAAGTGTGCAGTGGGCTGATGCAACAGGCTCAAAGATTACCTCTTCAACAGCAAGACCTGCCTTTTCGCAGCATTTGAGGAGGTTCTGGAAAGAGGAAGCGGCTGCGGTGATTATGTGCACCCTGGATTGGAGCCTTACGCCTGACATCCCCACAGGGTCCGTCAAGCCTTCCTGATTGTCGAGCGTGAATTCGCCGGGGATAACATGGATAACCTCCCGGTCCAGGGGGATATAGACCGTGCGTGCGGCATCTATGGCACGCTCCCTGTCGGAAGACGTGACCTCTTTATTTCGTATACCTATTGCGCCGGAACTGTTCAGGCATTGTATATGTCCTCCGGAGATGCCCACTGACACAGACTTTATCCGGATGCCTGATGATGCCTCAGCCTCTTTAACTGCCCTGCGTATGGCATCGGCTGTCGTCTCTATGTTCGTTACTACACCCTTTCTCATGCCTGTTGAGGGAGATGTGCCTATCCCGGCGATGGTAACCCCGGAGCCGTCGTGTTTGCCGACCGCGGCGCAGACCTTTGTGGTCCCGACATCGAGTCCTGCGATAACACGCGTATTCATTTCCGTATCACCTCACTGACCTGTTTGACCACAACCCTGTTTGCGAACCGCAGATCGATGTAATCAACCGGGATTCTGCGATTTCGGATATCCTCCTCCAGTTCCATGAGTCTTCCGAGTTTCTCGGCGTAATCGCCTGTGCCGACCTTCACAAGGACGCCGTCCACATTCGCTGCAATCTCGTGGGGCCTGTGAGCGATTATCTCTATATGGTTTTTCCTGGAGAGGAGGCCGGTATCCCTGATCGCCCTGGCAAGGCTGATCGCCTCGGAATAGACCTCTTTTTCAGTATAGGGATCTGAGGATATGACAGGCAGAAAAGGCATTGAGCTGTCTTTTAGTTCCTCAAGCATCCTTCCTCTGTCATCGACGATGAAAAGATGTCCCTTCATATCAAGAAGGGCAAAAGGCTCTGCCTCGGTAATGAGGATATGAAGCCTTCCAGGCAGGTCCTTCCTGACCGAGATGGAACGTATCCAAGGTGATTCGATCATTTTCCTGTGTATGCCTTTGCCTGAGAAGGAGAAAAGGTTATCACCCTCGCTCAGTCCGGCAAGAATTTTGAGCTCCTCGTCAGTAAGATGCTCATTTCCACTGAATACGATCTCCTCCACAACGAATGCGGATTTCGCCGCAGACGAGACTGCATAGGCGGCGGCAAGAAACAGACAGAGCGGAACAACGATCACAAGCACAGAGCGTAT
>JACRHE010000184.1 GCA_016217695.1 Nitrospirota bacterium | reverse complement strand
TCTTCTGAGCCGATGAGATAACCGCCTTTGCAGCGTCTTCGGCATTGATAGTCGCCTGGGGCGTCAGAATGACAAGGAATCCGTCGATGTTGGGGTCGTTCAGCGCATGTTCAAATACTGCAGCGTATCTCTCTGCCGGGGCATCTCCGATAATATCTACGGGGTTGTACAGAGACGCATTCTTCGGCAAAAGGGCGGACAGAGTCTGTATCGTCTCCTTTGATAAGGTGGGGAGATTGATCGAGAGCTTCTCTGCCGTATCAGCTGCGATAATGCCCGGGCCGCCGGCGTTCGTAACTATGAGAAGATTATTCCCTTCAGGCAGCTTCTTTGAGTTGAACGCCTTTGCTGTTTCGAAGAGGTCCTCGATCCCTTCAGCCCGTATTACCCCTGTCTGCCTGAACGCGGCTGTAAAGGCGTTTTCTGATCCTGCCAGAGCTCCTGTATGGGAAGAGGCAGCGCGGGCCCCTGCCTGGGTGCCGCCTGATTTGACGAGGATGATCGGCTTTATTCTGGAGGCCTTTTTTGCTATCTCAAGAAACCGTCTCCCGTCTACTACATCTTCGATATATCCGAGAATTATGTCCGTTTCATCATCCTTTATGAAGTATTCGATGAAGTCGGTCTCATTGAGGTCAGCCTTATTCCCGAGGCTGATAAACTTGGAGAAACCTATCCTGTTGCCGATGGCCCAGTCGAGAATGGCTATGCCCAGCGCGCCCGACTGTGAAAAGAATGCGAGTCTGCCTTTGGGGAGCATGCCTGCAGCAAAGGTGGCATTGAGATTATGGACCGTATTGATAATGCCAAGGCAGTTTGGTCCCAGGAGCCTTATCTTCCCTTCCCGCGCGATGGCCTTCAGCTCTTCTTCGAGCATGATTCCCGAGGCGCCTGCTTCCTTGAAGCCGGCGCTTATGATAACTGCCGACTTAATCCCTTTCGCAACGCAGTCCCTTATTGCACCAGGCACCATGGCTGCAGGGATAGCGATAACTGCAAGGTCCGCATCCTTTTGCATGTCAAGGATGCTTTTTGAGGTCTTCAGTCCCAGTATTTCATCTGACTTGGGATTTACAGGTATGATCTCCCCCTGATATCCGAACTTCTTAATATTATTAAGGATCGCATACCCGACTTTATGGGGATCATTCGAGGCGCCGACAACCGCAATCGTCTTTGGATAAAATAGAGTCTCAAGCACAATAAAATCATACTAAAGAATCTTCGATCGGGCAAGCAAATAGATATCAGCCCTTTTATGGCCCGGCATCTTCCTGTTTTATTAAGGGATAAGACTGGCTGTTATCATAAAATACTTGAATATAAACGGAGATTTTCTTATTATGTTACAAGAGGTTGAAATGCTCAGGCAAAGGGTTGAGGAAGTTCTTGATAAGGTGAGGGTAGGTCTGAAATCCGAGGGCGGAGATATCGAGCTCGTGGATGTCAGGGGTAGCGTTGTGTACGTGAAACTGAAGGGGGCGTGCGGCACCTGTCCCATGTCTTCACTAACGATGAAGAACTGGGTAGAGTCGTCGCTGAAGAAAGAGTTGCCGGAAATTACATCGGTTCAGGCGGTCTGAGCGAGAATTCGGTCATGGAGACGGCTTATAAAAATTGATTGAAGAACGTTTAAAAAAAATCATCTGCATTCCTGTTTTTCTCAGCGCACTCTTTTTGTTTCTATTATTGCCTTCTTTATCACAGGCTGAACCAGGGGCTGAAAACAGCATCGATGTAACGGATATCTCATTCTGGTCCTACCCTCATTATACCAGGATTGTAGTAAGCCTCTCCGGTAAGACCCTGTTCGTAAAAAAGCACCTTGCCAATCCTGACAGGCTTTATTTCGACATAAAGAACAGTCACATAAAGAAGGAGCTTAAAACTAACCTTGCGATCGGCAACGATATGCTCAGGTCGGTGCGTGCTTCCCAGTTCGATGAAAACACGGTCAGGGTCGTACTAGACCTCGAAAAGATCAAAGACTACAATGTTATTCACCTTGAGGAGCCTGACAGGATTGTTATAGATGTCTACGGCAGCTCCGCAGAGGTATCGACGAAGAAGAGGATTGTTATTGACGCCGGCCACGGCGGCCATGACCCGGGTGCTGTGGGGCCGAACAGACTCTTTGAAAAAGATATAGTCCTGGATATAGCGCTGAAACTGAAGAAGATCCTTTCAGCCGATCCCGGTCTGGAGATATATCTGACGAGAGAGACGGATGTATTTCTCAAGCTTGAAGAGAGGACTGCCATCGCCAACAGCAAGAATGCCGATCTCTTCGTCTCCGTACATGCAAATGCGAGTCCGAGGAGAGATGCCAGGGGAATCGAGACATATCTACTCAACTGGACAAATGACGAGGAGGCGATGAAGGTGGCAGCGCGTGAAAATCAGATCTCCCTGAAGAAAATGAAGAGGATGCAGGGCGAAATGGACGTGCTCGGCGTCATATTGGGAGATCTGAAGAGAGATGTAAAGAGGGATGAATCGATAAAGCTGGCGAATTATATTCAGCAGATGATGATCAACGATCTCAGCAAGAGCTATCAGAATATAGTTGATCACGGCGTAAAACAGGCCCTTTTTTATGTGCTTTTCGGGGCGCAGATGCCCTCTGTTCTGGTCGAGGTCTCCTTTATCAGCAATCCGGTGGAGGAGAAACTTCTGTCAAAAGAGAAGTACAGGGGAAGCCTCGCAAAATCTATCGCATCGGGCATAGCAAGATACATGTCATCTTCCTCTGATGTGCAGACAGTTGCAGGTGTTAGAAAATCTCTTGATTCCAGAGATTAGAATTGTCCTTTATGTCTGTTTTGTCATCTCTCTTTTCCTTATAAGCAATATCTGGGCATACGCGTTTCTTTTTGTCGTTTTATGCCTCTTGTCCATGAAGGTCCCGTTCAGCAGGCTTAAATCAGGATGGGTGCCGATAAGCCTGTTTCTCTTTTTCACCTTCATAAGTAATCTCCTGAACCGTCATGGAAGAATACTCTTTGAGGTCTGGGCGTTCAACATAACGGATGAAGGGCTTCACATAGCCTCCATCAGGACCTTGAGGGTTCTGTTTATGATAATGGGAGCGAAGATATTCCTCTCATTGACAAAGACGGAGGATATTGTATCGGCACTCGGGAATCTCCTTCGGCCGCTCGAAAAGATCGGCATCCCTGTTAAAGATTTTGTCCATATGATGGGATTGACACTGCAGTGTTTCCCCGGCCTCAAGAAAATGACATCTGATGCCTACGGCAAGAACGTTACCGGAAAAAATATAGAAGGGTTCTGGAATAAGGTCAGGGTTATATCCCTCTTTCTCCTGCCCCTGTTTGTCAGGAGTGTTCAGACTCCCGAGATCTTTTTTGCAGAAGAGCACCCTCCTGACTCTTCTATAAATAAGAGAGATAAATAGGCGCAATACTATGGATATCCTGATAAAAGACGGGCTTCTCCATGATGGCTGCCGCAATGAGCCGTTTATCTCCGACATACTGATCTCAGCCGGAAGGATACTCAGCATCGGTGTATCCGTGACAGCAGATGCAGATATGGTGATAGATGCAAAAGGGCTTGTTGTGTCACCCGGGTTCATAGATTCCCACTCCCATTCCGACTTTACGATACTGGCCGACCCGAGGGCTGAGGGGAAGATCTTACAGGGGATAACAACAGAGATCAACGGCAATTGCGGCATGTCTGCAGGGCCACTTTATGGCAAGGCTGTCGAAAGAAGAGAAGCGGATCTGAGAGAACTCGGCATCAGGGAAAGATGGAACAGCCTTGGCGAATATATGAGAATCATAAAGGAAAAGGGAATTGCGGTGAATACTGCCTTTCTTGCAGGACACGGCAATATACGGGGTTCTGTTGTCGGTTATGAAGACAAAAGCGCATCTGATGCATATATGACTGAGATGAGACGTCTGCTCAGGGAGACAATAGACGATGGCGCCATCGGCTTGTCAACAGGACTAATCTATCCGCCGGGACTGTATTCCGACACGGAGGAACTGGTGAATCTTTCATGCGTGCTCAAGGAAAAAGAACTGATCTATACGAGTCATATGAGGAGCGAGGGGGATTCTCTTGTTGATGCTGTCGATGAAGTGATAAGCATAGGAAAAAGAACCGGCATAAGGGTGCATATATCACATATAAAAACAGCAGGACAGCAGAATTGGCATAAGGCAGAAAAGGTTATCAGCAGGCTTGATGAGGCGATGAGATCAGGCGTGAGGATATCCTGCGACAGGTATCCTTATACTGCATCGAGTACAGACCTGGATTCTATCCTCCCTCCCTGGGTCTTTGCAGGAGGTAATGAAGAGGAACTGAGAAGACTTGGTGATGATAATGACAGGAAAAGGATCATGGACGGGCTCAAGCAACAGTGTTCGTCTGCGGGATACTGGGGGAAGGTGATAGTCTCTTCAGTGGTGACTGATCGCAACAGGTGGATGGAAGGCCTGACATTGGAGGAGATAAGTAAAAAACTGGGCACTGACGAGATGAACGCCTTATTTAGGATACTTATCGGGGAGAGGCTGAGGGTAGGGGCAGTCTTTTTATCCATGAGCGAGGAAAACCTCGGAAAATTTCTCTCCCTTTCTTATTGCATGATAGGCTCTGACAGTTCTGCCAGATGCTTTGACGGACCAACTAAGCAGGGAAAGCCTCACCCGCGGACATTCGGCACCTTCCCGAGGCTTTTCGGCAGGTATGTCAGGGAGGAAGGGCTTTTATCCCTTTCAGAGGCGATATATAAGTCTACTTCTCTGGCTGCTGAGACGTTCGGCCTGAGGGATAGGGGGAAAATACTGGAAGGCATGCATGCCGATATAGTGGTCTTTGATCCTGACGAGATCATTGACAAGGCAACATTTGAGGACCCATATCAGCGGCCTGAAGGCATAGGGTATGTCCTGGTCAATGGCGTGCCTGCCGTGTGGGAGGGCAGGGCAACAGGCAGCCTCAGCGGCGAGGTGCTGACCGCATAACGCCAGCTTTCAATAAGCTTGTCTAGAGGAAGGTAGTTGTATTTGTGTCACACAAGTGGTACACTAAAGAAAAATCTGGAGGTTGTGATATGCCTGCTGTTAATCCGAGAATAAATGTGGTTGTGGAGAAATCGCTTTATGAAATAATTCGGAACATGGCCAAAAAAAACGGCGTTTCGATGGCTATGGTCATGCGGGATCTTGTCAGGGAAGCTGTTGAGCTCAGGGAAGATGAATCGCTTGTTGCATGGGCAGAGGAGAGAGAGAAGAAGCTTAAGGGGAGGAGGCTGTTGTCCCACAAGGAGGTCTGGGGCTAAATGGCTTTTACCGTCAGATACTACCCTGATGTGTTAAAAGATGACATCCCTTTGCTGAGTGCCGGCATGAGAGGACGAATCAGGAAGGTGATCGAGGCAAAGCTGATGACGGCCCCGCAGGACTTTGGCCTGCCGTTGAGAAAGACGCTTAAGGGCTACTGGAAGCTGCGGATCGGCGATTACCGTATAGTCTTTAAAGTGACTGGTAATGAAGCGCATGTCATGGGCATCGGCCACAGAAAAGATATTTACGAGAGGATGAGTGCCCGGCTTGGCGAATGATTTACGTGGCTCAAATAGTATGGCTACCTTGAACGGAAATATCGGAGCATCTGAGAAAGGACCCTGCTGTGATGACGAGAGATCTTAAGGAGAATGCGGAGTCGGCAGGCGATTCGGATCATTGTTATTAGTTCATCGGCAAGAATGGCAATAGGCAAGTCTGGCCCCATAGGCTTTTGACTTAGGGGGCTTATCAGCGAGTTCGAGAACTATTTGTCAATGTGAAAGAATTGACCCCATTGAGACCATTGAGACCCGGCTATAATCAACACCTTCCATTATTTTGTCCAACAGGGCCATGGGCCGGAGACACTCAGGCCTACCCTGAGCATGATCGAGAGGTTCAGTGAACTACATTTTGAGACCGAAGAGGCTTTAATGACAGAAGCCGATTACCAGG
>JACRHE010000187.1 GCA_016217695.1 Nitrospirota bacterium | reverse complement strand
CCGTAACAGTCGCCGAGCTTTTCGAGGATATCGAGGTTATGCACGCCGTCTGCATTGATCCATGTTACTGAAGGCTTGTCCCTGAACAGGAAGCATTCATCGATAGCAAATATCTCTTTTTCCTGAAAATCGGACTCGTCATAGTCCAGGACAGTGATCTTTACCTGTTCGGTCTTCTTCTCGCCGATATGTACGAGCGTCCCCGGCGGAAGGCCGCTTTTCTTAGATCTCCGTTTGGTAAACTTCGGCACAGATTTATTGTACACAAATCTGAGATTGTATTGACAAAATAAATATAATGCCGAATAATGTCGTGCTTGCAGTATGTTTTTACGGGAAAGAAAATGCCTTGGCGTAAGTCACCGCATTTCACAATTTCCAACAGTATATTATGGAGGGCTCACATGTCTAAAATTATTGCCGTAAGCAAGGGGTTGCTGTTCGTTTTATTCTTCATCGTTGCAGCGTCGGTTTTGTCTGGAACTGCCCTGGCCATGCCTGTGCCCGATAGCGCTAATTATTATGAAAATGCGCCTGTGGATTCACCAGTGAAGAGCGCTATAGCAGCGGAGGCGAAACCAGTTGGCGTCGGGACCGTGGCAGAGGGCGGTGATACCCTGAGCATTCTGGTAGGCCTTGAGCAATTCGGCGGACCGGTTGACGTCTATTTTGCGATATTCGCTCCTGCTCTTGACCCAAATAACATTTATCTCCTTCGCTCAGACAATGGCATCCAGACGATTTCGCAAGGGCTTGCCCCTTGGAGGGCGGGCACAACAGGGCCTATTGAAGAGGCCATATTCGGTGACATACCGGTTTCAGGGCTGCCGCCGGGCACATATCAGCTCTACCTTGCTGTAACCCCTGCGGGCAGTCTTGACCATTACTATGGATGGGTTACTAGTTTCATAGCAGCCGGCCCTTTTCTCTCCGGTGGCATGGTATCTGTCTCCGGTGGCTGCTTCCAGATGGGTGATACCTTTGGCGTAGGATATGGTGAAGAACTACCGGTTCATGAGGTCTGCCTGAGTAGCTTCTCCATCGACAGATACGAAGTGACGCAGACAGAATATCTTACAGTCATGGGAACGAACCCGTCATATTTCACAACATGCGGAGGCAATTGCCCTGTTGAGCAGGTCACATGGACCCAGGCGGATGTATACTGCAAGTCAGTCGACAAGAGACTGCCGACGGAAGCAGAGTGGGAATACTCGGCTAGAAGCGGCGGGCAAAACCAGAAGTATGCGGGAACGAGCGACGACGCCGACATTGTGAATTATGCATGGTATGATGCAAATTCAGTGGGCACGCATCCTGTCGGCCGGAAGCTGCCGAATGGTCTTGGGCTCTATGACATGTCAGGCAACGTATATGAGTGGGTGGCAGATTGGTATGATGCGTATTCGGGGAATTTTCAGAATAATCCGCAGGGTCCTTCTGCCGGCACTGGCCGCGTTAATCGCGGCGGCAGCTGGGGCGGCTATTCGCACTACTTGCGCACGTCGAACCGCGGCTGGGGCTATCCCGAGGGCAGAAACCTCGGACTGGGATTTCGTTGCGCTAGGACCAATTAGTTGTATGCTTTGGATTTTTACGCTTCGTTTACATTTCCCGCCCCTTTACAATGGGTCGCGTCAGGCGACTCGCCGAGGAGAGGAGATGGTTAGGGTGGGATATTGGAAATTTCCGAACCTCGTTGACATCATGCTGTATATTAAGCATACTAGGTGCTGGAGGCAATTATGGAGACGACAGCACACAGAACACAGATATATCTTACCAGGGAGCAATATCAGTACCTTCGTCAGCAGGCCGAGAGAAAAAAGGCGAGTATTGCCGAGATCGTAAGAGAACTCATCAATGAACATCTCCCGAAGGAGAAGGATTACGAAGATAATCCCCTTTTTTCTGTCGGAAAAGATGGCTTTACCATGGGCAGGCGCAAGGGCTCTAACCAGCACGATGAGTATATTTACAGAAAGAAAAAATGAGTAAAGCCAGGGAGATCTTTGTCGATACAGGCGCCTTTATAGCGATGAGGGTTAAGGATGATTTTAACCACGAGGCTGCTTCCGCATATCTTAACACTATAAAAGCGAAGAGGCTCAGGCTGCATACGACAAATTTTATATTGGATGAGGTATATACCTATTTTTGCAGGGCTCATCCGGTTGCCGTAGAAATGGCAGAGCTTCTGATGAATAATCCTTTGATTAATTTACACAGGATAACTGTCGATGATGAAAACAACGGATGGAAGATATTAACGGAGTTTGCTGATAAGGATTTTTCATATACTGACGCGACAAGTTTTGCGCTCATTGAACGGTTGGGGATTAAAACGGTATTTGCCTTTGACGAGCATTTTAGACAGTATGGCAAACTTCTGATAGTTCCATAGTATTTAGGTGCATTTCGATCTGGCATATGAAACGCAGCATGACAAATACCAAAGAAGGGGATGAAATCAATGAAGAGTTTAATGTTTTCCGTGACCTTGAGTCTTTTGTTTGTCCTGCCTTTCTCAGTCTGGGGACAGGAGAAAAAGAATTATGTCCTGCTTAAAGGCGGGCTCTTTACGTTCAGCGGCGCTGTCAGGGAGGCCACGATCGACATGGGGTTCAACGCCGAGGTCGCACTCGGACATTACTATAGTCCGCATGTCGCAGTTGAGATCGGCACCGGTTATTTCCATGACGGCGTAAACAAGGGATATGGCAATGAGATAAAGGGGATGCCTTTTATCGTAACCGCAAAGGCTCTCTACCCCATTAAGGGCTTTGAGTTATTTGCCGGCGGAGGCCTGGGCCTCTACCTGGCAGAATTCCACGGCCAGTATAGAGGGATTGTCGCTGAGGAGAGCGACGCTGTCTTCGGAGGGCATATTCAGGCAGGGGTAAATGCCGATGTCGCGAGGAACTTTTTCGTGGGGTTGGAGGGCAAATATGTATTTACCGGCAAGGCGGACTTTAAGATTCTGGAGTCCCGCGTCGGCGGACATACTGTAACCGTGGATTTCGGTTATCGCTTCTAGCCTGCCTTTGAATATCTCTCAGGCACATCTCAAAAATTTCTTGGAATCGCCAGTTTCTCTGAATTCGTATCCCTAATCAGAGAATAGTACACACTTCGAACTTCGATGCCCCTTGCAGCCAATTAATTTTTTCGAAGTACCTGATGGATATTTAATAAGCCGGATTTGGGTATTAATAAATTTCAGGGGTATGTCGAAAAAACTTTTCGTCAGTACAGGGTATGCTTTTATATTATTGTACTGTCTGCTCTGATCAAACAATGGAAGATTCCGATAACTGGCGCTTACGAAAAGCTTTTGAGACAGTGGCCGTGAAGTAATCGTATAAGCCCTCTATTCTGGATTGTTTCAAATACGCCCTTCTGCGGTAAGATAATATCATGCGTACAGTCGAGGAGAGGATAAGTGCGGCTCTGGCTGCTGATGCCGAAGAACTCTGGAACCTGATCAGGGACCCTCATCCTGAGGTTGTATCCAATGCCCTCCTCAACCGGAACTTCTCTGAAGACATGGCGGTTTTCGTGGTAAAGAAAAAGACGATTTCAGCTGAGGTGCTGGGGTTTCTCGCAGGAGACGTAAGGTTTAAAGACAGCTTTAAGCTCAAGCTCGCTCTCTGCAAAAATCCAAAGACGCCACAGAGGATCACGCTTGCACTTCTTAAATTCATGAGGATATTCGATCTGGCTGACATAGCAAAGGATCAGCAGGTCAATATCAATATCAGGCAGAAGATAGAGCATATGATAGCAGAAAGGATCCCCTCGATGCCTCTGGGCGTAAAGACCGCCCTCGCAAAAAGGGCTAGCACAAATATTCTCATATCCCTCCTGGACAGCGGAGATGAAAAGGTCATCGCTACCTGCCTTGAAAGTCCTATGCTCACCGAAGGCAATCTTTTCAGGCTGATCAACAGGCCTGTAACAAAACCCGAGGTCATAAGGCTTATAGCTGGACACGGGAAATGGTCGCTGGGATATAATGTCCGGTTTGCGCTGATACGAAACTTTTTTACGCCGATGAATGCTGTAAACAAGTTCATAGGAGGCATGAAGACGAATGACCTCAAGGAGCTCTATTCTGACCCGAAGATCCCTTCTTCAACAAAGCCGTTCATATTCAGCGAACTCCTCGGCAGGGGAGAGACGGTTGATATCGGCCAAGAGGAGGTCTTTGATCTGGCCGACGATGACGACGATCATGTTTCGGAGACTGAATTGCAGGGGAAATAATACGCATTGGCCCAATTTTGTTGGTTGGATATCCAGATGCAACACCCCGGAAGCCGGGTAAGCTAATAAGGCTTTTTTTCTAACCGGGCGCCTGAGCTATGGAGTATTCTTATTTCCCCGATGCGTGGGGAAAACCATCCATATCTCTCTTCTGCGCCCTGACCCAGTGACCCTGTTCTCTGGTAAAACCCGGTCTGGGGTATTGCAAGCTCTTTTTCTAATTTCAATATAGCTCTGTATTGCGACGTTGTCAAGAACTATAAGGCTCATTAATAGATGCGATAAATAGGGAATCAGAAATCCAGCGGACTTCTTGCCTCTTTTACGGTGCGACTCGGCACGCAGTGGGTGTAGATCATGGTGGTCCTGACATCGCTGTGACCGAGAAGTGTCTGGATGGTACGGATGTCGTAATTAGCCTGAAGAAGATGAGTGGCGTAGCTGTGGCGGAAGGTATGGGCAGTGACACGCTTGGTGAGTCTGGCGCGCCTGAAATGGTGGGCCTCTCTTCGAAAAAGTCATTTCTCGCTCTCCTTATTATAGCAAATTTGCTATAATCATATCGTGAACTGGACAATCACCTATTACAGTGAATCTGTGCAACAAGAAATCCTTGTCATGCCGGCAGGCTTTCTTGCGCGATATTTGCGATTTACGGACAGGATGGAGGTATTTGGCCCAGACTTGGGTATGCCGCATACCCGCGCAATGGGTAACGGCCTATTTGAGTTGCGGCTAAAAGCCGTAGAAGGAATTGCTCGTGTTTTTTACTGCACGATGGTCGGCAAAAAAAAGATCATGGTACTTCACCAGTTCATTAAGAAAACAGACAAGACACCGCTCCGAGAACTTGAAACAGCTCGGCGGCGCATGAAGGAGGTAAAAAATGCTCACACACAAAGAACTTAAGGCTCGTGCCCTCGATCGGGCGGATGTTAGGGCCGAATATGATCGTCTCGATGAGGAGTTTGCACTATTTGACGAGTTTTTGAAAGCACGCACCTCAGCCGGTATCACTCAGGCGGAGGTCGCGGAACGTATCGGAACAACACAGTCTGCCGTAGCACGTCTGGAGTCAGGAAAGGGAAAACACTCGCCGTCATTGGCTACGTTGCAGAAATATGCGCATGCCCTCGGTTATCGACTTGAGTTAAGATTGATCAGTGAGGCTATAAAGGAAGGCGGTCTAACAAAACACCCAACCGGACGCGCGCGAAAACTGCGCGCCGGTTAGTTCCATCTTTATAAACTTTTGAGGGAGGCAGTTAAGATGACGGCATCAATCAGCCAATTAAATATGAAATTTCATCGTATTTCAAGAATACTAGCCATGGAAGTCCAAT
>JACRHE010000183.1 GCA_016217695.1 Nitrospirota bacterium | reverse complement strand
GGAGAGGACGCTGATCTTTTTTAACGCATTGTCTCCGGGAAACATCATAATGCCGCATATCTTGCGGGCCGCACCCCTGCCGACATCCGGATGCACGTCCATAATCTCCTGTTCAACGGTTTTGTTCATGTCAAGACGGTTTATATTAGTCTGGCCGAAATAGGCCGTCTGCAGCTGATCATGATGACTGACAGAGCCGGCTTTAGTCTTCAGTTCTTTTGCAAGCAGATTCAGCAGTGTTGTTTTCCCCTTGCCGTTTTTGCCGATAATGGCTATCCGGTCCTTCTTTCCCACTGAAAAGCTCAATCCATCGATCAGGGGCGCGCCGTCATTGTCAAAAGCAAAAGACAGGTCATTAACTTCCATCAGCACTTTTCCGGTGAAAGACGCTGATCTGAACGAGAAATCAAGATCCTTTATCTCTGTCAGTTTTTCAAGACGCTCTTTTTTCTGCAGGGCTTTTATTCGTGACTGCACAGCACTGGCCTTGGTTGCCTTTGCCCTGAACCTGTTTATGAAGTCCTCTGTCTCCTTGCGCTTTTTGTCGTCGTTGACCCTGGTCTTTTCGTGGATCTCTTCCTCCATCAGCAGCTGCTGATATACTTTTTCGGTAGGGCCGGCTTCTTTCCTCAATTTAGAGCGGTGTATGGCCATGGTGTGCGTAGTCACACCATCCATGAAGGCACGGTCATGAGTAATTATTATCAGCTCCTTTTTCCAGCTGCGCAAAAACTGTGTAAGCCAGCGAAGAGAGAGGATATCGAGATAATTGGTAGGCTCGTCCAGGAGGAGAAGATTAGGGTCGGAAACAAGCACCTTTGCAAGGTTAAGACGGACCTGGTATCCACCTGAGAGATCCAATGGATTAAGAGTAAAGTCTTCCAGCGTAAAACCGAGTCCCATAAGAATGATTTCCGCCTTATACGTCTCATCGATACCGTCTTCATTGTCCGGGAGACTCAGGCACGCCTCCTTAAGCACTGTGTCCTCCGAAAAGCTGATATGCTGTGAAAGGTGGCCTATCTTATATCCGTTCGGAATACTGATGCATCCTGAATCAGGGTGCTCCTGCCCAAGAATCATCTTAAAGAGAGTGGTCTTTCCGTGCCCGTTTCTGCCGACAAGGCCGACACGTTCACCCGGATTGAGGGTAAACCCCGCCTTCTCAAAAATGCACTGACGGCCATAACATTTATCCAGGTTATTCGCCTGTATCATCTTAATAACTCTCCTGAGCTCTCAAAATGGCAATACGCTTTCGTTAAAGACAATTTTATTTCAGACATGCTGCTCTCTTACCTCTTTCTTCCGGATCAAGTTGTTATCGATTGATCTTCCCTGCGGCAAGACCACGGGGAATACGCTCGTTATCCATATTAACAGCCCAGGCGGTTGAATCAGATGGAAGGTGCTTATCTTCGACACTTCCCGCCCCGGCGGGTCGCCGGGGAGACCTAACACTCGCACTATAATACAGGCAGGAGGATAATATACATTAAACCCGGGGAAAAAAGAAAATACCGGGAGGGAGTTGCGCCGTTCTCCTCAGGCCATGGGTAAGATGAGCGTCTGAGTTAGCTCATTATTTTCCGGGCTGGTCATGCACTCGTACTATTTTTAGTAAAGAACGCTGTTGCCCTCTCCATTGCATCCTCCATGCTGTTGCTAGACTGGACCCTGGTCGCCAAAGAGTGTCCGAATTTATAGTTCCGGGAAAAGTAGTGGGTAAATTCCTTCAGCCTGCCCAAGCGGTAAATGGGGCGATAATCAGCGTTTAAAGCTTCTACAAAGGCGGCGTAAACATCCGGCAGGGACACTGCTCGCTCCGGGATATCGCGGCCCAATACGGTCCTGGCAATTTCGGCGAAGAGCCACGGTCTTGTCACCGCCCCCCGACCGAGCATCAATCCGTCTGCTCCGGATACTCTCAGGCATTTTTCGGCGTCCTCAGTCGAGAAGACTCCTCCATTGGCGATAACGGGTATCTTCATGCATTCCTTTATTTCGGCTATATATGTCCATCGCGGATTCCTCGCAAAAGGCTCATGTCTGAACCGGGCGTGCACCGTAAGCATGTCAACGCCCTCATTTTCGAGCATGGTGCAGAACTCTTTTAATCTCCCGCTGTCAGGGTCGCTGCCGAGGCGGATCTTCGCGCTCAAAGACAAGGCTGTTCGCTTTCTGGCCTCGGCCACAATGCGGCGAACCCTGTCCGGCTGATCCATCAGTACGACGCCTGCGCCGAACCTTCCGACCGCTGTCGACGGGCAGCCCATATTCAGATCAACGGCGTCGGCCTTCAAGGCATGAAGCGCATCGATGGCCCGGGCTATCTCGCTGTCAGAGGAGGTGAGAAGCTGATAGGAAAGCGGGTTTTCCCTGTCGGTCCTGATCAGATACGGGGAGATGCGTGGATTTTCAGTTGGCAGCCTTTTTGCCGAAAGCATTTCGGTCGACAACAGGCCCACTCCTCCGAAGCCGATCATAATCCGCCGCATGGCGCTGTGGGTAAGGCCCGCCATAGGCGCAAGGAGAAGCGGCGGGTCGATCCTCAGATTGCGGATCTGTATCGCCTGCGGCTGTGATTGCACGTTAGTTTCAGCCTTCATCGGCTTTAAGGGACATCTTCCCCATCTCCTTCTCCCCTGCCTTTATCATATCCACTGTTTTATTCACGTTCAGACTCCGCACAATTGTATCACATCCGTAAGGTGTCGATTACAGGAAGTGTCTGGCACTGCGAGATTGATGGACAGTTGTCCGGTTCCGTGAGGAAGTGAGAACAGTTCAGAAATATTTTTTGAAAGCGCCCTCTATTTAGGGGCGAACTCGATTGAGATCTCCGGAGCTGTGGTAATCTTGAAGTCCTTAAGGACCTCCAAGAACCAGGTGCAACAATCCTGAAGAATAAGGTAAAATTAACCGCCTGGTTGCAAGGCAGGAAATTGCCTTTGAAAGGATTTATTGCGTGACTGACGAAACCCCGAGACAATCGGATTTTATCCGCGAGAGCATAGCTGTTGATCAGGAATCCGGCATATACGGAAAACGGGTCCATACGCGTTTCCCTCCCGAGCCTAACGGCTATCTCCATCTGGGCCACGCAAAGTCCATCTGCCTGAATTTCGGCATAGCCCGGGACTTCGGAGGCAGATGCAACCTCCGCTTTGACGACACCAACCCTGAAAAGGAAGAGCAGGAATATGTTGACTCGATCATAGACTCCGTCAGATGGCTCGGCTTCGACTTCGGACCTGCGCCTCTATATGCCAGCGACTATTTCGACTTTATGTACAAGGCTGCGGAATACCTCATCACCGCCGGACATGCATATGTCGACAGCCAGTCTGCCGACGAGATGCGCGAAAACAGGGGGACCTTGACCTCGCCTGGAAAGAATTCCCCCTTTCGCGAACGTTCTGCTGAGGAGAATCTGCGGTTATTCCGGGAGATGCGCGACGGCAGGCATCCTGACGGCTCAATGGTGCTGCGCGCCAAAATAGACATGGCCTCCGGAAATATCAACCTGAGGGATCCGGCTATATATCGCATCAAACATGCAGATCACCACCGCACGGGCAGCACGTGGTGCATATACCCGATGTATACATATGCACATCCGGTAGAAGACGCAATCGAGCAGATCACACATTCCATCTGTACTCTTGAGTTCGAAGACCAGAGACCGTTTTATGACTGGCTGCTTGAGCGCCTTGCCGAGGGAGGGCTTTTTAAGAGACCTCTGCCCCGGCAGATCGAGTTCGCGCGGCTAAATCTCAGCCATACGATCCTGAGCAAAAGGAAGCTCATTCAGCTCGTGCAGGACGGGCATGTCAGTGGCTGGGATGATCCCCGCATGCCGACCATCTCCGGCATCAGGAGGCGAGGTTATACCCCTGAGGCTATAAAAAACTTCTGCGAACGCATCGGCGTGGCAAAGAGGGACAGCACTGTCGGCCTGGGACTTCTCGAATACTGCATCCGGGAAGACCTCAACAGGAGGGCGCCGAGGGTCATGTCTGTCCTCAGGCCCCTGAAGGTCGTGATCACCAACTATCCTGAAGCAGAGGATGAGGAGCTTGACGCAATCAACAATCCTGAAGACCCGTCTGCAGGCACGAGGAAGGTGCCCTTCTGCAGGGAGCTGTACATCGAGCAGGAGGACTTTCGTGAAGACCCCCCGAAGCAGTTCTTCAGACTTGCGCCCGGACGCGAGGTGCGGCTGCGTTATGCCTATTTCATTACCTGCGAAAAGGTCATTAAAGACGAGAAGACCGGCGAGGTGCGGGAGCTTCTATGCAGCTATGACCCCAAGACAAGGGGAGGCGATGCGCCTGACGGCAGGAAGGTCAAGGCCACACTCCACTGGGTCTCGGCCCGCCACAGCCAAAGGGCGGAGGTGAGGCTCTACGATACCCTTTTTACCGAGACGAACCCTGGTGACCGGACCGGCGATTTCAGGGATGACATCAACCCGAAATCCCTCGAGGTTATTAAGGACTGCCGTATAGAGCCGGGTCTTTCAGCAGCAGCACCGTCGAGCCGGTTCCAGTTCGAGCGGATGGGATACTTCTGCGTTGATGCGGATTCGACCCCTGAGAAGCCTGTCTTCAATCGTGTGGTGATCCTGAAGGATACCTGGGCCAAGGTTGAAAAGGCTCAAAAGAAGTAACAGGTTGCCGGTAAGTGCATTTGTCATAATTGATCTTTAGGGGTAATATATTGAAATGTATCTTTATGGTGAAGGTCTTTAGAGGCTGACAAATGAGCTATATCTCGGTCATAGGTGCAGGCAGCTGGGGCACGACACTTGCGTCACTCCTTGTGGAAAAGGGTTATGACGTAATGATATGGGCCTTTGAAAAAGGGCTGGCTGAAGAGATAAGCAGTTCAGGCAAGAACAGTCTATACCTCCCCGGCAGAGAGCTTCCCCAGGGTCTGAAGGCAACAGGGGATATAGAGGCAGCCGTGAAAAAGGCGCGGTATATCCTGAATGTCGTTCCCACCCAGTTTACCCGCTCTGTTTTCAGCCAGGCAGAGAAATACCTCCAGAGCGATGCCGTTATCATCAGCGCATCAAAGGGCATCGAACAGGGCACCCTCCTTACTGTCTCTTCGGTCCTGAGGGAGATATCAGATAGGGCCGTTGCGGTGCTTTCCGGTCCCAGTTTTGCTCAGGAGGTGATGAGCAAGCTGCCTACTGCGGTTACCCTTGCAACCGTTGACAACGGCGATGCGCTCCTTCTGCAGGAGATATTCAATACCTCGTATTTCCGGGTATATACGCACACCGATATGCTCGGCGTAGAACTCGGCGGAGCTCTGAAGAACGTTATAGCTATCGCATCCGGTATCTCTGACGGACTTGGACTCGGCCATAATGCACGTGCAGCACTTATAACAAGAGGTCTGGCAGAGATCATAAGGCTCGGGGAATGTATGGGGGCTGATCAGAAGACCTTTTCAGGACTGAGCGGGCTGGGAGATCTTGTGCTTACCTGTACAGGGCCTCTGTCGAGAAACTATTCCGTCGGCAAAAGCCTTGGACAGGGGATGAAGCTTCGGGATATTCTTTCGTCTACACGGAGCGTTGCGGAAGGTGTCACGACCGCCCTGTCAGCGTATGAGCTCTCCAAAAAATACGGCGTGGAGATGCCGATTGTTGAGCAGGTACATGAGGTCATATATAAGGATAAGGACGCTGCCGAGGCAGTACATATGCTTATGAACCGGGCGCTGAAGTCCGAGTTCTGATCCTTTTTTATGGACGTCAAGACCGTGAAAAAAATCCTCTCAGAAATTCAGAAGGGGAATATCTCTGTGGAGGACGGACTGCGGGAGCTGAAACATCTCCCTTATGAGGACATGTCCTTTGCCAGAGTCGATCATCACAGGCATATCAGGCAGGGCATCCCAGAGGTTATCTTTGCCGCAGGCAAGACGGATGAGCAGGTCATCTCTATAGCGAAGGCGATGTACAAAAGGAGCGGGAGGTTTCTCATAACCAGGGCCACTCAGGAAATCCGTAAGGCTCTCAGGATAAAAGAGGCGGTATTTCATCCTGCGGCTGGGGTCATCTCAGTGGGAGAAGTGAGGAAGAAGAAGGGGCATGTTCTGGTGCTTACAGCAGGGACTTCGGATATGCCTGTTGCGGAAGAGGCGGCAGTGACAGCCTCTTTTCTCGGGAGCAGGGTCAACACTCTTTATGATGTCGGAGTTGCCGGCCTCCACAGATTGATGGGCAACAAGGCCTCGCTCTATGAGGCGCGCGTCATTGTTGTCGCAGCCGGGATGGAAGGCGCGTTGCCCTCTGTTGTCGGCGGGATAAGCGACAAGCCGATAATTGCTGTGCCGACTTCTGTGGGATACGGGACGAGCCTGGGAGGGCTGACAGCGCTCTTTGCGATGCTTAATTCATGCGTGCCCGGCATAGCGGTTATGAATATCGACAACGGCTTCGGCGCCGGCTGCCTCGCGCACAAGATAAATACGCTTCATTGACATAAAATTCTTTGCTGCTCTATACTTAGATCAACCCTTGGGGGAGGCAAGACATGCCTGAGAGTCTCTCGTTAACCGGGAGAGACCCCTTGAACCTGATACGGACAATTCCGGCGTAGGGATTAGGGAATTGATATTAAAGGCGACCGTATCCCAAAAGGGATGCGGTTTTTTCTTTTATGAGACTGAAGATAAACGGCGAAAACATCGACAATCTCAGGGCAGCGACGATTAAGGAGTTGCTCGGGGAACTGAAGATCGAGACAGGCAGGGTTGCTGTCGAGGTCAACCTTGCTGTTGTCAAGAAGGCTGATTTTGAGACGTTCAGGCTCAAAGACGGTGATGTGGTCGAGATAGTGAATTTTGTTGGAGGAGGATAATTCCTAAATTCCGAAATTCTAAGCTCTAAATCCTGCGTGCAAGACTCTAAATTTTTGGATTTTAGGTTGTTGGCTTATTCGGATTTGTTTAGAATGTCGTACTTAGGATTTCGTGCTTAATTACAGGATTTACGTTAAATGCGGTGCAAGGAGAGGATATGGAAGATAGACTGATCATCAAAGGAATAGAGTTCAAGTCCCGCTTGTGGGTTGGGACAGGCAAGTACAAGGACTTTGAAGAGACTAGACGGGCTATTGAGGCATCGGGCGCGGACGTCGTTACAGTGGCTGTGCGAAGGACGAATATAACCGACAGGAAATCAGAGAACCTCCTCGACTATATCGATCCGAATAAATATAAGATACTGCCGAATACGGCCGGCTGCTACACGGTTCAGGATGCTTTGAGGTATTCCCGGCTGGCGCGTGAGGCCGGGGTGTCGGACATGATAAAGATCGAGGTGATCGGCGATGAGAAGACCCTTTTCCCCGATGTCATCGGACTGCTTGAGGCAACAGAGATCCTGGCAAAGGAAGGCTTCATCGTATTCCCCTATACCAACGATGACCCTATTATGGCAAAGAGGCTTTTGGATGCCGGTGCAGCCGCTGTAATGCCGCTTGCAGCTCCCATCGGCTCAGGTCTGGGGATCCGCAATCCATATAATCTTAAGATCATATTGGAGACGATAAAGCTGCCTGTTATCGTGGATGCAGGCGTCGGTACCGCATCTGATGTCGCCATTGCGATGGAGCTCGGCTGCGACGCGGTGTTGTTGAATACGGCGATCGCAGGGGCAAAGGATCCGATAGCCATGGCAGAGGCCATGAAGCACGCAGTGATCGCCGGAAGGCTGGCATACAAGGCAGGCAGGATTCCAAAGAAACTCTATGCAACAGCAAGCACAACCTTTGAGGGGATGCTCTAAGTCGTGCAGTATTCAGGCCAAGGTATTTTCGCTCATTCTCGTCCCGATCAGATCGGGACTCCGGGGCTTTTTCCGTTAAAAGGAGCCGCTCAAATATCCTGGCCTGAACTGACACGGGATTGAGCGCGCCGAATAGAAACCTCAGTGGGGCTGGATATTGATTTCAGGATTTATCTGATTACCGACAGGAAGATGTTTGCTGACAGCGGTTCATTTTTTGCTGGCATCGAAGAGGCACTGAAAGGCGGGGTAAGGGCGGTCCAGTTGAGGGAGAAGGACCTCGGCACAAGGGATCTGCTGACTATGGCATATAGGATGAGAGAGTTGACAAAAAGGAATGAGGCGAGACTCTTTATCAATGACAGGGTCGATATCGCCATGGCCGTAGGGGCTGACGGAGTGCATCTGGGCAGAACAGGCATCCCTGCATATGCTGCGCGGCAGGCTGCAGGAGAGTCTCTGCTCATCGGCGTTTCCGCTCACAGTGTCGAAGAAGCTAAAAAGGCTGAGGGAGAAGGTGCTGATTTCATAACCATCGGGCCTGTCTATGAAACTCCTTCAAAGATGAAATACGGAGTGCCTGTCGGCATTGATGTTTTAAAAGAGGTGGCTAAACAAGTGCGTATGCCTGTTTTCGCCATAGGCGGCATCAGGATAGAGAGGGCAGGAGAAGTCTTACAGGGGGGAGCATCCGGGATAGCGCTCATATCAGCTATACTGGCATCAAAAGACATCAGGAAAATAACAGAGGAGTTTGTGAGGTGCATTTCATGACAAGAATCGAACTGGCAAAAAAAGGGATTATAACCGATGAGGTCAAAGTTGTAGCAGCTGCCGAGGGTATAACCCCGGAACAGCTTTCTGAGGATATCGCAGCGGGTTTCAGTACTATCCCGATCAACAGAAACCACAGGATTACGCCTGTAGGTATCGGCAGAAACATGAGGACAAAGATCAACGCCAACATCGGAACATCAAAGGATATGATATCGATCGAAGGCGAGATGGAGAAGCTTGCGGTCCTGGTAAAGTACGGAGCGGACGCTGTGATGGACCTTTCGACCGGCGGACCCATCCGGGAACTCCGTGCCATGATGCTGAAGAGAGCGCCGATAGCAGTAGGCACAGTGCCCATCTATCAGGCGGCGGTTGAAGCTGCGGAGAAGAAGGGCTCCATAGCAAAGATGACGGCAGACGATCTTTTTGCCGTGATAGAGGAGCACGGGGCTGAAGGAGTGGACTTTGTGACGGTCCATTCAGGCCTTACCATGAGGGCCGTAGAGAGGCTGAAAAAAGAGGGAAGGATACTGGATATCGTAAGCAGGGGGGGCTCCTTTCTCCTTGAGTGGATGATATATAACGAAAAGGACAATCCGCTTTATGAACAATATGACAGGCTGCTTGAGATCGCAAAGAAATACGATATGACCCTGAGCCTCGGCGACGGCATGAGGCCGGGATGTCTTGCAGATGCGACCGACCGCACACAGATAGAGGAACTTCTGACCCTTGGCGAATTGCGGGACAGTGCGGTGGAAAACGGGGTGCAGGTTATCATAGAAGGTCCAGGTCATGTGCCGCTGAATCAGGTCGAATTGAACGTGAGGCTTGAAAAGGAGATATGCAAGGGAGCGCCCTTTTATGTGCTGGGCCCCCTTGTCACTGATATAGGCATGGGATATGATCACATAACCGCTGCCATTGGCGGCGCTGTTGCAGGCGCAGCAGGCGCAGATTTTCTCTGCTACGTGACGCCTTCCGAACATATACGGCTTCCGACTATTGAGGACGTAAAGGAAGGCGTGATAGTCTCAAAGCTCGCAGCCCATGCGGCCGATATTGCCAAGGGCATTAAGGGCGCCATGGATGCTGATATAAAGATGGCGAGGTGCAGGAAGGCACTTGACTGGAACGGCCAGATTGCCTGCAGCCTCAATCCCGACAAGGTCAGGGAATGGAGGGCTGAGATTCCGCCGACAGAGACAGAGGTATGCAGCATGTGCGGAGAGTTCTGCGCCATACGGACTGTAGAGCGCGCACTTCATAAGGCTAAATAGGAAAATGGGGCCGGCAAAGGCAATACTCCTGATCGGGCCTACCGGCTCGGGCAAGACGCCTTTCGGCGACTATCTCGAGAAAGAGGGGATGCACGGCAGGAGGTGCGTGCACTTTGATTTCGGCAGCCGGCTCAGAAGCATCGCTGCAGGGGCTATACCCCCGGATGCCTTTGCTCCGTCAGAAGTTCAGTTTATCCGGGACGTTCTGGAAAATGGCCTGCTTCTCGAAAACGAACATTTTCCCATAGCGGAGAAGATATTCAGGCGTTTCCTTGTGAAAAAAAACTTCAGGCAGGATGATCTGCTTATTCTTAACGGCCTGCCGAGGCACAGGGGTCAGGCCAAAGACCTTGGCAGGATCGCGGATGTTGCGGGTCTCGTTGTCCTGGAATGCTCTGCAGAGGTCGTGCATAAGAGGATCAGGACCAACGCCGGCCTTGACAGGACAGGGCGTGACGATGACGGCGTCGCCATGATAAGAAGCAAGCTCGATATCTACCTGAGCCGGACGGCAGGGCTTGTTGATTATTATGCAGGGAAGGGCAGTCGAGTATGCAGGATGAAGGTCTCAGAGTCTTCCACTGCCGAATCGGTATATGCCGATTTTATATCCTTTCACGGCCACTGCCTCAAAAATTTTCCGTAAGCTCCAGTAATCGACATCTTCTCTTGCCTGATCAGAGCAGACAGTGCTGGTTCATATAAAATAACGCTTATACCGGCGAAAAGCCTTTTTCGGCATACCCGTGAAATTCGCGAATGCTTATTCCATGGGAAGTCGGCCGGAGGGTTAGATTACAGGCCGATTTATGGTAGACTGTAAGCTGTGCAAAGATGTGTCCCGAACCTCGTTGAGGCAAGACAGGAGAATAACCGGCGTCTATGAATACAGTCATGACCTATGAATGTTAACGTTGCTGATGAGGCCGTCCTCGAAAGACTGCTTTTTCGCAAGAAGAGGCGTCGGGAAATAGGCTATGAGGTAGACCTCGGTGTTGTCTTAAGGGAGATACTGACATGGGCCAATAGGCTTGTGCCCTCCCAGTCCGGCTCTATCCTCCTTGATGATCCTATCCTCAAGCTTGATCCGAAAAAAGAGGGAAGGCTTTACTTTGCAGCCTGCTTCGGAAAAGGGTCTGCCTCTCTGGTCGGCACCTCGCTTCCTGACCGATGGGGGATAGCAGGGGAGACATACAGCAGCGGAGAACCCTATATCAGCAAGGACGTGAAGAAGGATGCCAAGTTTTACGCCAAGATCGACGAGACGACAGGATACAGGACCATGTCCGTTATCTGCGCGCCTGTAATCATCGACGACGCGACGATCGGCGTCATCGAACTGATAAACAGAAAAGGCAGGGTGAAGCATGAGAAGAATGACCTCGTACTGCTGGAGATCTTTGCAGGATATACCGCTACCCTGATCCAGAATGCGCTCATTGCACGCAGCTTTGAGGAGCTTTCAAAGATGGATCACCTTACCGGTCTTTACAATGACCGGTACTTCTTTCACAGTCTCGAATATGCGATAGGAGGGGTGATGAGGCAGGGGGGGGACGTCACGATCATATTTTTTGATCTTGACAGGTTCAAGGAGATCAACGATACCCATGGCCATCTTGCGGGCAGCACTGTCCTGAAAGAGGTTTCTGATATTCTGAAAGAGATATTTCGTGATGCCCCTGCTGTTATGGCCAGGTACGGCGGAGATGAATATGTTATCATCCTTTCGAACGTATCGCGGGATGAGGCGATGGAATACGCCGAGAAGGTCAGGCAAGGCATAGCCGGTTACACCTTTCTCAAAAAGAGGGGGGCCAGCGGAGTGCCTCCCCTTAATATACGGAATGTCATTACCTGCAGCATAGGGGTTGCCTCATTGTCCGGGACAGTAAAGCCGGGAGGAAAGATAAGGGATATGGCAGAAGCGCTGATAAAGGCTGCTGACAGCGCCATGTACAGGGCAAAGGATCTTGGAAAGAACATGGTCTTTTGCGCGGAAGACAAGAGGACCCCAAAGAAGAGCAGGAATGCAGGTTCTGACAAGAGAGTGAATCTTCTTTAGTAACAAACTATCGTCTGTGCAGGAGAACCATATACCATGTGCCGATTGTCAGGATTAGTTCTGATTGCAGCCCTTGTGCTGTGCCTTCCTTTTACTACATATGCGGGAGAAAACTTGCCGATGAATAATCTTTCCGTTGATTTTGATCTGGAGCATAATACGCTGAAGGGTGTCTCAACGGTTTCCCTGCCTCCGGATAAGCCCGTGAGTCTTTCACTGGCGGGACTGAAGATCATCTCCATCTCGATCAACGGTCTGGCTGTGGAAGTTGAAAGCGGTATCAGTTCTCTGACTGTACAGCCTGATGCGCCTGACAGCGTTTTAAGGATCGAGTACGAGGCGGTATTTTCGGACCTGCCCGAGTCCGACCCGGGCCGAAATCCCGGGGTAGTCAGGGGTAATTTCATCAGCAAAAACAGCGTGGTGCTCATAGGTGGATGGTATCCCTCTGTTTCCGGGCTCTCGTTGCATAACCTGTCAGCTATTCTGCCGAACGGATTCGAAGCAATATCCGAGGCAGATGAGATAAGAATAAGGGAAGGGGCCGGAGGCAGCAGGGAGTTTTCATTTTCGTTTCCTCATCCCATCGCCGGTATCACCTTCGTTGCCGGGAAGTATCTGAAGGAAAAGGATGTACATAAAGGGACTGAGATATATACATATTTTCATTCCGAGGATGCAGGACTCGCCGGTACATACAGGGAATATACAAAGAAGTATATCGATATCTATGAAAAACTCCTGGGGAAATATCCGTTCAGGAGGTTTTCGGTAGTAGAGAATATCATGCCTACCGGCTACGCCATGCCCACATATACGCTCCTGGGAAAGGACGTTGTGAGGCTGCCTTTCATCGTTGATACATCTCTGGGCCATGAGATAGTGCATCAGTGGCTCGGGAATCTCATCTATGTTGATGCATCGGAAGGCAACTGGTCAGAGGGACTTACTACCTATCTCTCAGACCATCTGTATGAGGAGATGAAGGGCAGGGGATGGGACTACAGAAAACAGATGCTTATAGGCTATCAGAGTTATGTGAGGCCGGAAAATGACCTGCCGCTGAAGTCGTTTACCGGCAGGATCGACCGGGCAACAAAAGCCGTAGGATATGGCAAGTCGGCCCTTGTTTTCCATATGCTGAAGGAGCTGGTCGGCGAAGGGTATTTCTATGATTCCCTCAGGGCCTTTATTGAGAAGTTCAGGTTCAGGCCTGCCTCATGGCGCGATATCAGGGAGGTCTTCGAATCGGTCTCAGGCGAGAACCTTGCATGGTTCTTTAACCAGTGGCTCGGGGAAACAGGAGGGCCTGATCTTGAGGTGAAGAACCTGAATCTTGAATACAGTGGTGCAAAGGCGGTCGTATCCTTTGACATATTCCAGAAGGGGAAGAATTTCAGATTTCGCCTCCCTGTAGTGATGAAGATCAGGGGAGGAGAGGTAAGAAAGACGTTTGAGATAGAAAAAGAGACGACAAATATTGTCATGGAAACGGATGGCTCTCCCCTGGACCTGATTATCGATGACCGGTATGATATTTTCCGGAGATTGTCCCAGAGGGAGTTCCCTCCTGTGGTTTCAAGGCTTCTTGGCGACAACAGAAAGATACTGGTCAGCCCGAAGACAAAAGAGACCGAATATGCCCCTGTCAAAGACTATCTGAAAAAAGAGGGGTTCGAAGAGAAAAAAGAGGAAGAGGTAACCTATGACGACATAAAGACCTCGTCTCTGGTGATATTGGGAGCAGACACGGACCTGGCCAAAAGGCTGTATGGAAAGACGGAAAAGCAGGAGAACGATTTCTATTTTCTCCTGAAGGAGAATCCTTACGGCGGACAGGGCGTGATAGCTATCGTTGAGGGCACTGAGCGTGCGGATATGTCGAGATATATTCAGAAGGTGCCGCACTATGGCAGATACAGCAATCTCTCTTTTAAAGACGGAACCAACACGCTCAAGGCGATTTCCGATACGGAACGGGGTATAAAGTTAAAGATCAGCGGAGACGTGCCGGCCCTTGAGATCCAGCGCGTTACCACCCTCCATGATGTTATTGATAAGGCGCGTAACAGCAAGCTTGTATACGTTGGAGAGGCCCATGACAGGTTTGAACACCATCGCGCGCAGCTCGAGATAATCCGTGAGCTTCACAGAAACAATGAGAAGGTTGCGATAGGCATGGAGATGTTTCAGAGACCCTTCCAGAAGGTTGTCGACGATTATGTCGCAGGTACCATAGATGAAAAAGAGTTCCTGAAAAAAACAGAGTATTTCAAAAGGTGGGTTTTTGACTATACGCTGTACAGGGAGATCCTCCTTTATGCCCGGACCCACAAGATACCGGTTATAGCGCTTAATTTGCGAAAGGAGATTATAACAAAGGTTGCTAAAGAGGGGCTTTACGCGCTGTCTGAAGATGAGAAGAAGGAGATCCCTGAAGACATGGACCTCTCCGACATGGGTTACAGGGAGAGGCTGAGGGGATTTTTTGGAAGGCACAGGAATTCGGATGAGCGCAACTTCGATTTCTTTTATCAGGCCCAGGTCCTTTGGGACGAGACAATGGCCCACAGCCTCGACGCCTTTTTGAAAGAGAATCCGGGATATCAGGTCGTTGTCCTGGCCGGTGTGGGGCATCTGGCCTTTGGCTCGGGTATCCCGAAGCGGGCTCACAGGCTGAACAGGCAAGACTATACCATTATTCTCAACGGTGAGGATGTGGAGAAAAATATCGGCGATTTCGTCCTCTTCCCTGAGGCTCTCAAATATCCTGAGACCCCAAAGCTCATGGTGCAGCTCAAGGAGGAGGCCGGCAAAGTGAGCATAAGTGAGTTCGGCAAGGGGAGCATCTCTGAGCAGGCAGGCCTCAGGAAGGGGGATATATTTGTCGATATCGACGGCACCAGGATCGAGGGAATCGATGACCTGAAGATTTTCCTTCTCTATAAAAAGAAGGGAGATGTGATAACTGTCAGGGTCCAGCGCGACAGATTCCTCTTCGGTCCGACAGAGATGGAGTTCAAGGTTACGCTTTAAGTAGCACTTACTGCTCGGTATCTCTAAAATAAAAAAGGGCTCTTGACGAGCCCTTTTTTATGAAACTGCTTTTATCAGCTGAAATTATTTTCCAGCAGGTGCTGCAGGTGCTGCAGGTGCCGGTGCTGGTGCTGGTGCCTCAGCTGGCGCTGCAGGTGCTGCAGGTGCAGGTGCAGGAGCAGGAGTCTCAGCCTTCTTCTGTTCGCATCCAATGGTCAGAGCCAAGGAAAGGACCATTATTAAGGTAAGCAGTATTGCAAAGATTTTCTTCATTGTATACACCTCCTTTCGTCTTTGAGTCAAGCAAATTAACCTAGTTTAGGTTGCTTAAGGCTGTGAAAATATTAAACCTTTATGCAATTTCTGTCAATAAAAAATTAAGCTGGGCAGATAGACTACCCTAAACCTGGAATAAGAAGCATGTATCATGCCACAATTACAAGCCCATTTTAGGCGCAATAGCAGAGTCCCGGATTACCTTTTGAGGAAAACTGTTTCCTATACCGGAAATCCTGCTCCCAGTTACTCTGTCTCATTAAACAGTAAGCCTTTCCTTGTCAATCTTACCCTGTCAGGGTGTATAATCCATTCATGAAAAAGGCCCTTACCATAGCAGGCTTTGATCCCTCGGGAGGGGCAGGAATCCAGGCGGACCTTAAGGTCTTTCATCTCTTCGGCATCTACGGACTCTCTGTTGCCTCCTCTCTTACCGCCCAGAATACCAAGGGTGTTGAAGGCATACTGCCTGTGAGCAGAGAGTTCGTGAAAAAGCAGCTTGATGTCCTTCTGTCTGATATCATTCCTGATGCGACGAAAACAGGGATGTTATACAGCGAGTATAATATAGAGCTCATATGCCGTGTTATAAGGAAATACGCCCTGCAGAATATCGTGGTCGACCCTGTCTTTATCTCTTCATCAGGCAGGCGCCTGGCGGAAAGGGGTGTTCCTGAGGCGATCAGAAAGAGACTGCTCCCTTTTTGTGCCGTTGTTACGCCGAATATCTATGAGGCGTCTGTTCTGACAGGTATCGCCATAGAGACTATTAAGGACATGGAAAAGGCCGCGGTCAGGCTGTCTGAATATGGCTGCCGTAACGTGATTGTTACAGGAGGCCATCTTAAGAAGGCTGCCGTTGATCTCTTCTATGACGGCGAGTTTCATTATCTTAGGAGCCGAAAGATAAAGGGCGAGTTCCATGGCACTGGCTGCACGTTTTCATCTGCGGTCACAGCTCTTCTCGCCGGAGGCAAGACAGCGTCTGAGGCTGCGATGCTGGCGAAGAAGTTCATGGACAGGAGCCTGAAAAAGACATTCGGCACAGGCAGGGGGATGAGACTCTTTGATCTTAAATATGATACACCCTGAGCCGGATTTGTTTTGATGAAGCATGTTTTGATTCAAGACTGTAAGCCCTGATCCTAAGACTCATTATCTCACGAAATAGAACCCTATGCAACCTCTTCACCGGGACTGTTTCTGCTGCCTTTTATTTAAATTCTATTCCTTTCTTGCGAGCAGCCTGTCCACGGACCACAGTCCTCCTCCCTGGATCATCAGGGAGACAGCGATCGCAACAGCCAGGATATGAAATTCAAAGCCCTCCCCCTGCTGATTGCCGAACCAGTTCATGAAAAAACCATTCTTCACATGGTTGGCAAGGGCGCAGACAACCATATTCACCGCGATCCCAAATGCGGCTAAGCGTGTAAAAAAGCCGGCGAAAAGTGCGACCACTCCGGCAGACTCTGCCATTATCGCAAGAAACGCAAGGATAGCCGGTATGCCTGCCTTGGCAGTAAACATATCCATAGTTGCGCTGAACCCGCTCCCGCCGAACCATCCCAGAACCTTCTGGGCACCATGAGGAAAGAAGACAAGTCCCAGCAACAGTCTGAGTACAAGACCTGAAAAAGCATCATCTGTCTGAAAGAGTTTCCTCAGCATTTAACACCTCCTTGTCTTTATATTACCGCTTTTTCCTGCTAACCACATTATATGCCGAAGCCGGAGAATTTACAGGTCGATTCCCCGTCAGAAAAATTGTCTTGACAATACATGCTAACATTATTATATTTGAATATGAGCATGCAAAAGAGGAGGCTCGAATGATAAGCATTGACGGCAGGGTTGAAGTTCTGAAGATTATCGCTCACCCTGTAAGGGTGAAGATACTCCAAGAACTGGTCAAAGGCGTGAAGTGTGTAAGCGATTTTGAGGAGTTTCTTTCGATAAGCCAGCCGAATGTATCACAGCATCTGTCACTTCTCAGAAGATACGGGATCATCGACTACTTTGTTGACGGCAGGCTCAGGTGCTATTTTCTGAAAGATCCCCTGATCCCTGATCTTATAGGCGTAATAAATAGAGAGTATGAAAAAGAGCTCCCGGCTCCGGCGTGCTGCCCGGTCACAAAAAAAGGCACATATCCCGGAAACAGGCATAGATAAAACTGCAAGACTGAGAAGGGAATCCATTAAGGAGGAAGAAGATGAAGAAACAGGTAATTGAACTCTACGTAAATGATCCCATGGGAGGAAGGTGAAATTCGAACCTGAACGCTGCCAGGCTGGCAGCCCAGGAATTCGGCGCTGAAATAGTAGTCATAAAAAAAACCTCACCTGACTATGCCCGGCAGCAGGACCCACCCCCGTGTCCGTCTGTAGTCCTTAACGGACTCTTTCTCGTAAAAAACGGCACTGTCACCTTCGATGATCTGAAGGCAGCGATCTGTATTGGAGACTGAGTATGGAACTTCAATTTCTCATTCTGCTTCTGTTTCTCGGTCTTGGCGGAGGATTCTTGTCAGGGCTGCTCGGTCTCGGGGGCGCTATATTTATGATCCCCCTGCTTCTTTATGTGCCGCCGTTTCTCGGCGTCGGTCAGTTCGACATGAAACAGGTCGCTGCCATAAGCATGGTGCAGGTCCTCTCGGCGTCGCTCTCCGGCGTGATAGTCCATAAAAAAAATAAGTTCGTCAGCACCTCAATCCTGATCGTTATGGGGTCCTGCAATGCCATAGGCAATCTGGCCGGCTCACTGGCATCAACATATGCAAAGAGCTCTTTTCTGCTGGCCGTGTTTGCTACCCTGGCGGTAATCGCTGCTGTTGTCATGTTCATCCCAAGACGCGAGCAGGGAGAAGGCATATCGCCGGACTCAGTCATGTATAACAGGAGGCTCGCTGCTATAGTAAGCCTCGCTATCGGCAGCTTCGGGGGTATGGTCGGCGCACCGGGCGCCTTTATCTATATACCGGTAATGATATACCTCCTGAACATCCCGACCAGAATAGTGATCGGCAGCACACTGGGAATCGTACTCATGGGGGCCTTGACAGGGACTGTCGGCAAAATGGCTACAGGCCAGATCATCTGGCCTGCTGCACTTGCGCTTGTAGTCGGAACAGTCCCCGGCGCACAGCTAGGAGGAGGCATGAGCAAAAAGATCAACACAGCATACCTGAGGCTTGCGATAGCCTTCATCATCGCTGTTACAGGAGGAAGAATGTGGTTTCAGGTAGCAACAGGCCATTAAGGATATCCCTGGGGAAGTCCGGACAAAAGGAGGAGGTTCCATGAGAAAAAGATTTGCAGTATTGATTCTGATGCTGATCTTTGCTTTGAGCTCAACTGCCGGTCTGTATGCGGCGGAAAAGGTTAAAACGCCGGACCAGCTTATCAAAGAATCAAAAGCGAAGATCAAGGAAGTATCTGTCGAAGATGCAAAAAAGATGATGGACGGCAAGGAAAAAGTGATATTCCTCGATGTCAGGGACAAGGAGGAGTACGAGAAAGGCCACCTGCCCGGCGCCATTAATATGTCCCGGGGGTTGCTCGACTTTCATGTACACGAAATCATTGCGGACAAAAACGCCAAAATCGTGGTCATATGAATGTTCGATAAGAGGTCGCCGTTGGCGGCCAGGTCGCTCAATGTCCTCGGATACAAAAATGCGATAAATCTGAAAGGCGGGATGAAGGCCTGGGAAGCAGCCGGGTATCCCCTCGAAAAGTAAAAGCCACGGACTCCCCCAGGGGTTCACAAGATGAAACTTGACATATAAAGGAGGCCGGCATGGGAAAAACAGTCACGCTACTTCTTTCAACATCTCCCTACACTTTTGAGAACACGCTTTCTGCGGTCAGAATTGCGGACTCTGCCCTGAGCAAAGGTCATGCGGTAAATATAATCGCATCTGCGGATGGTGTCTACTGCTTTCTGAAAAAGCAGAAGGCAAAGGGAATTACAAATGCAGAAGAGGAATTCACAAGGCTCATGCAAAAGGGACTGAAGGTATTTCTCTGAGGCGGGTGCCTGAACTTTCGCCGTGCGGCGCAAGATGACTATCTCGACGGTGCAGAGGTCGGCTCTCTCAAGGGCTTATTCAAGACCATGGGAGAAAGTGAAATCTGGCTCAATATGGGCGCATAGGAGGAAAGATGGGAAAGATAGCAATGATACTCAGAAAACCGCCATATGGCGACATCAACGCAGCAGAGGCGGTAAGGCATACCCTGGGCGCTGTTTCAGGAGATATGGAAGCCCTGCTTATCCTCGTTGATGGCGGTGTTTTGCTCGCGAGAAAAGGCCAGGACGATACGGCAACCGGCTTCACCAACCTCGAGGCGACCCTGAAGGACTGCAAAGAAATGGGAGCAGAGATCTTTGCGGATAATCTCTCTGTCATAGAGTATGGACTAAGGAAAGAGGATATGGTTGAAGGTGTGGCAGTTGCGAATGAGTCGGATATTGCTGCGATGCTTAAGCAGGCTGATACAACAATGATATTTTAAAAAAAGGATGAATAAGAAATTATGAAGGATAGATTACAGCAACTCAGGGCGGTTTTTCTCACACTTCATAATTCAGCCTTCATCCTTTGCTTAAGGAGGTCTCCATGCTTGTAATCATTAAGAGTGCTCCGGACACACAAGAAGGCAGACGGGGAGTCAAGCTTGCCCGGGCCATGTCTGCTGATATCGTTCTCATGCAAAACGGAGTCTATTTTATCCAGGGGCAGGCGCTCGAAGATCTGGGTTTTGCCGGACCGGCCTACGTGCTTGAAGACGACAGGCGGTTAAGAGGGATTAAGGCAGATGATACCGCTAAATATATAAAGGATATCAGCTATGACAGACTCATCGATATCATGGCTGAAAGCGACAAAGTAATGGGTATGTTTTAAGAAATAGAGGGAGGATAACATGGCGAGGATTGTGGTTTTAGGAGGTTCTTTCGGAGGACTTACTGCGGCCTTTGAAATGAAAAGACTTCTCGGGAAAAAGGCGGAGATCACTGTTGTAAGCAACGACGATAAATTCGTATTCATTCCCTCTCTCCCATGGCTTTCCCTGGGCTGGAGAAAGGCTGAGGATATAACCTTGCCTGTAAAGCCTATGCTTGAGCGCAAGGGCATATCCTTTCTTCATGAAAAGGCAAAGGGGGTAGATGCCGATGGCTCCAGGGTTATTACAGAGGCAGGGGAGCTGCCTTACGATTACCTCGTCATATCAACCGGTCCTCATCTGGCCTTCGAAGAAGTGCCGGGCCTCGGTCCTGATAAGGGACATACAGAGTGCATATTTACCCTTGATCAGGCGGAGAGGGCTAAAAGGGCCTGGGACGGATTTCTTGAGTCCCCAGGGACTGTTGTTACCGGATCAGTCCAGGGTGTCAGCTGTTTTGGTCCTCCTTATGAATACGCGTTCGAGATCGACTCTGAGCTCCGCAGGATGAAGATGAGGCATAAGGTGCCGATCGTATTTGTGACCTCCGAGCCCTATATCGGTCATTTCGGCATCGGAGGGTTAAGAAACTCAAAAAGGATGATGGAGGATGAGTTCGCAAAAAGGGATATCAAGATAATCGCAAACGCTGCGGTTGAAGAGTTCACACAGGGCGAGATAAAGCTTAAGGACGGGACGAAGATCCCCTCCAAACTCTCCATGTTTGCTCCTGCCATGAAGGGGGTCCCTGCTGTGGCGCATCTAGGCAATCCGCGGGGCTTCATTCCTGTTGATGGAAGATACAGGAATACGAAGCATAAAAACATCTTTGCAGTCGGAGTCACTGTTGCAATCGCCCCGCCTGAACAGACACCTGTGCCGACAGGAGTTCCCAAGACAGGGTTCATGACCGTAAAGATGGCTAAGACCGCCTCGCTTGCCATTGCAGCCGATATCTCAGGAGGCGTCCAGCCGGAGGAAACCCCTATCGATGTGCTCTGCCTCATGGATATGGGCAACACAGCTGCATATATGAAGGCTGCCCCTGTGCTTCCGCCAAGGCAGGAGTCTGTCTTTAAAGAGGGCAAGAGGTTTAAATGGGGAAAGATCATGTTTGAAAGGTATTTCCTCTGGAAGATGAAAAACGGGATGAGCAATCTCCCATAAACAGGTCGTGGTTCCTGCTGATATGAACCTAACATTCTAGTCATGAAAGGCAGAGAGATATTTGAGTTTCACGCCGAATTTTGCAGGGTTTTTTCCAACCCCAAGAGGCTTATGATAGTGGAATTCCTTAAGCACGGTGAAATGACAGGCAGCGATATAGTGAAGAAGCTCGGCAGCTCAAAGGCAAATGTCTCACAGCATCTCTCAGTCATGAAGATGATGAGGATATTGAAGACGAGAAGGGCAGGTAAGAATATATATTTCAGGATCGCCAACAAGAAACTGACGGATGCCTGCTGCATGATGCAGGATTCTCTCAGAGAGCTGCTCAAAGGGGTTCCGGGCCGCAGATAATTATTAGCAGGAGGTTTGAATGGAAAAAAAGAAATTTTGTCTTGTTGAATTTTCGGTGAATCACCCGAAGCTGGTTGTAGTGCTTTCGATACTTATCACGTTG
>JACRHE010000182.1 GCA_016217695.1 Nitrospirota bacterium | reverse complement strand
CGACGTATCCGAGGATCGATTCATGGGCGGTTTTTACTGTTTCCCTCGTCTCTGTCAGCTTTGCCTTTTTCGTAAGCATCCCCATCATACCTGCTCCGATTGTCAGCAGAAATCCTATAATGATAAGGACGATGGCGATCTCGATGAGGGTAAATCCTCTCCTGTTGCCGAAGAAATGCCTCTTTCGTCGCAGCCTTGTCATTTCAGCCCCATCTTAACAAAGAGGCGTTCCCGTGTCAAAGCAGGCAGTGGATTCCTGTGGTCTGATATGCATTTCATCGCGAGTTCCTGAACATATGCAGAACAAGAAGAACCCCTCCTGCGATTGTCACAATAGTGCCTGACCATGCCCTTTTTACGACTGCATCGAAAGGTGCTTCCGGAGAGACCGATAACAGCCAGTATCCAAGGATGATGAGGGCGATGGAGATGACTCGCACCAGGGTCACCTGAAAAAGGGGGAGGCGGCGCCTCCCCCTGACATAAGGTGCAGAAAAAAGATCTTAGTTCGGCCTCTTGTCAAAGAAATAAACCACATCCACAAGGGTCTGCTCTGTTACGCAGCTGGTCCAGGCGTCTGTTGCGATCCTGATGGCGCCGCCGGATATTTCCCTTATGGAGCCTTCTCCTGCGTCAAGGGCGCCGTCTATCGTCGTATCCATCATCTTTGCAGAGTAACACGGGACCTGTCTGTTTACGACTATGTTATATTCGACTCCGGCGATGGCAGGCCCTGCAAAATACCTCGCGCCGTTAAAAAGGTTTTTGGCGAGGTCCCTCGGAGCTCCGGATAAGAGCTGGGCCTTTATCACCTCATTCCACTGATCGTCGGCATTGGCAGCGGCATTGGCCGGCGGATAGCAGAAGGCGGGGGCGGCCGCAGCTGCAAAGGCGGCGGTTGTTGCGTTCAGGGCCGCATAATTCAGGTCTCCGTCATTGTCGCAGTCACCCGGAAATCTTCCATATCTGTCCGAGAAGGTATAGGCAATGGCTGTAAGTCCCTGGGTATCGCTTACCAGCCTCTTTGCCTTGGCATTATTGATCAGATCCTGTCCCTTGAGCACGGCGCCGAGAATTATGCCTATAATCACCAGTACTATCGCGAGCTCGACAAGTGTAAACCCTTTTTCACTTCTCATTATTCCTCTCATCTGCACTTCCTCCTTTTAATGAATCTCCATGCTATATAATCGGCTCTTTTCACATAAAAGTTTAATCCCATGCTATGACCGATTTCTTGCGTTGTCAAGCAGGTTTTGATACACTCTGTTCAGGATGAAGCCCCTGAGATCGTTCACTGTGTTTATCTGTCTGATTATTCCATCTCTCTCTGCCGCCTTCTGCTTTGAAGAGGCCGGCGCAAGATTCGGGATAAATCCGCGTCTTCTTGAGGGCATCTCAGTTATTGAATCAGGTCAGAATCCTGCAGCCATGAACATAAACCGCGACGGCTCCAGGGATATGGGGCTTATGCAGATCAACTCCTCATGGATCCCGCGTCTCGGGCTTGAACAGGCGCGTCTCCTGACGGATCCCTGCTACAATGTGATGGCAGGGGCGAGGATCCTTGGTTCGTGCATCAATGCTTACGGGTATTCCTGGGTGGCGGTGGGTTGTTATAATGCCGTATCCAGATCGAAGCGGGCTGACTATTCCTGGAAGGTATATAACCTGCTCAGGAGCGAAGGCAACCGGGCGGGTTCGGGTGCAAATACCGGCGGCGCCGGCGGACAGAAGGCCTTCACACACTCCCCTGAAAAAGGCAGTGGCGGCCAGGGGGACTCTTCCCTTATCTTCAGCGTAAAGGATATTTTTGCCTTTGAATAACTTCGACTGTTCATTGATGCCGGGGAGGTGCAGCCTATGAGCCTTTTGGCAGATCTTCTGTCAAGGATAAAACGGTCCGACAACCTGAGGGATGTCCCACCCGGATTGAAGAACACCATGGACTCGGTGAGGAAAAAGGATTCCGTCAGGAGACTCGCGATCATCTCGCTCGCGGCCCTGGCCTTGATGGTAGGCACGGGTTTTTTTACTGTCTACGGGCTCAGGACTTTTTTGGCGGGCTCAGACCTGAAGGGGCCAAACAGGATCATGAGGGACCTTCCCCCGACTTCCCCCGGCGCAGGCCGCGGCGTTGAAGATGCTGCCGTGGCTCAGACGGCGCAGACGCCTCCTCCTGCAGAAGAGCATAAAGCCGGTCAGCAGACGCTTTCCCGGTTTAAGGAGCATGAGTCTCCTTCCGGGATCCAGAAGAAAAAAAGCGGCAGGGCCGCGGCCCTTGAAAGCAAAATATCAGAAGGGACAATAAAGGCAGGCCCCCCAGGCCCTGTCAGGGACGGGCATGGAAAAGAAGCGATCGATATTCCATCCCAGGTTGCAGATCTGCCTTTAAATGAAAAACAGGATGCGGATCCTTCGGAGAAAGATATGTACCTTTACAGGAGCGGTCAATACGAGGCTGCCGGGGACCTGATGCGTGCGGTTGCCGGCTATAAAAAGGTCCTCGATATAGAGCCGTCCAATTATCGCGTGATGAACAAGATAGCAGCTCTGTTTATCAGGCTGGGACTTCTGGAAGAGGCGGCGAAATATCTGAAGCAGGCGCTCAATGCCAGGCCTGATTATCTCCATGCCCTCATCAACAGCGGCATCGTGGCTGCGAAGACAGGTGATTTTGCCGCAGCAGAGAGGCATCTGCTTAAGGCTCTGTCATTGGACAGCATGAGCACCGGCGCACTCTCCAATATAGTTCTGCTATATGAAAGACAGGGCAGGCATGAACTTGCCCGGCAAGACTACGATAAGCTGAAGGCCCTCGGATACCACGAAGGTTTTATGGGGCCAAGCAGATGAAAGAGAAAAATAGAGATAGGTTATTCCACTGTCACTACCCTGCCTGATACCCAGCCCTCGTTATTATCAGGCGTAATCACCTTATACCATTTTTCCCCTGTATTTTCCTTGAACTCGCCTGCCACCTGGAGGATAGCGCCATTTGTGACCATGGACAAGGATCCGGATTCGATAGACGGCCCTGATCTTACATGGGCGGCCTGTACAGTTACGGTAACTGTCTGAACATTTTCGGATGCAGGGACAGGGTTTTCCTGAACAGCCTTTTCTGCCGTCATTGCTGCCTGGGATGTTATTTCGCCATGCTGCCGTTGAAGCGGAAGATTTTTTTCCGCCGTTGCAGTGATAAATCGTTGCTCGATATAGCGGTATCCGGTCATACCTCCGGCGATGACTATTATAAGTGCAGTCAGGATGTGCAGAATTCTCCGGAGGCTGCCGTTTCCTGTCTCTGCAGCATTGTCTGCCAGGTGCCGCACCGCGTATCTGACGTGCCTGGGTGTGACCACGTTGCTCCCCTCAATATAGGCTGACATGATCGCGCGGGATGAAAGCAGATTGATGATCCGGGGTATGCCCGAAGAAAAGTGATGTATAGGCTTCAGGAGCTTATCGTCAAGACGCAGACAGCCCTTTCCTGCCTTGATAAGCCTGTAGTTGACATAGTCCATTGTCTCTGCCGATGACAGTGGTTTAAGCTTTACCCTGACAGAGATCCTCTGGTTCAGCTGCTTCAGGTTCTCCCGGCCCAGCCTCTGTTCAAGCTCGGGCTGTCCGAAGAGTATTATCTGCAGCAGCTTGTCTTTGTGCGTTTCGAGATTTGAAAGCAGCCTGAGCTCCTCAAGGGTTTCATCCGGCAGGTTCTGGGCCTCGTCGACCATGATGACCACAGGCAGCCCAGCCTCTGATTTCTTAAGGAGAAAATCCCTGAATGCCCGGAGGATCTCGTTTTTGCCTGAGGCGGCAGCCGTGATATTAAAGTCGTCAAGCACCGCTAGAAGGAAATCCTCGGGCGGGAGGCTGGGGGTGAGAATGAGGGCGATCTCTGCATTGTCTCCGCATTCCCCTTTAAAGACATTCAGGAGGGTCGTCTTTCCTGTCCCCGGTTCGCCTGTCACGAGGCAGAAACCCTCACGCTGTTTCAGCAGATAGTGCAGGGACTGCAGGGCATCGTTATGCCCTGCGGAGGAGTAAAAGAAAAGAGGGTCCGGCGTCAGTCTGAAAGGGTCTTCTCTCAGTCCGTAGAATTCCAGTATGTCCATTGTCCTAGCTCCCAAGTTTTGTTATCAGATCGTATACCGGGAACAGCAGGCCTATGACGATGAATGCGAACATCATCCCTATGACCCCTATAATGATCGGCTCGATCATCTTCCCGAGCTTCTCAGACACGTCGTCCAGTCTCTTGAAATAATACGCCGACAGATAGGCGAACTGCTCATCCAGGGTGCCGCTCGATTCGCCCGCGGAGATCATCCTGGTCACGATCGGCGGAAATACCCTGTGAGGCCTGAGCGCGTCGGATATCCTGCTGCCTGCTGCGATTTTTGCAAGGGCCTCTTCCATAGCCGATTTATATACATCATTGCCGATGATCTGCGAGATGATGCTGAAGGATCTGTTGATAGGTATGCCTGCAACCGTCAGAATCCGCAGCTGCTCGGAGAAGATCGCCAGGAGCCTGTTGCAGGTAATATGTTTCATAACCGGAAGTTTCAGTTTTGCCAGGTCAAGGTAGTACCTGATTTCCTGTCTTCTGCTCAGGATCTTCACAAGGAGAAACACGATGACCGGGCTGAGCAGTATGAGGTACCAGTATGACTGAGTGAAGCGGCTCATAAATATCAGGATCCTCGTCGGCAGAGGGAGCATGGCAGCTGAATCCCTGAAGATGCCGATAACATTGGGAAGAACATATATGAGCCAGAAGAGAAGGGCGCCTGTAGTGGTGACGATCGCGAAGATGGGATAAATTAGGGCGCGTTTTATTGATGCGGCGAGATCCTCCATCCGCTGCAGATGGGCAGCAACGTCGGCGAGGCTCCTGTCGAGCGCTCCTGTCTCCTCGCCGATAATGACCAGACGTATTAGGATATCAGGGAATATCTCTTTATGCGCCGCGATCGCCTCAGAGAACCTCGATCCGAATTCTATCAGGCTCCTGATGCTGTTGATATGCTGCTTGAAGTATCTGTTGTCGGCTGTGTCGGCCAGATCGGTCAGCGCGGTCAGGAGGGGAATCCCGGCCCTCAGCATCACGGCCAGATTGTTGGAGAACTCTATGATCTCCTTTCTGCGTATCTTACGGACGAGGAACTTTGCCGAGACCGACGCCACAAGGGCGCTGGACTGCTTCATGCCTATCACCGAGAGGCCGGAAGAGGCGACGCTGCTATAGGCGCTTTCCATGTCATCTGCCTCTATCACGCCTTTTATGAATGCGCCTTCCCGGTCGACAGCCTTATAAGAATAAAAAGGCATTATCCAGCGACCCTCAGCACTTCGCTGAAGGTCGTTATGCCCGCAGCAGCTTTTTTCAGGCCGTCCTCCCTAAGCGTCTTCATCCCTTTTTTCACAGCCATATCTCTCATCGCCTTGACTGAAGCCCCGGTATTAATGAGCTCCCTGATCTCGTCTTCCACTATGAGGATCTCGCCGATAGCGATTCTGCCGAGGTATCCGGTATTGTTGCAGAGGCTGCAGCCTTCCCCCCTGTAAGCAGTGGATACGGCTTCCCCGGGTTCGAAGATGCCGAGATCCCTTGCCTCCTCCGTCCCAAGACTGTATTCTGTCTTACAGCCGGCGCATATCTTGCGGACGAGCCTCTGGGCGACCACTGCCAGAAGCGAGGACGACAGCAGGTATCTGTCCACGTTCAGATCGATGATCCTGGGTATGGCGGTGACCGCGTCGTTTGTATGCAGAGTCGTCAGTACGAGATGGCCTGTGATGGATGACCTGATCGCTATCTTTGCCGTCTCTTCATCCCTGATCTCTCCCAGCAGCATCACGTCCGGGTCCTGTCTCATGAAGTTCCTGCCTGCAAGCGCGAAGTCATAGCCGGCCTTCTCGTTGACCTCGGTCTGCCTGATCATGCTCAACTTGTATTCAACCGGGTCCTCGACCGTCAGGACGTTTTTTTCCAGGATATTGATTTCCCTCAGGGCGGCATACAGGGTGGTCGTCTTTCCGCTGCCGGTTGGACCGGTTATGAGTATGATCCCGTAGGGCTTAGAAAAGAGGAGCCGCATCTGCCTTGTATTTTCAGAATCAAAGCCGAGGTTCGCAATCCGCAGAAGCGCGGTCGAGCCACCGAGTATCCTTGTGACGACGTTTTCTCCGTATATGGTGGGTATTGTCGATACCCTCATGTCGTACTGTTTTTTGAGAAAGGCAAAAGAGAAGGAGCCGTCCTGGGGCAGTCTCTGCTCGGCGATATCCATGTTCGAAAGGATTTTTATTCTCGACACTATGCCGCTCAGGGCCGATCTCGGAAAGCAATGACCGTGCTGAAGCACGCCGTCAATACGGTAAAAGACATGGATAGATTCCGCTGCCGGGTTTATATGGATGTCAGTGGCGTTCTTTCTGATGCCGTCCATGATAAGAAGTTCCGTGAGCGACGATATCATCCCTGCGGAGGTCGTCTGGGCAGTCCTGATCTCGGCAACGGCCGCATCGATGCGCTTCTGCAGGGGATGTTCAAGAAAATAGTAGGCCCGTTCCATAGTATCGTAAAAACCCTCTGAATCAACCATGAAGACCTTAGGCGGCCTTCCTCCGATCCTCGTGGCCGTGTCGATAGCAAGAATATTGCTTGGGTTTGTTATGCCTATGGAAAGAATGCCGTTTTTAACATCAAGGGGAATGAATCCTGTCCTCTCTGCTATTTCCCTGGATACGAGTTTCAGGGCCTCCTCGGTCGGCGCCTGATCATGGACATTGATGAACTCTATGCCGGACTGCTCCGAGAGGGTCTGGGCGACTTCCTTTGACGAGACAAACCCGAGCCTTATCAGGGTCTCGCCCAAAAGGACGCCGGTTACAGCCTGCTGGGACATGGCCACATGCAGCTGTTCCCAGGTTAGAAACCCCTTTGATATAAGCAATTCTCCGAGTCTCAGAGTCGCCATATGCCTAATGCGTGATGACTACGGGTTTCAGCATTACCACCAGCTCTGTCTTTTCATTCACCTTGTCGCGGCTCTTAAAGAGATGCCCTATCACCGGGATGTTGCCGAAGAAGGGGACCTGGTTGTCAAGCAGCTTCTCCCTGTTCTGGATCAGGCCGCCGATGACCACCATCTGTCCATCCTTGATCGTAACCATGGTGCTCAGCTCCCTGAGGTCTATTGTGGGCAGAGATATCTGTATGGTGTTTTCTCCAACCTTGCCGACCGTCTTGTCTTCCAGTTTAACCAGTTCGGAGACGATAGGCGTTATGGACATCGAGACATCTCCCTTTTCGTTGATATGAGGAACGATTCCGATGATGATGCCGGATAGGACACTGCCGGTCTGGACTGTGAAAGTGGTGGTCGCTGTTGAGGTCGAGGATGCCGCAGGAACAGTGGTAGTTTCGACCCTCGAAATAAAATTGACGTTTCTTCCCACACTCAGGAGAGCTGTCTGGCCATTCATGATGTTCACCCTGGGATTAGAGAGCACCCTCACCTCTCCCTGGGACTGGAGGGCCTTCAGGAGCCCTGTAAAGTCCCACCTGGATATCCCGATCTGAAAGCTCGGCATGGTCTCGCTGATCACTTCGCTGAATTTGGTCGGGCCCACTGTAACCTGACCGAATTTGCTCATGTCGAGCGCTGTCCAGTCAATGCCGTATTTCAGTCCTTCCGACAGTTGGACCTCTGCTATTCTGGCCTCTATGAAGACCTGCCTGTTAAGCACCATTTTGATTCCGTCAAGGTATCTTTCAGTCTTCTCAATATCCTTTTTGGCTGCGGTCACCACAATCGTGCCGGTCATCCTGTTGATGCTGAGGCCTGCCTGATTCTGAGACTGGGTTTTAAAGGCGGCGCCCTGGGATGACTGAGTGGCTCCGGAACCCGACAGTCCAATGAGGCTCCCAATGGTTTTTTCTATGGATTCCCAAAGCCTGAAGGATTCCTTGTCCGCCTGCTTCCTCTGGGTTATGCCCCCCTTTATGCTGGAACTGCCCCCTGTGGTACCTGCCGAAGACCCGCCCAGTATATCTCCTCCCACATCAACTGAATAGTCCTGAACAACGGAAGGCATTCCGAATTCGAAAATCTTCGTATCAAGAGCACGAACAAACAGCATGTTGTCGCTGACCGAGTAAAAGTAATCCACGGCCGAGATCACAGTATTCATCGCATCCAGGGCGGTCACATTTCTCAGGGTCAGGGTAACCGGGATATCCGGGTCGACTCCCTTTTCCATCACAAGGTTCAGGCCGGTAGCCTCGGCTATGACATGAAGAACATCCCTCAGAGGCGTGCTCCTGGCGGAGATGGATACTATGCGCGTCTTAAGGGGGGAGAGATCTTCCGATACGGGCATGAAATCGTGATGGGCATGTTCAAGTGCCTGTATCTCCGGTAATTGTTCCCCGGCTGCATGCAGAGGTGCGGCTGCGACATGAAAGAGGATCAGGATAGTCGGCCACAAGCCTGAACACAGGTACCGGTACAGAGTCTTCACATGTCTTAAATGTCTCATCAGGTCATATCTTATCATCTAATGCCCTCCAGATAAACCCAGACAGCGCCGGGTCCTGTATTTTCGTCTGCGGATTGAGTAATGAGAATTCTCTGTTTCTCGATCCGGGATATCCTCATCCCGCCGACCGAATCTCCCTCCCTGACCACATGACCGTTAACAAGAGCGATCTTCCTGCCTTCGCCGACAACTATCATCGATACCCTGGGCGCAGGACCCGCTGCCTTCGCCGCCGCCTTTGGAGGCGCGAGGGAGGAAAGGGGGGTAGAGGGAAACGGCCTGCCGGAAGAGGGCCGTCTGGCAATGGGATGCTCCAGGTCCCTGAAGCTTCTCTCATTTATTGCTGTAAGGTCAAGCTGCACCGGAGTAAATCCGTATATCTGCATCTCGGCAGGAGTCAGGGGAGAATTAATATACACCGTCTCAAGAAGAAGACCTGCTGCGATCAGAAGCAGAAAAGGAAGGGCGATCTGGAATTTCGTCAGCCTGTTCATGACTTTCTATCTTCCCGGAGT
>JACRHE010000181.1 GCA_016217695.1 Nitrospirota bacterium | reverse complement strand
GTCGAGAGCAAGAAAAACGTGGTGATACTCCTCGACAGTATAACGAGACTTGCCAGGGCATATAATGCTATCATGCCGACTTCAGGAAAGGTTCTGTCCGGAGGGCTCGACTCAAACGCACTTCAGAAGCCCAAACGTTTTTTTGGAGCAGCCAGAAACATCGAGACCGGAGGAAGCCTTACAATTATAGCAACCGCCCTTGTTGACACAGGCAGCAGAATGGACGATGTCATTTTCGAAGAGTTTAAGGGTACCGGCAATATGGAACTGCATCTCGACAGGAAACTTGTCGACAAGAGGATATTCCCGACCATCGATATCAATGCCTCGGGTACCAGGAAGGAAGAGCTTCTGGTTGACAAGGACGTGCTCCAAAGGATATGGATACTGAGAAAGGTCCTGCATCCTCTCAGCACGATCGAGAGCATAGAATTCCTTTTAGGAAAACTTACAGGCACTAAGAGCAACAAAGAATTTCTGGATATGATGAATAAGTAACACTCCGAAGATGGAAGATACGGGGAAAGCGAAAAAGTTCCTGCTCTTCGGTGCGATCAGCGGCGGAATTCTCAGCCTCGCGATCTCGATACTAATGGACTCGCTCTTTTCCGACATACAGGGGACATGGCGGGATGCTATCGCAAAAGACCTAAACAGCCTCCTGTCCCTGGGTTTAACCTCGAAAAGCTTTATAGTAAATATTGTCTTTATCCTTGTCCTTGGAATTCTTGCGGCCTTCGGTTCCTTCATGGGCTTTATCTTCTCTTTTTTCCTCTATAAATTCTTTGATTTTCTCGGCAGCAAATGAAGCATATCCCGCTCTGTGATGACGGTTTCTGCTTTGCCTGCGGAAAGAAGAATCATCGGGGGTTACAGCTTGAGTTCCGTACGGAGAATGGCAGGGCCATTACGGAATTCATTCCCCACAAGGTGCATCAGGGTTTCAAAGATATCGTCCATGGTGGTATAATCACAGCGGTTCTCGACGAGACGATCATGAAGCTCCTTTTATCTCAGGGAATTCCGGCTCTTACGGCCGAGATAGCCGTGAGGTTCAGGCATCCGCTCTTTGTCGGGGAGAAAACCACGGTAGAGGCGGAAATACAGAAGATGGGCAGCAAGCTTATAGAGGCATCGGCTCTGATCAAAAAACAAGATAATTCTGTCATCGCCAGCGCAAAGGCAAAATTGATCAGGAATGCCTAAAAAATTCCTGACCTCCTTTTGCCTGAGTTTTATCGAAGAAAATCAGAAGGCTATAGTGATGCTGCTTCTCCTCATTTCTATGACAGGGGCGGTCGTCGGATACAGGTATTACAGACATACCAGGGAAGATCCGGAGTTTTGTACCTCCTGTCACATGATGCAGGAGGCGATCAAGACATGGCAGGTGAGCAAGCACAGGGACTTTACCTGTCAGAAATGCCACATCATGAGTATCTTCGAGCAGAACAGGATGCTTGTGGCCTTTGTAGTCCAAGGCAATAAAGCGGCCAGGCAGACACATGGCCGCGTCTCGCCCTGGGGAGCATGCAAGGAATGCCACCTCTCAGAGGCAACGCAGGGATCTGTCACGCTGAGCAGATCATACGGCCATGCCAAACATGTCTTCATGCAGAATATCAGCTGCAGCAAATGTCATACAGGGACACTGCATACGTTCCTGCCGAATGAGCAGGCCTGCTCTGAATGTCATAAGGACAAGCATATACATGGCATGGGGATGGAAGGCCTCTCCTGCCTTAAATGCCACAGTTATGGTGAAAAAGCCCCCAAGATGATATCCAATGAGAAGTGCCTCGCCTGCCATAAGAACTTCCCCCTCAAGGGGATAATGTCTTCTCTGAAATGTTTTGATTGCCATCATCCCCATGGGCAGATAAAGCCTTCCAGTCAGGACTGCCTGAAGACCTGCCATGGTAACGAAGCAAGGGTCGGGCAGCACAATCTCCACATGACAAAGGCAAGGCTGTCGTGCCTTGACTGCCATAAGGCGCATACCTGGAGCATAGGCAAAAAAGAGGCGAAAAACCTCTGCAATAAATGCCACGCACTGAAAGATCCGGCAACCTTCATATATTAGGAAGCGGAATGATTATTCAATTATGTAGCTTACCGTGACTTCAATGTCCTTCCGCAGAGAATGGTATACCGAACAGTATTTATCCTGGGAGAGTGCGATGACCCTGTCCATTTTCCTGGGTGTAATATGCTCACCTGAGATGCGGATAGCCATGTCTATCTTTGTATAGAACTGAGGCGGGGTCGGGTTTCTTTCTCCGGAGATATCGATCTTGAATTTTGTTATGACGCATTTCATCTTCTGCAGGAACGAAACGCAGTCTATTGCAAGACATCCTGCAACGCTCATCAAAAGACTTTCCGTGGGAATGCATCCCCATTGTGCCTGCGCGTCAAAATCTATCTCGTAGCCACGCTGCGTCCTGCCCAGAAATATCAGGTCTTTATCCCATGTGAGAGAGCCTTTGTTTACAGGATGAATTTTCCCCTTGTATCCTTCCAATGAATCTTCTAAAGAATCGGTATCCTTTTCCCTGCCACTCATTGAATGCCTCCGGAATATATGAAAGATTTATCGCCGATAAAACGAGACATTATAACATAGGGATGAGCCTGAAAATACGTGAGAAATGTCTACTTGTCCGGATGCACGGGGCGACATATTTTGCCCCGTGTGTCCGGGTATCCGAGCCACGCCATTACGAGATCAGGTAGTAACTTCAGCAGTGACGACCCTGGTAAAGATGATCGCTTCGTCGGCAACGTCCACTTCTACAGTATCGCCGTCTGCGAATGTGCCATCGAGGATCTTTTTGGCCAGCTCATTGAGTATCATCTTCTGCAGGACCCTTTTGAGAGGCCGGGCGCCATAAATAGGATCAAAACCTGTGCCTGCGAAATATTCCTTTGCCCTGTCTGTTATGAGCAGATCAATATTTTTTCCCCTGATATATTTCTTCATCCTGTCGAACTGTATTTCTACGATCTGCTTAAGGAGCTGCTTGGTAAGGGGGTTAAATATAATGATTTCGTCGATCCTGTTGAGGAATTCGGGCCTGAAAAAGCTCTTGAGGTCATTCATAACCTTATCCCTGAAGGCAGAGTCGGTCGTATCCACCCAGTAGGCAAAAGGACTTTTCTCCCTTTCCTGAAGCATCTCCTGGATATGCACACTTCCGATGTTTGATGTCATAATAACCGCTGCATTTCTGAAATCAACGGTCTTGCCGTGACTGTCCGTCAGCCTTCCGTCATCCAGAACCTGAAGGAGGAGATTGAAAACCTCTGGATGGGCCTTTTCCACCTCATCGAATAGAATTACGGAATACGGTCTTCTGCGAACGGCCTCAGTCAGCTGACCGCCTTCCTCATAGCCAACATAGCCCGGAGGCGCTCCTATAAGCCTCGACACCGTATGTCGTTCCTGGTATTCAGACATATCTATTCTGATCATTGCGTTTTCATCATCGAAGAGGAATTCTGCAAGTGCACGTGCAAGCTCGGTCTTTCCGACACCGGTAGGGCCGAGGAATATGAAAGAGCCGATCGGTCTGTTGGGGTCCTGGATGCCGGCCCTTGCCCTGCGGACCGCGTTGGATACTGCGGAGATGGCCTCATCCTGCCCGACAACCCTCATCCTGAGTCTCTCATCCATATTTAGCAGCTT
>JACRHE010000180.1 GCA_016217695.1 Nitrospirota bacterium | reverse complement strand
GGGATATGGGGAAAGGACCTTACCCCTGAGGTTGCTGAGATGATAGGCAGGGCCTTTGGCACATATGTATTGAGGTCCCGGAAGAAAGATCCTGTGACCCTGACGGTCGGCAGGGACGTCAGACTAAGCTCTCTCCCCATCTCAGAAAGCCTGATAAAAGGCATCATATCCACCGGCGTCAATGTCATTGATATCGGAGAATGCCCTACCCCGGTCCAGTATTTTTCTCTCTATCACACAGGAGCCGACGGCGGCATTATGGTGACCGGAAGCCATAATCCGCCTGAATATAACGGCTTCAAGATGAGCGCCGGCAAAGAGACCCTCTACGGGGAAGGCATCCAGGAGATCAGAAAGATCATCGGGACAAGGACCTTTGCATCCGGCAGCGGAAGCGTGCTGACGCAACCTCTCATCGGAGCCTATCATGCATATCTGAAAGACTGCTTTTCCGACCTCTCCGGTCTGAGGGTGGTTCTCGATGCAGGCAACGGAACAGCAGGGCTTATAGCCCCTGCTGTCATCGAGGGTCTCGGTGCGGAGGTGATCAGGCTTTTCTGCGAGCCTGACGGCAGATTCCCGAACCATCATCCTGATCCTGTGGTCGCCGAGAATCTTGAGATGCTGATCAGCAGGGTAAGGACGACCAATGCCCATGCCGGCATCGCCTATGACGGCGATGCGGACAGACTGGGGGTGGTTGACTCGGAAGGGGAGATCATCTGGGGCGACCGCCTGATGATCATCTTTGCACGGGATATCCTGAAGCTGACTCCGGGCGCAAGGATCATCGGCGAGGTCAAATGCTCCCAGGTGATGTACGACGACATAATAAAGCAGGGAGGTGTCCCGATCATGTGGAAGACCGGACATTCCCTTATCAAGAAGAAGATGAAGGAGGAAGGGGCGGTTCTGGCAGGTGAGATGAGCGGTCATATTTTCTTTGCCGACCGGTATTTCGGATATGACGACGCGATTTATGCTACCCTGAGGCTCCTGGAAATTCTAATAAAGAACGGAGCTCCCTACAGCTTAAAGAGACTCCTTGCAGGTCTGCCGGAAGTATGTTCCACGCCTGAGATCAGGGTCGACTGCGACGATGCTATGAAGTTCATAGTCATAGAGAAGATGAGAGAGGTATTCTCGGGTTATGACGTCAATACCCTCGATGGCGCCCGGATAAATTTTGATGACGGATGGGCGCTTGTCAGGGCTTCCAATACCCAGCCTGCCCTTGTGCTCAGATTCGAGGCGACCGGTCAGTCCTCCCTTGACAGGATAAGAGCGCTGGTGGAAAAGGAGCTGGAAGCGATACTGACCTCATTATGAAGATACTCGTTACAGGCGGTGCCGGTTATATCGGCAGCCATATGGTGAAGAGGCTCGGAGAGAGGGGGCATGAGATCGTTGTTTATGACAACCTCTCCTCAGGCTACCGCGATGCGGTCCTTTATGGCAGCCTGGTTATAGGTGACCTTTCCGACTACGGGAAACTCTGTCGGCTCTTCGGCAAGGAAGGTTTCGATGCGGTCATCCATTTTGCGGCCTCCATCTCCGTAGAAGAATCGGTCAGGAAGCCGCTTATGTATTACCGTAATAATGCGGCCAACATCTTCCATCTCCTGGAGGCATGTCTCAGATATCGCGTAAACAATTTTATCTTTTCTTCCACTGCAGCAGTCTACGGCAATCCTTCTGAGACACCGCTTACGGAAAAGGTTTCCATCCAGCCGGTCAACCCTTACGGTTTCTCAAAGATGATGGCTGAACAGGCGCTGCAAGATACGAGCCGGTCGTCTGAGCTCAGATATGTCTCTCTGAGGTATTTCAACGCAGCAGGCGCCGATCCCGAAGGGGAGCTTGGAGAGAGACACGATCCGGAGACCCATCTTATACCCCTTGCCATCAGGGCAGCGCTCGGGAGCAGGGAAGGGGTTACCATGTTCGGAACTGATTATGATACGCCTGACGGCACCTGCATCAGGGATTATATCCATGTCAGAGACCTGATAGATGCCCATCTCCTCGCTCTGGATTATCTCATGTCAGGGGGCTCAAGCAGGGTATTCAATTGCGGCTATGGCAGGGGATATTCCGTGCGGGAGATCGTGGAGGCAGTCAGGAGAGTAACCGGCGCTGAGTTTAAGGTGATCGAAACGGGCCGGAGAGAAGGAGACCCTCCTTACCTGATAGCTGATTCTTCCAGGATCAGGGCGGAACTCGGCTGGGTACCAGCCTGTGATGACATAGACTACATCATAAAGACCGCATGGGAGTGGGAGAAGAAGCTTTCCTCAGTCCAGCCTCAGAAGCACCATCTTTGATATTGGGTCAAGCACCCTCTCTGCAGTAACGCCCTCGATCTCCATAATAACAGCCTCGAGCACCAAAAACGTCTCTGAATTCTCTCTCAGGCAGCCTACCTTCACCATATCTTTTTTGCCGAAGGCCCCGTGGAAATGCACCTTCGGTTCATCCCCCTGCCAAAATATCGTACCGAACCCGACTACCTCGTGGCTCTCTCCGAGTTGTCTCCATACCGGGGTCGGAGGGAACTCGTCCTTCTCAGGACCCACCACAATGCTGCCTTCTCTCATCCCGCCGACGAGATAGACAACCCCTGCGCGGATATCCTCCTTTTTTGCCAGACTGACCAGGCTGCCTAAAACATCATCCCTGTCCTCAAGCCTCACGACGACTATCCTTCCGGGTCTCCCTATCTGATATTTCATAAATCCTCCCTTGTTTGATCTTTCCTGTAATGGAGGGCTCACTAGTCATGAGCTGAGCGACCATGCATCAGGAGATATAGTTTACTAACCGGCATGGTCTAAAATCAAAGGCCTGGCAATCTCGCTTTTGTGCTAAAATAAACACCTTATGAAAAATAGAAAGGGCATGGTCTATCTTGTCGGCGCAGGGCCGGGAGACATAGGTCTTCTTACGGTAAAAGGTCTGAAATGCATTCAGAAGGCAGAGGCCGTGATCTACGATTTTCACCTCAACGCCCAGATCCTGAATTATATAAGCGCCGATGCTGAGCTGATATATGCCGGCAAGCGCGGCGGTCATCATACGATGACGCAGGACGAGATTAACAGTGCGATTGTCGAGAAGGCAGGGGAGGGAAAGATAGTATGCCGCCTCAAGGGTGGCGACCCCTTTGTCTTCGGCAGGGGGGGAGAGGAGGCACAGGTCCTTGCGAAGGCTGGGATTCCTTTTGAGATCGTTCCTGGAGTCAGTTCTTCTGTTGCAGCTCCGGCATACGCAGGCATTCCACTTACTCACCGCCTTTACTCTTCGTCTTTTGCCGTGATACCGGGGTATGAGGATACGACAAAGGATGAGTCTGCGATCGACTGGGCAAGGCTTGCAACAGGTGTCGGCACCCTTGTGTTTCTGATGGCTGTCAAGAATATCGATCTCCTGACAGGAAAACTCATAGAAAACGGCAGGTCTCCGGATACCCCGGTGGCTGTTGTGCGGTGGGGCACCAGGCCTGACCAGAAGACGATTGTAGGCACGCTGAAGGATATAGCGGATATTGTGAAGGAAAAGGATATCCGGCCGCCCGCAGTCATGGTCGTAGGCGAGGTGGTCAGGCTGAGGGACGAGCTGAAATGGTATGAGGAGAAGCCGATGTTCGGCCACCGTATCCTGGTGACAAGGGAGCACTCAGGGGGTTTTGAGGAGCTTGAGGATCTCGGGGCAGAGGTCATCCAGTTCCCCACGGTAGAGATAGTGCCTCCTGAAACCTGGGCTGAACTGGACAGGGCCATCGATAAAATTGAAGGCTATGACTGGCTGATATTTACAAGCGCAAATGGCGTGAAATATTTCTTCAAAAGACTCTTTGAAAGAGGAAGGGATATCCGCGAACTGGGCAGGATACGCGTCTGCGCCATAGGCTCAAAAACAGAGGCCGAGGTCAATAAGTTCGGGATCAGGGTCGATCTCGTGCCTGAGGAGTTCAGGGCAGAGGGCCTGATAAAGGCGTTTATAAAGGAAGCCGGAAAAGGCGCTACGGAAGCAGATTCATTAAAAGGCATGAAGTTTTTATTGCCAAGGGCTGAGGTCGCAAGGGAGGTCTTTCCTGATGAGGTGCGCCGGATGGGCGGTGAGATCGACGTCCCTGTTGCTTACAGGGCTGTTAAACCTGAGGTCCACGGAAAGAGACTGAGGAGATTTCTGAAAGAGGGCAGGGTCACTGTCGCGACATTCACCAGCGCAGCCACGTTCCATAACTTCAAGGAGATCATGGGAGAGGATGCGGACGCGCTTCTCAATGACGTCGCCATAGCAGTGATCGGGCCGGTTACTGCAAAGGCGATCGAAAAGGCAGGTCTCAGGGTAGCGATCATGCCTGAGACTGCGACTGTAGAGGCCATGGTGGAAGAGATAAAAAAGTGGGCGATGAATAAGTAGTGTCTGTGCTATCAATGATCGCTGAAAAAGATACTTATATAACTGATCCGAAACGCCGCCGTTCCATATTTTCAAAAATCTTCCTCTCTCCAAAATTCATGTTCTATCCCCAGGTCTTCTGTATAGTATGGCTTAACGGCAGGAGGGCGCTAAGGGGAGTTTACGGGGGCGCGGAATGGGCGTCAAGCAGCCTCGATATTATGCGGGCGCTGGAGAACGTTGGGGTGAGGCTCGGGATAACAGGCATGGAGAATATCAGGAAACCGGAAGGGCCTGTTGTTTTCATATCCAATCATATGAGCGCTCT
>JACRHE010000016.1 GCA_016217695.1 Nitrospirota bacterium | reverse complement strand
CCGACAGCCAGTTCAGTATCGAATTTTTTCATAATGCCTCCTTATGCGTTAGTCTAAAGATTCTATCGGACCTTCCAGGCTGCCTGTTATGAACTGCCTGACCACGGGACTCGAGGAGTTCCTGATCTCATCAGGCGGGGCGTATTCGACTATTTCGCCCTTATGCAGCATCGCGACCCTGCTGGTGATATCGAAGATCCCAGGGACTTCATGGCTTATAACTACCGCCGTATAGCCGTATTTTTCATGAGTGGTCATGATAAGTCTGTGGATCGAACTGGTTATTATGGGGTCAAGTCCGGTGGTCGGCTCATCAAAAAGTACGATGGCAGGTTCGGTTATGAGGGCCCTTGCGAGTGCAACCCTTTTTTTCATGCCGCCGCTCAGCTCATCCGGGTATTTCTTCCCAATGCCCTTCAACCCCACATCCTCCAGTGCCTGAATGACCCTGTCCCTGACCTCGCCTCTCGAAAGTTTCGTTTTTTCTTTGAGCTGGAAGGCCACGTTGCCGAAGACCGTCATGGAGTCGAATAACGCGCCTCCCTGAAAAAGCACTCCCAGCTTTTCTCTCACCGTGTCGAGTTCCTTCATGTCAAGGACGGTAATGTCTACCCCGTCGATGAGGACCTTTCCGCTGTCAGGCCTGAGAAGGCCGATAATATGTTTTATAAGGACGCTCTTACCACAGCCGCTCTTGCCCATGATTGTGACTACCTCTTTGTCCATGATCGTCATATTCACGCCGTTTAAGACCTTTTGGCTTCCAAAAGACTTGTGGAGGTCCCTGATTTCTATCATAGGCCTTTCCCTGACTTTGGAGTTGCGCAAAAGGCATGCGTGCGCCGCGGCATGCAGTCTTCGGCCGTTTCCGTAATCTGCTTGATTTTATAAGAGAAGTGAGCCAAGAGAGTAATCCCAGATCAAGATTAATATTGAGGACATCACCACCGCCTCTGTTGTCGATTTTGAAACACCCTGAGCTCCATATCCCGTATAGAAGCCCTTATAGCAGCATATCCAGGATACAATGATCCCGAAACTGAAGGACTTATAAATACCCACCATGATATCCTGCATATCCACATAACTTTCCATGAGTGAAAAATACGTCCCGGCGCTTATTCCCAGAAGCTTCACCCCTACCATATACCCGCCGAAAATTCCGATGACGTCGAATATCGCGGTAAGGAGGGGAAAGGCTATCACAGCGCCGACAATGTTCGGGACGATGAGATAGCGTATGGGGTTGAGTGCCATTGCCGTGAGTGCGTCTATCTGTTCGGAGATCTTCATCATCCCTATTTCGGCCGTCAGCGCCGAGCCTGCCCTGCCGGTGACCATCAGAGCGGAAAGAACCGGGCCCAGCTCCCTCAGGAGGCTCAGCGCGATACCGGGACCGAGGAGGGCTTCGGAGCCGAATTTCCTGAGGATATAGAAGAGCTGAAGGGCCAGAACCATGCCTGTACAGGCCCCTGTGAGGAGGATGACCACGAGCGATTTGTTGCCGATAAAGCGTATCTGCCTTAATAAAAGATTGAATTTAAACGGGGGCATGAAGATGAGATAGACCGAGTTCATCAGGAAGATGAACATATGTCCCATTCCCCTCAGAGTTGAAAGGAAATATGCGCCAAGCGATCTTATCAGGTTTATCATAAGTATTACATTCAGATGCAACAGCACCCTTTTATTCAGGGGCGCTGATATGCTCTCATAAAAGTCTAGTCCATTATTATACCTTCTGCAATAGTACACGGATACCAGAATCCACCATCAATTTGAGAGGGGACTGCATTTGAGAGGATTCAGCGGCGTGTATCGCATCGGCGGGACGGTAATGGACGCCGGTCGTATAGCGTATAGTTTTGATGGTGGATTGTGGGATACTATCCTGACGCGCCGGCAATAAGATTAATTTAAGGGGTCTTCCCTTTTTTATGCCATATAAGATATATAATATAATGCTTCACAAGCTACGGCTTTCACTCGGAACATATAAAGGGAATGTCAGTTGAAGATAGGCAGTAAATTAATCCTCGGCTATTTACTCATCGCCCTGTTTACTGTTTTTTCCGCTATCTGGAGCATCAGGTCAATAGATATAGTCAATAAGGAATTCAGCAGGTTCTCCAGGGATACCCTCCCTATTATCAATGCCCTTTATGACCTCAGATTCTCAGTCATCAGGATAGTGTCTTCAACCAGCGGATACGGCCTCATCAGGTCCGAAAAAAAGAGCGGCAGGACCGTTCAGGAGCCTCTGGAAGAGCGGGAAGAAAAGGATCAGATAGCCTCGGGCAAGGCCCTTTATCAGACCGCCATGCGTGATTATGAGTCGCTTGTGATCGAATCCTCTGGAGAACGTGCCGGTTTTCTCAGGACGTTAAAGGAGACAGGCAGCGAGCTTCAGGATATCAGCGACGCCATTATCTCCTTGAAGAGACAGAGTGTCAGCGGCAGGGAGATCCTGGAGTTTAAGGAGAGGTTCAAGGAGCTTGAGAATATATTCCTCGAAAATACCAATGCGGCAATCTCAAGCGAATACAGGGAGCTCTCCCTGAGAAAAGAGATTGTGAAGTCAGCTGTCAGAAAATCCACTGTTATTGTGAGCGTAATCTCCCTCTGTTCATTTATCCTGGCCATTGCGATCGGTCTTTACATTTCATATTCCATTTCCTATCCGATCACAAGGCTGAAACAGGCTGCAGTGAATATAGGCAAGGGGGCTCTGGATACGAGGGTGGACGTCAGGCGTGATGACGAGATAGGCGAGTTGAGCAATTATTTCAACACAATGGCGCGTGACCTGGAGGAATATGGGAAGCAGCTTGTGAGGGCGAAAGATGCGGCTGAAAGCGCCAACCGTGCAAAATCCGAATTTCTGGCCAATATGAGCCATGAGATACGAACTCCCATGAACGGCGTTATCGGTATGTCCACCCTTGCCCTCGAAACAAACCTTACACCGGAGCAGCGTGATTATCTGGAGAGCACACAGAAAAGCGCCTACGAACTCCTTAATATCATCAACGATATCCTCGATTTCTCCAAGATAGAGTCAGGCAAAATGATCCTCGACGTCATCGACTTCAATCTGCGCCTGACAGTTGAAGGGGTGGCTGACACCCTGGCGCCCCTGGCACATGAGAAAGGTCTGGAGCTGATCTGCGTGGTTAGTCACGAAGTCCCTTCACTTCTGATGGGCGACTCGGGAAGACTGAGGCAGGTCCTGCTGAATCTCGGCAACAATGCCATAAAATTCACCGGACGGGGAGAGGTGATCATCAGGGCTGAACTCGTGCAGGAGACCGAGAGCGTTGCTACCGTAGAGTTTTCCGTGGTCGACACCGGCATAGGAATACCCAAAGAGAAGATGGAGGTCATCTTCGGAGAATTTGTCCAGGCTGACAGTTCAACGACGCGCATGTACGGAGGGACGGGGCTCGGACTGTCCATCGCAAAAAGTCTTGTAGGCATGATGGGCGGAGGACTGAAGGTCGACAGCGATATCGGCAAGGGGAGTCGTTTTGGGTTTGATTTAACTTTTGCAAAACAGAAGGAGCATTCTGCAAGGGAAGAAATGCCTGTTCATATCAAAGGCCTGAAGGTGCTTGTGGCAGACGATAATAATACTAACCGGAAGATCCTCGAAAAGATGGTCGAGAGTTTCGGATTTAATGTTTCATCTGTTACGAGCGGAGCTGAAGCCATCGCATCGTTAAAAGATGCCGCTCACGCAGACGATCCTTTCAATCTGCTGCTGCTGGACATGCAGATGCCCGGCATGGATGGCGAACATGCGACGATTATCGTCAAGAATACGCCTGAGATCAGGGAGACTCCAGTAATAATATTGACCTCGCTTGGAAGCAGAGGAGACGCAGCTCACCTCAGAGAGATAGGCTGCGAAGGCTATCTGGTAAAGCCTATCAAGCAGTCGTTGCTCCTGAACACCATAATGGCTGTCCTAAGCACCCGGGGACTTCACCGGGATGAAAAAACTGTTCCCCTTATAACTCGCCATACAATAACGGACATGAAGTTTCAGAACAGCCATATTCTTCTTGTTGAGGACAACGAGGTCAATCAGAAGGTTACTGCGACCATGCTGAGGAAGGCCGGATACAGCGTTGATATCGTTGCCAACGGACGCCTTGCCCTCGAAGCTGTTTCAACATACCGCTATGACATAATTCTGATGGATATCCAGATGCCTGAGATGGACGGCTTTGAGGCGACACGCAGGATCAGGGAGAAAGAGGATGATTCCGTTCGTAGCACGATCATAGCGATGACGGCACATGCCCTGAAGGGCGACCGGGAACGCTGCATCGAGGCAGGCATGGACGATTATATCGCAAAGCCGGTTGATCCCCAGGAGATGTTCACTGTTATCGAAAAATGGCTAAGATCGGCCAAGGGGGAACCTCCGCGTGATCCGGCGATAAGCAGTGCGACTGAGCCGGAATCTTCGAGGAAAGAGGGTGTGCAAGCTTGCCCTGCGGATATGCCGGTGGATATGAACGCGGCCATGCGCCGGTTCGACAACGACATGGACTTTTACAGGGATATGCTCAGTAAATTCCTGGAGATGGTGCCGGAGCAGATAGGGAAACTTGTGGAGGCAGTCAACAGCGGGGATTCAGGCAGGATCGAGATATGTGCTCACGGGATTAAAGGCGCTGCAGGAAACCTGGGAGCCCTCAGACTCTGTTCCCTGGCACAGGACATGGAAGACAGGGCAGGTGAAGGGGACATGACAGATATGTCGAAATGGACCGGTGAAATGCAGTCCGAGGTTGCACGGCTTGAAGATTTCATCAGGAATATGGTTGAAAAGGGAGGCTGATCTGAAGATCCTCATTGCAGAAGATGATTATATATCCCAGCAACTTCTTCAGCGGACTCTCGATAAGTGGGGCCATGAGATCATCCCTGCCAGGAACGGTCAGGAGGCCTGGGATATTCTCCGGAAAGAGAATATAAAGTTGGTGATTGCCGACTGGATGATGCCGGTCATGGATGGGTTGGAGTTATGCCGGAAGATACGTTCCATGAAAGAGGCCGGATATGTCTATGTCATCTTCCTGACCGGTAAGGACAGAACAGAGGATGCGATAAATGGGCTCGATGCCGGGGCTGATGACTATATTACAAAACCCTTTGAATGGGATGAGCTCAGGGCCAGGATACGCTCGGGAGAAAGGATAATAAATCTGATCGATAAGGTGAAGACATTGAGCGGGTTGCTGCCGATATGTGCTTCCTGTAAAAAGGTGAGGGATGACAAGGGCTACTGGCGGCAGATCGAATCGTATATCAGCGAACATTCAGAAACGGAATTCACGCACGGTATCTGCCCGGAGTGCGGCGTAAAGCTCTATCCGGACTATTATAATAAGAAGAAAAAGCCAGCTGACTGATCTCACCCAACAAAGAACCTAAAAAAGGACAGGCCGTCTATCTGCAGTGCCTGTCCTTCCGGAATACATATTATGACCGCAAGGTCAAAAAATTAATATCTCCTCTCCCGCTTTTCTCCTTCGCAGACCTCGCGGACCTCATCCTTGATAAGCCTGCCTTCCTCCCATACCCTCTCATGAACTTTTCTGCATTTTGTCCTCTCGTTGTATTCGAGTGGGTCGGCCCGGTAAACACCGCGCCCGTCTTCCGTCCTGTACTCCACCGGACGGTCGCTCATTACTGCCTCCCTCGATGCCTGGTAAGAGACGTCTGAAAGGGTAGCTCCGAGGATGGCCCCCAGAAGACCTCCTATTACTCCGCCTCTCCAGGGGTTCTTGCTGTCAATGATCGCACCGGAGAAGGCACCCACCGCAGCGCCGGCCCCTGCTCCCTGAGAATGGTACGGAGTGCAGCCGAAGCTCAGTCCCAGCAACGTTAATATGATAATCAGCGCGACAGTCTTTTTCATATAACCTCCTCAATAACCTGATTTTTGTCCGAAGATATATTTGTCCCTGTTTTATTTATTTATCACAAGTTGGAGTGAAAAGCAAATTAATATTATTTCATGGCCGGGTAAAAGCCAGTAAAATAGCGATCCTGCAGCCTTTTCTCTTGACATTCCTTCCTGATGTGATAGCGTTAAGAAAGAGCGAAAATCCGGAAGGAGGTAGGGGCAACATGGATGTGATCCAGGCGATTAAGGAACGGCGTTCCATCAATTTTTTTGATCAGGAGAGGGAGATCCCCGATGAGAAGGTAAGAGAGCTGCTTTCCACTGCTAATCTTTCTCCCTCCTCGTTTAATCTTCAGCCTTGGAAAGTTATCGTGGTGAAAGAACCTGAGAGGAAGAAGGCCTTGAGGCGATGCGCCTTTGACCAGCCCAAGGCAGAAGAGGCTTCCATAATGCTGATCATGGTTGCTGATCCGAAGGGGGTTGAAGAAAATGTGGGTCCTGCCCTTGACAGCTGGCAGGAACTCGGCTATATGAAACCCGAGATGAGAGAAACTTATGCGGGAATGACGAAGAATCTTTATGGCGCTGAAGACAGCCTGACAAGAAAGATCTTTGCGGTGAAAAATACCTCTCTTTTTGCCATGAACGTCATGCTGGCGGCAAAAGGCATGGGTCTCGAAACACACCCGATGGACGGCTTTGATGAGGCCTGCATTAAAAAAGAATTCAACATCCCTGATGACAAGATAATCCCGATGCTCATAGCTGTGGGATTTCTCAGGCCCGGTATCACACTCCTG
>JACRHE010000179.1 GCA_016217695.1 Nitrospirota bacterium | reverse complement strand
TTTTCGGCGCATAAATCCCCAGATAGATATCGACGGGGCCGTCAAAGGCTTCCAGCCCGACCTGAATGCTTATCTTATCTCCTGCCTCGGTAACTGAGCCCAGCGCGACAGGCTGCGCAATTGAAGGCTCTGATACGGCAACCGGTGATGCCCCCGCATCATACATGAAAAACTGCCCGCCCGACGGCACGGGCATCGCAGATGCTGATGAAGCCACCAATGCAAATGCGAGACCTATGAGAAAAACTAAAATGAATGGGCATAGAGAAATAATTCTCTCTCCCTTTACAAGCCCTCGTAACCCGCTACCCCTCTTCTTCATTGAATTGACCTCCCTTTCTTTGAATGCTTTCCCTCTCAGTGTTGTTAACGGAATCCCTTTTTCTTTTTGTATTGGAATTCAGTATCTTCCACAGCTCCTCCATGCTGCTGAAGCGCTTCTTCTTTTCACCTTCAGGGTCTTCCACTACACCCACAAGCAGTCCGGTGTTGTCCTGCTCATGGCGGCAGATGCGTATGATATAGCTTTTCAATCTGCCTCCCATGTTCGACAAGTTATACTTATTATTACGCCGACTTTACCATGTCGCGGGTTACTCATGCCGGAGGCGCCGAAGGTAAAGATTTCCCGGCTTTGACTATCTTCACCGCCCGCACATGAAACGCCCTTAACTGATCATGTGATATTCTTTGTAAGTTAGCTTTTACTGATTTTCTCCATAACTGGTTAACGAGAAGACCACGCCGCCGGAGTAGAAAAACTCGACCCAGAGCGACCCCGTATACCCTATGATTTCAACACAGGGGACGAGCAGCCTTCCGGTCTGAGGATCGAACGTGGCCTTGCAATCACCGGTCGATACAGCGTTGAAGGAAATCGGGCTTCCTGAAACAAGCGCGCCTCCCCGGAACCATGAAGGCACCAGGTGATCATGGTCGTACCAGCAACTGCCCTGATCTCCGGTAGCCGATTTGCCGTCGGCGGAGAACTCGAACTTAATCACCCCGCCCCAGGCGTTATCCGGCCCGCATTTTGCATTATTAGTAGGTACATTAGGGTTAAACCAACCTTTAAAGATATTCCCTTCGAGTGTGCCGGCGAAATTGCCGCCTCCGGCGCCGGCATATTCGCCGGTGATTGTCGCGCCGTCCTGGTGCATGGTTACCGGGTTCCAGTCATTGATGTTCCATACACCCGTTGTCGTCGCCGCGAAGGCATGGCCCGACAAAATAAAGATCGATAACAGTGAGACCAAAGCTAAACGTTTCATTTACTACCTCCTTTTTAGTGATGCGTATTGCTGTACTCCGGATTGAGTACTCAAGCTTTCTGCCAATTCACGCCTAAAAGACACAACCTCCTCCCCGTTAAAATCATGGAGCACTGTTTGACTCATCTGACTTCCTGCTTCTTTCTTCTCAAGTATTTACGCTCTTTTATCAGCGAACTGCCCTTCGATCACTTTGACGGCTGCGATTCGACGGCATTAAATAACTATCAGAAACTGTCTCACTCATTGCACTTCATTACATCCGTTCCTGTGCAGTGCAGTGTAATATCCCAATCAACGGTAATTGTTGTTGGCAACTGCATTGAAGAGCCTTCCCCATCCACCCATTTGGGCTCCTGAAATGTCTGCTGCCCAATCAAGCGCATCGGATCATTGCTGTCAAGGTATCCTGTTACCTCTATTTTAAGAGGCCCCGTACGCTTGGTTGTGGATCCGCTGTTTTCACTAGTGCTAACCGGGGGGTCGCCCGGTACAGTTGACGTTCTAATTGCTTTGTATCTGTAAGGACCTTTCATGTCGACGCTCCACCCGTATGGATTGACGCTTATAACATAGTGACCATCGGGATAGATCTTTATGGGGCTGGGGGTCCCATCGCCGAATGCATAATATTTGGCGGTGAACCGGTCACTCTCCGCACGTTCCCAATGGAAAGGACACCCGGGCATTAGGTTGCATCCTTCGTAATCACCATCTTGGCCATTTTCAAACAGCCAGTAATTGTAAGATACGGCAGCGGTCCTTTCTGAATAACCCCTGAGGCTTATTTCCGCATACTCTTTTGTATATTCGCCGTAGCTATAAGCAGGCGAAAACCTTCCGGTGGTAAGCTGGCATTGGAGTTCATCTTTATATGCAACCTGAAAGTTGGATGTAGGAGACGATGCGAAAGACTTACCTTCCTGGGTAATTAGGATATTGCCGGTAACCACCTCGCTCCAGTCCAGGACATCAAACTTGTGAGCGCCTGCGAACATCCAGTTTGTCCTGTACATCAGTTCAGCGGGCATCGTGAGAGCGCCCCCAAGCGCATCGAACCCAAATCCAACATTGGAATTCGCATCCTTAAAATCGCGATAAATGTCTGAGGGCTTGAGCTTTACATGTGCAACTACTGCCGCCTTTTTCCGTACCTGTTGAGCAGATGGCTTTATCTCTTTGCTTTGTTTTATCCCTTCGATGTCCATCCGTGCTATGCCTGAAGCATCGGTCATGTTGTTACCCACAGGATTGCCGCCCACAAACTGGACAATCCCCCAGTTGACACCGCCGACAGTATTCGTGCCGCCCTTTGTGATCACCCAATTAATCTCTGAATTCTTCGCCGCGCCATCATCGGCCAACTCAAAATCAAGTCCAATTCGGTTAATCACAGGGCGAATACAGTTCACCCACTCCTGCGTATCTTTATCGTTTTTATCCAGATGGACATGTACGCTAAGAGTTTTTTTCTCTCCAGGCGAAGTCGTGGACTTTGTCCTCTCCAACGGCCCGGGCGGGTCCATACTCATGTCAGCTGAGAATGCCACCCATGTCAGCATAAGCTTGACATAGGCTGACGCCATATTGGCGATGCCTGTGAGTGTTTGAATATTTTCAGCCGCTGTGAAGCCCGCACCAGCAAGCACTTCCATACTAGCGCCAAATCCGCTCGTTGCCATTGCCGCTTGCCAATCGAGAACCTCGCCACGCCAGCCGTTCATTTCGCATGGCGAACTGGCTTGTGCATCCATAGCTGCTTTGCGCCCTGAAAGAGAAGTGCTCGGCGATGCGGGTGAGTTTGCATTATAGAGAGCGGCCAGATCTCCACTCAGGCGTCTGAAAATAAAAGCCATTTGGACCGCATTCACATTTGCATTTGAAAGCGTCGGGTCTCCCATAATGGAGTATGGAGTTGTGCTCTGCCAACCCAGTTCATGAATAAACAGCGCCCAGAACCGCATGGCAGGATTAGTGCCCGCGGCATGAGCGCGTATGCCTTCGTAGATTAATGCCTCGAAAGGAAGCGCGGTTGTCTTGACTGTGGTGCTTGCCAGATTCGCACTCGCCGCCCCGAGTGATATGACAAGCCCTTTACGCATGAGCTTATCCATCGCCTGTATCTCCCACGCCTGAAAAGCTAGGCCCTGAGAGACGCCGACTGGCGAATGGAGTATTACCCCATCACGCTCGATTGTAAATCCAGCAGCCAGAATAGCCGCAATTAGCGCTGGGAGTGCATCGTCTCCTCCCTCGAGGATCTTTTTAGCGAGGGTCGCCGTCATCTCGTCCGGCGAGCCGGTAATCGGCAACGGTAAAGGCAATTGCCCCAGTACAAACGGTCTCGGGACGTTAAAACTCGTACTCCATAAGTAAAACCTGCTCAAATCTCCTGCCGGGCTGACCAGAACGTAGATGGTATAAGTACCGGCGGGAAGGGCGTTCAGCGGAATGTCTCCGAATAATGATATGTCCACTGGGCCTGTTGTATTCGACCGCAGACTCGGCAACGGCGCGGAGGCCGAATAGACATGCACATTTGTCTCTGTGAGCAAGAGCAGATCCGGCCCCAGCGCCGGAGAGCTGACCGCAAGATAGATGTCCACTGGCCCTGCAAACTGATCGAAACCCACATGAAGGCCCAGCGTGTCGCCACCACCCGCCACAGCACCGACTCCCAGCGGTTTCATCGCCATGGGGTCGCTGCCCGCGACTGGAGAACTTACCGCTGCATATTGAGGTATCCCCTGCTGACCCGCTGGCAAGAGAGTAACCGCCGAGGCCGTGCCCGTAAGGAATAGTAAAACCATCACAACACATCCGATCATATTAGCCTTCATCATTAGCCCCCCTGTTCTTGTTTCAAAAAAAGTTTTGCAGCCGCAGCACTGATAATTAGAGCTCAACCCTCACAGTCCCTTGTTTTGTCTTACCTTTCGTCCTAGTGCCCGGACTCCTTCGGTCTTGGGTTCATTCAGTATCTTCCACAGCTCCTCCATGCTGCTGAAGCGCTTCTTCTTTTCACCTTCAGGGTCTTCCACTACACCCACAAGCAGTCCGGTGTTGTCCTGCTCATGGCGGCAGATGCGTATGATATAGCTCTTCAAGTGATTCCTCTTTTCAGTGGGAGATGCTTTTCCCGTGTGCAGGTACACTACCAAAGGGGAGGTTACGGATTGGATACATATGGGGAAAGAGAAAAATTAGTGAGCGGAAAGGCCCGGCTTTCGATCCAATTACTGATTAAAATCCATATCCAAGACTAATTCCTGTGTAATGGACGAAGTTTTCATACCGCCCTGTGAGAATGGCGTTTTCGGTGGTTCTATTTTGATAGAACCCCGCCATATAGAAGAAATCGAAGGTCAACTTATCTTTCTTGTATCCGGCGCCGAGACTGAAGTTATGCTGGGTGGCGTCCGGATTGCCCGGCTCGATAGTGTGAGAAGGGACCGGGGTCGGAACATATGCATAGCCACCCCTTATGGCCAGTTTCTCCGTGAGCATGTATTCAGCCCCGAATTTGACGGTCCAGACATCCTTCCAGTCAAGCGGCGCCGAAGCACTGGTGATGCCTGCCTGGGGGACCTCGTTATCGAGATTAAGCTCCGCAGTCTTGAAGCTCGACCAGCGCACCTGTTCCAGGTCAAAGGAAAGGGTCAACTCCTTTTCAGGCCTGTAAGCCACTCCAAGACTAAGAATGTCGGGAAAGGTAGCGGGCGCGCTTACGTCGGTGATGAATTCGGAGCCGCCGAAAAGAGGCTGGAGGGCCGGCGCGATATTTTGCAGCCTCATATCTCCAGCGTGCTTTACCTTTATCCTGCTTCGGTAGGCAAGACCTACACTGACCTTTTCATGTGGAGTAAGGAGAAGACCGAGGTTATATCCCCATCCGTCGCCAAAGGCCTTCAATTCCATTTCCCCGTCGGAATGTCCCAGCGCAGCCTGGTTTATCATCCGTTTTGCCGTATGACGGGAAAGCATATATTCGAGCCCGGCGCCTACCGAAAGGGCGGGCGAGATCTGATAAGCAACCGTCGGATTGATCCAGAGCGTAGCGAACATGTCCCCGGTCGAGAGATACCTCGTCAGCCCCTTTTCGTCCCACTTCCTGCCGCCAATGCCGAAGGGCGAAAATACGCCGAGGCCGAAGCGGAAATCCCTTGTGCCGAAATCGGATGCGGCGTAAAGGTGGGGCGGGAAGAATATCTGAAAATCAGTCTCTTCTTCCCCGCCTGAAGGGCCTTTATAACTTGTGGAAGGGATGACAAAGGTTGTCCCCCCGTAGATATTCGTCCCTCTTCGTTGCGTAAGTCCCGCGGGATTATAGGCCAGGGCGGAAAGGTCGTCGGCCACCGCCACGAAGGCCGTGCCCATGGCAGAGCCCTTGGCGCCGTGCACCGGACCGCCCGGGTACGCCTGAGATGGGACAAAAAAGCAGATAATAGCAACTAAGACAACAAGGAATCTCATTATTTCTCCCCCAAATGTATGACTTCTACAGCGCTGTCTTTATCTTTTTATATATATCCTCGGTCCGTGCAGAAGGCTCTATCCCAAGTACGGCCGAGAGGACCTTTTTGCATCTATGGTAGACCGCCAGGGCCTCGGCCTTTTTGCCTTGTTTCATATAGCACCCCATAAGTCTCTCATAGAAATCTTCATGAAGTTCGTTTATCTCCAGGGCCCTTTCATAACACTCCAGGGCCTTCTCCCAAGCCCCCTCCTCTTCGTGAAATCGCCCGTCAGCATCGAACAAACGAATCGCTTTCATCTTCAACCGCTCCCTCATCCGTATCGCCCAGGGCTCTTTCGCATCACCGGGCAGGAAGTCGCCGGTGTAAAGATTTATCGCCCGCCGCCGAAGCGCCTGCGGGTCCCGCTTGGTTCCTGAACTGTCGCGATATCCCCCGTTCTCACTCTTCTCAACAAGGGCTTGAAAGGCCACGGCATCGATCCAGCAGGAGCGCTCATCAAGGGTGATGCGTCCCTCCTGTAACCTTACGGCCTGTTCGCTGCCGACCAGCTGGCGGAGACGATGCAGAGTTGTCTTGAATGAGATATGTGCCGTGTCGCCCTCAGCCTCGGGCCAGAGGGCATCGATAATCTGCTCCGCTACGACTTCCCTGCCGCCGAGCGCGACCAGAAGTTTGAGCATGGCAAGGGGCTTCTGCTGGACCTTTCCCTTGAATTCCAACTTCTTGCCGTCTCTTATGATTTCGAATTTGCCGAGGGTGAATATCTTCAAAGGCCATGGCCAATGCTCGCTTTCGTCATGCGGAACGCCGGCGTGAAGATTACTCTTTCGGATGAGTTCATGGACATAATCGACCTCTATGGCAGCCTCCAATGCCTTTACGCACAGGCGGACCATAACTTCCGGCACCCACATTGCGAAATAGAAAAAACCCTCTTTATTGCCGATCGAAAAGGCCTGACTCAGCAGTTCCAGACACTTCTCATCATCAGCTTGATCCTGGGCAAGCTGGGCCTCTGCTATTTGCACCGTGAATCCAAGATACGTGCTTTTCATCTCCCGCCCGATACTACGTGCGCGGGCGATATGTGGCAGTGCTTCCTGATGCTCGCCCATGGTTATCAGCACGTGGGCCAGCCCTATATTACATATAGCCTCCGGAAAGGGTGACCCCGAGTCTTCCGAATGTGCCACCGCTCGTCTCTCATGGGCCAGAGCATGGGGTATATCATTGCGGCGTAACGCCTCCCAGCCCGCCAGGTAATGATAATGGGCGACATCCAGGAGGCGGGCGGGAGTCATCAGCGGTTTCATCCGGCGCAGAAAGTCAGCCCTGGACGCCGCATCACCATTTGTCAAGCTACTATAGAGGCCCTGCGCCAGGATGCCGAAATCAAGAAAGTGAACGCCGCTGGATTCCGCAATGGAGAGACTGCCGTTGACGGACTGAAGACATTTCGCGAATTCCCCGCTGCACCAAAGATATGTAGCCTCCAATACCCGCAGGAAAAGCAGCGGCATTGGATCGAAATCCCGGCTTCGCCGCTCAAGCCTAAATGAATCGAGAAGCAGCCTGGCTTGGGGAAAATCTCCTATCCAAAAATAATAAGTGAGCAGGCTGCTGACCAGCATAATCCTCTGACGGTCGTCTGCCGCGCTTGCCAGCAACGAAATCAGGCGATCTTTCCACGCAGTGCATTCAGGGTGGTGCGGCTGGCGGTAGACCAGGGCATGGAACATGCTTCCGGTAACGCGGGCTTCGATCTCGACCGAAGGGAACCGGGCATGCCGGGCCAGAATCTTCTCAAGTGCCGCTATCCAATGATCGAGGGGCTTGAAATCAGCCCATTCGAAGATATAAGTTTCCACGATCCCCGCCCATGTCAGAAAAAGGCCGACGGGATCATCCACTCTTTCGAATAACGGAAATGCCTTCTCAAAATAGGTCCGTCCCTCGACCGGGTTGAAGACCGCACGGCATGTCCCCATCCAGAAGAGAACCCACGGCGACTGCTCGATTATATCCGGCGGGAGGGCTGATATCCATTCGTGAAGGATGGCGCCCCTGCCCTGCGCCATAAGCGCAGGCGCCCGGGCGCAGATCAGCCGCGCTAGCTCCGCCCAGTCTCCAGCAGCTATAAGCAGACCGGCAGCGTCCTCCACAAAGCCAGCCCCCTCCAATAATCCGGCCGCCTTCTTCCTTATTTCATGGACCCCATCCGGCAGGAAGTCCCCTGCATGGGCCAGAAGGAAGGACCTGAAGAGCGGATGATAGCGGTACGTCGGTTCAGCGGAGGAGAGCCTCTCGGTGAAGAAGTGCTTCCGGCTCAGCTCTGCAAGTATCTTTCCCGAGCCCTTATCTCCGGTGAGGGCCTCGGCCATTGTGAGGGTGATGGCGGGGAAGAACGATGTCTTAAGCAAAAATTCACGGGTTGCCTTATCCGTCTTGAGGAATATCTCATTGGCCAGGTAGTCGAATATCCCCTCATTGGAGAGCTCGGCAAGCCGTCCCCCGCCAGAACGTGCTGGGTCCTCAACTGCCTGCTCAAGAAGGAGTATCAGCCCGGCGACCCACCCCTCCGTTTTTTCATACAGGTCTTTAAGCATCGCCTTGTCCGGTTTTGTCATTCGCTTGCCCTTCACAAGCTCGCCAAATTCTTCCACACTGAACCTGAGGTCATTCCAGTTCAGCAGGTCCACCCCGCCGTTGGCCCGCAGGCGGGAGAGCTCAGGCGGCGGCCCGCTCCTGCTCAATGCAATCACCTTTACGCCCTCCGGTACGGCTTCAAGGCCATGGCTGATCATTGCGTGGAAGCCTGAGTCGGACGACACGTCCTGGTAGTTGTCGAGGATAATAAAAAAAGGCGCTTTGACCCTTCCGCAAAGGTCTTCGAAAAAGCGGCGGGTAAAGACCGGTATACCCATCAAGTATTCAGGGGTGAGCAGGGGAAGGGGGTTTCTCTTTTTAGGTGCGGCCTTCTTTGCGGCCATGCCCATGTAGTAAAAAAACGTAGCCAGGTCGGCGTCTCCCTCATCGACCTGATACCAAAGAGTGGGGATCTTCCTCGCCGAGATATAGCTTGCGATGAGGGAGGTCTTGCCTGAGCCAGGCGGACCAGTCACCCAAAGGAGCGGGCCGTTAGGTCTCTTGTCCAGTACCCGGAAGAGCCTCTTCCTGGGTATGACTCCCCGTACATCCGGCTGGGTGATCTTGGCGGCGGAAGCGTTTCTCACGTCATGCCCTTAAATACCTCGGGTAATATTTCGGGTAATATTTATGGGGGCAAACTGGTTGCCCATCACCTGATCCAGGACAGGTTGTAACCATGCGTGAGTATACCAGCGACTAAGGCAAAAAGTCACCCCCCGCCCCAGTTAAGGGGCATGGATGTTAAAATAGGGCATCCATGAAAAATCTCGCATTAAAAACCACAGTGGAATCAGATTCCCGGCAGTCCGCCCCCGATTTTCTTGCTGAAAAGACAGGCCTTTCAAAAAGCAGGGTGAAGGACGCGATGAACAAGGGCGCTGTCTGGATCAAAAAAAGAAAAGGCGGCCTTGAAAGACTGCGCAGGGCCCTGACCCCGCTCAAAAAGGGAGATCATATAGAGCTTTACTACGACGAAAAGCTTCTTGGTCTTACGCCGCCTGAGGCGATATGTCTCAGCGACGAAAGGCAGTACAGTGTCTGGTACAAGCCTCCCGGCCTCCTGGCGCAGGGCACGAAGTACGGCGATCACTGTTCCCTGATGAGGCAGGCAGAGCTCTTTTTTAAAAGGCAGCGGCAGATATTTCTGATCCACCGGCTCGACAGGGAGGCCTCAGGGCTGATGCTCCTTGCCCACAGCAGAGACGCCGCTGCCAGGCTCTCAGGGCTGTTTCAGAGAAATGAGATCATAAAGAGATACATGGCTGAGGTCATCGGAAATCCCGGCGCAGGAGGAAAAAGAGGTGTCATTGAATTCCCCCTCGATGGCAAGGCTGCCCTCACTGAATTCGAGGTCCTTTCATATGATCATGAGAGAAATATTTCGGAAGTGAGCGTGATAATCAAAACCGGCCGGCTTCATCAGATCCGCCGCCATTTCGCGATGGCGGGTTTTCCGGTGATGGGCGACCCGGAATACGGGGAAGGGAACAAGAATAAGGAGGGGATGAAACTCTTTGCGCTTTCTCTGAGATTCGTCTGTCCCTTCCGGAAAAAAGAAGTGCTCTTCGAACTGCCGGAGGACCTTATTAAATGAACTCGGTTAAATGAGACCAGGCAGGCGCAGTTCTTAACCGTCTCAAAATAATGACAACATCCTTTTGTAAAATCCCTCCTAACCTCCCTTTGCTGAAGGGAGGTTATTCCCCTCTTTAGCAAAGAGGGGGAAGGGGAGATTTTTCAGCCTCTCGTCTATGAAACAAATACAGTCGCCCTTTTGAGCTCGTTCAGCTTTCCCAGCAGGCTGTGGTGCTTCTGCTCGTCGGCAATAAGATAGGAAAGTATGTAGCGGGTCACAAAGAGCTCACTGTTGTTGAGCGCCTCGTCTGCGAGCTCGAGGGATTTCGCCTCTGCAGCCAGATGCTTGTTCAGTCCGTCTGAAAGAACGGCAAGATCTTCCGGGCTCAGGATCACGGCTTCTTTTGTGATGCTGTCGATAAGAGCCTGCTGCATCGCCTTGTGCTTCTGGGAATCGTGCTTGATCATCTCCATCGTCATCCTGATAAGGCGGTTCTTGCTCTTCTTCAGGAGACCGTCCGCATGCTTTATCGTCTCATCCTCGAGCTTCTGCCAATCCTTGATCGTCTTGAGAAACTTCGCCGAAAACTCAACCGGTCTTTTCTTTGCCATAATACAACCTCCTTTTTTTATGCGTAGTGTACTTTTATGCTATCAAATCCGGAATCATTGTCAAGCAGGGCATATGACGGCGGCAGACTCCCCTCAAAGCCTTTCAAGGCGATATGATTTGATGAGGGCATGGTGTCGTAAAAGCAAAACTTCGGCAGAAGTGACCTTCCCCTAACGTTTCTCAGGACTGGCTTCCGATGCCGTGAGGAATCGCTGCGAAAGGTTTCTCGGGCCGCCTGCCGCCGTCCACTGAAAATATTCATGCGGCTGCAAGGTATATTGTGAACCGTGATGGAAAAGTCTCCTCATGACTTTTCGTTACATTGACTGAGGCCCCCCTGAATGTTACTCTTAGGTTATATGAATGAGTTTGAACTGCTCGATATCTCAGGCGATGCCGGAGTCAGGGCCTTTGGATCAACCCTGGAGGATCTGTTCATCCATGCGGCTCAGGGCATGTACAGTCTTATCACGGATATGAACGCAGTCAGAGAAAAGGAACAGCTCGACATATCAATAACGAACGAAGCCCCTGACAGGCTCCTTGTTTCATGGCTGAACGAACTCATATTCCGTTTTGACACATACGGCTTCGTCGCAAAAATGATTATAATCCGGGGCATGAAGATTGAGGCTGAAACCCCAGGCATTAGTGGAGCTTGCAGTCTTGAGGCAACCATTTCAGGAGAGGAATTCGACCCTGAGAGACATGAAAGACGACTGCTGCTAAAGGCCGCAACCTATCACATGCTGCGCCTTGAGAAAAAAAACGGCTTATGGGAGGCGGAGGTTATCTTTGACATCTGATCAAGAAAGGAGCAACTTATGACCATTGAAAGGCTGAGAAGAATCGATGAGACAAGGCTTGAGGTGCCGACCGACTACAAGTCCGGCATGCGTGTCCCCGGCATCATCTATGTGGACAGCATCCTGGAGAAGGATCTCGAAACCCATTGCATAGACCAGGTGGCAAACGTCGCCACCCTGCCCGGCATCGTCAGGGCCTCGACCGCAATGCCCGATATCCATACAGGATATGGATTTCCGATCGGCGGGGTTGCGGCCTTTGACCTTGACGAGGGCATAATATCGCCGGGGGGTGTCGGCTACGACATCAATTGAGGCGTACGCCTCCTCAGGAGCAACCTCAGAAAAGAAGAGGTTCTCCCGAGGATCAGGGACCTCGTGGAGGTCCTTTATCAGGAGATTCCCTCAGGTGTCGGATCAAAGGGCAAGATACGCCTGGGACCTGACGACGAACGCAGGATACTGCTAAAGGGCGCTGTCTGGGCTGTAGAGAACGGTCTCGGGGAGCAGTCGGATATAGAGCGGATAGAATCAGGCGGACGTATCGACGGCGCTGATCCCTCTCTTATCAGCCGCAGGGCTTATGAACGGGGCAGGGCCCAGCAGGGCACCCTCGGATCAGGCAATCACTTCCTGGAGATACAATATGTCGACGAGATCTATGATGAAGAGGCGGCAAACAGCCTCGGCCTGTTCAAAGACCAGATGACGGTGATGATCCATACAGGCTCAAGGGGCTTCGGTCATCAGGTATGCACGGACTTTCTCGAGGTGATGGAACGCGCTGCGCAGAAATATCGTATAGAACTCTATGACAGGGAGCTTGCCTGCGCGCCCTTTAACAGCCCTGAGGCCCAGGATTATCTCGGGGCAATGAGGGCGGCTGCAAACTACGCCTGGGCCAACAGACAGTGTATCATGCACTGGACCAGGGAGGCCTTCATGAAGGTCCTGGGCGCCGCTCCCCGGACACTTGGGATGAGTCTGATCTACGATGTAGCCCATAATATAGCGAAGGTAGAGGAGCATATGGTCGATGGGAAAAAG
>JACRHE010000178.1 GCA_016217695.1 Nitrospirota bacterium | reverse complement strand
GTCCTGCCGCCGTAAACCTGAGAATAAATATCAGATGTTACATCGAAATCTTTATCTTTACCAATACTGGCTTGATATAAGGCATAGGTGCGCGCCGCTACTGCCTGCGCCTTAATTGCCTCTAATGGCCAGGTGTGAGAAATCTCATGATACAAAACCCCTTTTAGATAATCCTCAATATCAAGTTCGTTTACTACAACAAGTCTTGAACCCTCTTGAGCTATTATGTTAATATTTCCCCGGAAACGACGATTATTTATATAAATTGATGCCTTATTTTTAGCGAGAATTTGAATTTTCGCTGAGTTGATTTTTAAGCCAGATATATTAATTCCTCCGGTATCTATCCAGACTCTTGAATTTCTGATATTCTTACCGTTATAGATAAGCTTTTTTGTCAATAAATCTGATATTTCAAATGGGCCGCTAACAGTAAGATTTATCGAAGGGCTATTCTGTATAATCGCCACGCGGATATAGTGTTGCGCGCCGGAAGCAAAAAGACTATTAGTTGTAATCTGTAAGCTATAAGCAATAAACGCTAAAATAATTATCTTTTTGACCATAGCCGAAATATCAGGGAAAGGATGATACTTATTAATATAGAAGTCGCTATTGGAAAATAAAATGTAAAGTTTTTTTTCTGGATAAGTATATCTCCCGGTATCCTGCCTGGCCAGGAAAGTTTCCCCCAAATCAGGAAAACCGCACCGATTGCCGCGATGAGAATTCCTAATCCTATGAGGGAGCGTCCAATATGCTGGAAATATTCAATCATCTGTACGTGTGAACTATCTATTTTTTTTCAAATATCTCTCCATTTCGGAGTAGATACATCCGCAGTATTTCTGCCTGTAGAGTCCAAACTCCCTGACAAGGTCTTTTGAAATGACCCAGCCCGATCTGAGATCCTCAGCGAAAAACTGCACGCCGTATTTCCGGCCTGCGGCATTACCGATTTCTATTATCTTATCAAATTTCTGATAAGGACTTGCAAGCAAAGAAGTGGTGAATGTGCTGATGCCCATCTGCTTTGCCGATTCAGCCGTCTTTTCCAGCCGCATGGCATAGCAATACGAACATCTCTCCGGACCCTTATCAGCTATTGACTTCAGGAAGGCTTCGAGGGGATAGTCGTCAAGGTATTCAATATCCAAATGCCACAGGGTCTGCAGTCTCTTAAGTGATGCAAGCCTGCTCCTGTATTCAGTGTAGGGATGTATGTTCGGATTGAACCAGAGGCCTTTAATTTCCATGCCCCTGCCTAAAAAGGTTTCGAGCGGCAGGATGGCGCAGTTCGAACAACAGATGTGCATCAGGATCTTCACTCTGCGGTAATCCTTAAAAGAGTCCCTGAGGCGCTTCCCTGGATAGATGCACATAGGCGCTTCTCGTTGCGAGCCTTCCCCTCGGAGTTCTTTCGAGAAAGCCTTCCTGCATCAGATAAGGTTCGTAGACATCCTCGATCGTCTCCTTGTCTTCGCGCAACGATGCAGCAATGGTCTCGATCCCTACAGGTCCGCCACCGAATTTGTCTATGATCGTCAGGAGCAGTTTACGGTCCATTTCGTCGAGCCCTTTTTGATCAACTTCCAGCGACAGGAGAGATTTTCTCGCTATATCCAGATCAATCTTTCCATCCCCAAGCACCTGGGCAAAGTCACGAACCCTCTTTAAGAGGCGGTTGGCAATTCGGGGCGTGCCTCTGGAGCGTTTTGCAATTTCAAATGCAGCATCATCTTCAATGGGGATCTTCATTATATGCGACGATCTGAGAACTATTTGCTTGAGTTCCTCAGGATTGTAAAAGCTGAGACGATCGATTATGCCAAATCTGTCACGCAGGGGAGATGTAAGCAAGCCCGTCCTTGTAGTTGCACCTATAAGAGTAAATTTGGGGAGATTCAATTTCAGCGTCCTTGCATTTGGCCCCTGGCCGATAATGATGTCAAGCTGGAAATCCTCCATCGCAGGGTAAAGAACCTCCTCGACAATTCTGGGCAGCCTGTGAATCTCATCGATAAAGAGGATGTCCATGTCGGAAAGGTTTGTCAGGATCGCAGCGAGGTCGCCAGGTCTTTCAAGCACAGGGCCCGATGTGGTCTTGAGATTGACGTTCAACTCGGTTGATATGATATGGGCAAGCGTGGTCTTTCCCAGTCCGGGCGGACCACAAAAGAGGATGTGATCAAGGGTCTCCCTTCTCTGGCCTGATGCCTTTATGAAGATGCTGAGATTAGCTCGTATCTTGTCCTGTCCGATGAAGTCGTCGAGCGAGGAGGGTCTGAGATTTGTATCAAGAGATATCTCATCATCCGTTATATCCGGATTGATCAGCCGGTCGCTTTCAGTCATCTTTTTATGAACGGGGCTATTCTCCGGCATGTCCTGTCAGGTGCTTCAGGGATTCTTTCAGCAGGCCTTCGATGTCATGAACACCGTGCCTGTACGTTTTTTCGAGAAGAGGCTGCACAACACTCTTTTTATACCCGAGATTGACAAGGGCAGACAGCGTATCGTCGAATACCCGATCCTGCGTTCCTGTTGATGAGGGTAGTTTCTCTCTTAGTTCGAGAATCAGTCTGTGCGCCGTCTTTTTCCCAAGTCCCGGTATGCTGCACAGCAGCGCGACGTCCTCTTTTTCTATCGCCTTCAGAAAATTCTCGTGGGACATCCCTGAAAGGATGTTCAGGGCCATCTTGGGGCCAATGCCGGAAATCCCCAGGAGAGTTGTAAATACCTTTTTCTCATCCTCCGTTGAAAATCCGAAAAGAAGAAGCGAATCCTCGCGGACATGAGTGTATATGTGGAGGAATACCTCACTACCCTCCTCGGGAAGACGGGTCAATATATTGAGCGGAACCTGGACCTGGTACCCTACTCCATGAACGTCAATCAGGATGTTATCAGGCCGCCTCGATGCCAGCTTTCCTTTAAGAAATCCTATCATATTCCTGCAATCTTATGTCCTTCCCGACTGTTCCATATCCGGCAGCATTCATGTCCTGCTCTCATTCTTTATCATGTCACTGAATTTTATCGTATTCATATGACACAGGGCAAGGGCGAGGGCATCTGCGCTGTCAGGATAAAGTTCACCCTTAATATTCAGAATAGCCTTCACCATCTCCTGGACCTGTCTTTTTTCAGCACGGCCATATCCGACAACCGCCTTTTTCACTTCCAGGGCGCTGTATTCGTGCAGCTCAACCTCCTCTGACGCTGCCGCGAGCAAAATGATTCCGCGGGCATGTCCGAGACTGAGAGCTGCCTTCACTCCTTTTGCAAAGAATATTTTTTCGACTGATACGGTATCGGGATGAAAGGTCTTGATAATCTCCATAAGGGCTTCATGAATGCATTTCAGACGGTACGAAAGGGGTCGTGCAGCAGGGGGAGAGATCCTGCCGGATGTTATGTATTTCGGGACCCTTCCGTTTGATGAGATCAACCCGTATCCGCAGTGAATACTCCCCGGATCTATGCCGAGTATCTTCAGCTCAGGGCTATTTCTTCCTTGGTTCTTCAAAGAGAATTTCTTCGACCATCAGGCAGAGGACATGCCCCAGGGTTATATGCGTCTCCTGGATTCGGGGAGTATTATCTGAAGGAACCACAAAGGCATATGTCGCCTTCGAAGCGAGTTTTTCTCCTTTGGTGCCCGTGAGAACAACAGATTTCAGCTTTTTCTTCCTGGCCACTTCCATGGCCTTCAGAACATTTGGAGAACTGCCGCTCGTGCTGATGGCGATGACCAGATCTCCCTCGACTGCCAGAGATTTGAGCTGCCGGGCGAAAATCTCGGAATAGTCGTAATCATTGGCTATCGATGTTATGACAGCCATGTCGGTATTAAGGGATATTGCGGGAAGACCCGGCCGCTCTCTTTTGAAGCGGTTGACAAATTCTCCGGCTATGTGGGAAGCATCAGAGGCGCTTCCGCCGTTCCCAAATAGGATAATCTTGTTGCCTTCGTTGAATGTATGAGCAATAGTCTTGGCCACTTCCAGAATAGCTTCAACATGGTTTTGTATGAAACTTTCCTTTACGGAAATGCTTTCTTTGAATTCCTTCAGTATCTTTTCTTTCATGGGATAGGCATGCAATAAGTCTGCACTAGAGTAAAACAATTACATTTTCAATGTCAATCGATTCGTCCTTCCTTCATTACACAAGGCGGTTTTGCACGGCATAGTGAGTAAGCGCAGCATTATTTTACATGCACATCTTCTCCACGATGCGTGAGCGGTAGGTGCTGATGGTCTTAATACTCAGGGCAAGTTCGTCAGCTATCTCTTTTACTGTTTTTCCAGATGCTATCATGCACATGACCTGATATTCACGGTCGGAGAGACTCTCATGAGGGAGCCTGTCACTGCCTGCTTCGAGGTTAAAGGCCAGTTTTTCAGCAAGGGAAGGGCTGACATATTTCCTCCCAAGGGCGACCTTCCGGATCGCCTCAATCAGTTCGTCAGGAGCACTCTCCTTTGTCATGTATCCCGACGCCCCTGCGCGCAGGGCTCTGATGGCGTACTGCTCCTCCGAATACATGCTCAGGATGAGGACTGCCAGACGGGGTTTTTCAGTCCTAAGCTGCTTCAAAATGTCGAGGCCGCTTCTGCCCGGCATCGAAATATCCAGGAGCAGCACGTCGAAGTCATCCTTTGTTGCCTTATCTAGCGCTTCCTGGCCGTTTGATGCTTCACCCGTCGCAATCATATCGGGGGTTTCAGCGAGAATCTGCTTGAGACCTTCGCGGACTATGGTGTGGTCGTCGGCGATCAGAATTCTAATCATTCATACTCCATGCTGTTGTTCCGTAACTGATTCATTATGTTCCTGCATCGGCTGTCTCACTAAAAGGGATGCAGACATCAACTGTCGTCCCCAGGTCTTTACACCCGCGAATCGCCACCTTTCCTCCAAAAAAATGGACCCGCTCTTTCATCCCTATCAGTCCGATGGACTTGGGACTGGAAATCTGCCTTTCCTCTATACCCCTGCCGTCATCCCTGACCTGCAGGGAGATGGAATCTTTTGTCCTTGTCAGGGAAACAGTGACTTTTTTTGCCTTCGCATGACGGGCCACATTTGTCAGAGTCTCCTGAAATACCCTAAAGATTACGGTGGAGATGTCGCGGTCGAGAATAATGTCTTCAGGGCTGAGGAGGACTTCACACCTGATCCCTGTTCTCTCCTGAAATTCATTCGCCTGCCATTCAAGTGCTGCAGTGAGACCAAGGTCATCCAGCAGGCCTGGCCTGAGTTCTGCTGATATTCTCTTTACTGTCTGAATGTTATCGTTTATCAGCCTCGACATTGCAGAGGCCTTATCACGGATCTGTTCCTGGTCCTTGGCCAGTCTCCTTATTATCCAGGAAATATCCATCTTCAGGGCAGTGAGCGACTGCCCGAGTTCATCATGGATTTCTCTCGAGATGCGGGTTCTCTCATCTTCCCTGACAGACTGGACATGCGCCAGAAGCTTTCTTAGCTGCTCCCTGGACTCCCTCAGCTCTTCCCCCGTTTTCTTTCTTGACGTGATGTCTTGCGCTATGCCGAGGACCAGCTTTAAAAGGCCGTCGCGCGTTCTTTTAAATATTACGTCTCTGCTGTAAAACCACCTCCATTCTCCGGAGGAGTTTTTCATCCGATATTCGACCTCGATAATTTCTCCATCTTTGGCATGGTTGAAACGCTGGCGCAGGGATTCAAAGGTTTTGGAGTCATCAGGATGAAGCACGCTTTCAATAAAAGTCCTTCCCATCTTCTTTACAGCATCAGGCATGTATCCCAGGATATCATATATCTGAGGGTTGACATATACAATACGGTTTTCAACGACATCGTAGAGATACAGTATATTCGGAGTTGCATCCGTTATCCGGTGAACAAACCTCTGGCTCTCTATGAGATCCTTTTCCATCTGTATGCGTCTCATGATTTCAGTCCTGAGTTCCTTGTTGACCTTTATGAGTTCGGCTGTCCTTTCCTTTACCATAAAGTCAAGATGGTCGCGATGATCCCGCAGTTCATCTTCCATTTTTATCTGATCGGTGATATCCCTGATAACGCCGATGCCTGCAACGATGTCTCCTGCTGAATTCCTGAGAGGAGACGCGGTCATTGCTATTTCCCTGAATCCCTGTGCAACAGCGATACGCCTGTGAGAAGTGTGAATACTGCCGTCCCTGAACGTCATCTCCATGGGACAATCTTTGCAGATATGTTCACCCAGACTATATGCCAAATAGCAGTGTTTGCCGGAGTGATCGCCGACTAAATCCTTATGGATCTGATTTTGATACATGATTCTGAAATGTGTATCCTGAATGACGATGCCGTCGCCCACAGCAGCAATTATCGCTTCAGATTTGGCCTTTTCTTCTTCAGCCCGTTTTATGGCCTTCCAGAGTGCATCCTCTGCAATCTTATGCTCGTTGATCTCCTGCTGCAGCTTTTCATTGATCGATGTGAACTGTCTGGTGCGCTCCGCCGCGTTTTCCTCAAGATTGTCTTTCGGACTAAGGACATCAGATTCAGCACTCTTACGCAAGGGATTTTTTTGATGTCTCTTATTCACTTACCCCTTTATCTCCTAAAAAAACCACACCACGCATTTCAGTCGCAGGGCTTTCTCTCGAAGGACCCACTGAAGTGATGAGATAGTCCCTTTTTATATGAGGATTTTCAGAATCAATAAAGGATGGTATCTGGGTTTCTCCAATAAGGGTATAGTCACCGTCGCCGTGCTTCCTGTATATTCTGAACCCCCGAACCCATGGCTCGTCAGGCTCTTTCCATGAAAGATAAATTCTTTCCCTGGTCGTAAAATAATATACACCCGAAACAGGGGAGGGGACGAATTCCCCGGGATCTGCAATAATTTCATCAGACGGAGCGCTCTCGTCACGGTGATCGCTTCCTCTTAGAGACCTGATAGTGTAATAAACCGGTCTCTTCGTATCCAGCAGGTCGGTGAATATGCTCTCGGACAGAGGTTTTTCGTTAATTGGCGACAGACTATACCTTCCCTTATCATAACTCCTATAAATGTTGTAAAGGACGTTATGGTTTTCATCAGTCCAGGACAGCACAAGTGAGGCGCCTTTGATTTTCAAAAAAACTTTCCGGGGCGGAGATGGAACACTGGAGGGCGATAGTGCCAGGATATTAGAATCAGTGCTAAGTATGCCGGCAATGCCTTGAGAAAGGATCTTGTAAGCATAACGAGTCCCTAAACTAAATGATCTGTCTGCATAGTTTCTCATGTCAGGCGAAATGAAGGCGACCTTTTCATAGGCAGATCCCGCCGATTTCATTATAACAAAACCGGATATGGATGCTTCCCCGCCTTCAGGAAATTCCCACTTAACGATAATACCGTCCTCTCTGTGAAACGCTGAAAGCAGAGTGGGCGGAAGAGGGCTATCAAGTGATTTGAGTGTTGGTACATTTTTTTTGCCGCAGGAAGAGATAATTAATAACGGGACAAACATGCTGAGAAGCAGGAGGTGAGTCGAAACTTTTTTCACGGATAAAGAGGAGTAAAACCGCCACATGTTCTCATTCGTCAAGAAAGGATCTTTTTGAATAATTTGATCTGACGCCTGACTTCCGAGGGCGATGTGCCGCCAAAGGAAGAACGGGACTTTATTGACACTGCAGGGTCAAGCAGGGTAAATATGTCCTTTGAAATGACAGGGGAAAAGGATCTGAACTCCGACAGCGATAGTGAGTCCAGGCTTTTTTCACCGGCGATACAATAAAGAACAATCTTTCCAGTTATCTCATGGGCCTCTCTGAAGGGAATATTTTTTTTGACCAGATATTCCGCGATATCAGTTGCGGTTGAGTAACCCTCTCCCGCAGTAGATCTCATCCTTTTGACGTCGAAGCGCATTTCAGAAAGCATTTCGTTCAGAACAGAAAGACAGGCCCTGAGCGTATCGGCCGTATCGAAGACCGGAAGTTTGTCCTCCTGGAGATCCCTGTTATATGACAATGGCAAACCCTTCATGACAGTCAGGAGCGCAATAAGGTTTCCAAAAATCCTTCCCGTCTTTCCCCGAATGAGTTCCGCCACATCCGGGTTTTTCTTCTGGGGCATGATGCTCGATCCTGTTGTGAATGTATCCGATAGTTCGACAAAACCGAATTCTTCAGTTGACCAGAGCACAATTTCTTCCGCGAATCTTGAAAGGTGCATCATGGCTATCGACGAGCAACCGAGAAATTCTATTGCAAAATCGCGGTCAGATACGGCATCGATACTGTTGCCGGAGATCTCCCTGAATTCCAGTTCCTTGGCCAGAAACTGTCTGTCGGTTGGGAGGGTAGTCCCCGATATAGCGCAGGAGCCGAGAGGAAGCACGTCCGTTCGTTTCATGCAATCCTCAAAGCGATTCCTGTCTCTTTGGAGCATAGTAACGTACGCCAGGATATGGTGTGAAAGTAAAACCGGTTGCGCTCTTTGGAGATGGGTATACCCGGGCATCATGGTGCTTATATGTTCTTCGGCCAACAGAAGAAGAGTCTTCTGCAGTTTAATAATAAGGGATATTAATTCGCCCATCACTTCCTTTAAATATAGTCTCAGATCAAGCGCCACCTGATCGTTTCTTGATCTTGCAGTGTGAAGTCTTTTTCCCGCAGGTCCTGTCTTTTTTGCAAGAGCGGCCTCAATATTCATATGAATATCTTCGAGCTGACTGCTGAACCTGAATTTCCCCGACTTGATCTCCGTCGCAATTTCTTTCAGGCCTTTTATTATAGATTCCGCATCCCTCGCTGGAATTATGCCCTGCTTTGCAAGCATTTTTGCATGGGCTATGCTTCCGTTTATGTCATGTTTCCAGAGCCTCTTGTCATAAGAGATGGACTCCGTAAACGCCTCTACGGATTCAGAAGTCCTCTGTCTAAATCTGCCGGACCAGGGTTTTTTCACCGGAAAATACCTCCAACTCTCTCTTTCGCGATGCATAATATGAACATGGATAATAATATGAAAAATCCGCGCATAAAGCAACTGGGCAGGATTCCCCAATACACCATCAAGAAAACCGGAATTTGCGCGGATATAGCATTGTCGCTCATTCACGTCCCGATCAGATCGGGACTCCGAGGCCCGCTGAATCCGCTCGAATGCATCCCCCTGCAAAGTTGATGGCGAATCAGGTCAGGGTTTATAATCTGGTTATCAGCGGCACCGGCTGTAAGCAGGCGACTACTGATCGCCAGTCCAGCCATACGTGCCGATAAGGGGGACAAAAACACATGGGGTGTGATATTCCTCTGCCGTGCCGTCTTTTGTCTTTCTTATCCTTAAGAGTTGCTGGGAATAACGACTTCCAACAGGAATGACAAGGATTCCATCTATCGAAAGCTGTTGTATAAGCGGCTCCGGTACTGCAGGGGAGCCGGCAGTTATAATAATCCTATCGAACGGAGCCTCTTCGGACCATCCTAATGTGCCGTCACCTACCCTCACATGGATGTTCCTGTAGAAAAGGTCCTGGAACTTGGTCTCAGCACGCTCTGCAAGGATCGGCATACGTTCTATGGTATATACCTCCCGGGCTAGTTCGGCTAAAACAGCAGCTTGATACCCTGACCCGGTCCCGATTTCGAGCACCTTCTCTTTTCCATGCAGTTCCAGAAGTTCTGTCATGACGGCAACCATATAAGGTTGGGAAATCGTCTGACCCTCTCCGATGGGCAAGGCCATGTCATCGTAGGCAATGTGCTGCATGGAGTCATCAACGAAAAGGTGTCTCGGCACGCGTCTCATGGCATCAAGAACCCTTTTATCCCTGATTCCTCGCGGAATCAGCTGGGACTCTACCATCAACTCCCTAAGGTCTTTAAATTCCATGGCTTTTTTACAGGCTCTTCAGTATTTCCCTGGCGGCTACGACTCCCGAAGCAGACGCCTGGATGAGCCCACGGCTTACCCCTGCTCCATCGCCAACCGCGAATATATGCGGAATCTCCGTTTCAAGCGCATCGGTTAACTTTAGCTGCATGGAGTAAAATTTAACCTCTACGCCATAAAGCAGCGTGTGTCTTGAATTAACACCAGGGGCTATCCTGTCAAGGGCTTCCAGCATCTCCATAATGTCGCAGAGATATCGATAGGGAATAACAAAGCTGAGATCGCCGGGAGTCGCATCCGTTAAGGTCGGCCGCACAATGCCCTTGGAAATCCGTTCGTGTGTCGATCTTCTTCCTGACAGCAGGTCTCCTAATCTCTGCACCATAACTCCCTTGCCGAGGAAATTCGCGAGCTGAGCTACATAGCGGCCGTATAAGATCGGCTCATCAAAAGGCTCAGTAAAAAAAGTGCTTACCAGTATCGCAAAATTAGTGTTATTCGACCGCCGGTCTGCATAACTGTGGCCATTAACCGTCCATATGCCCTTGAGGTATTCTTTTACCACTTCGCCATAGGGATTAACGCAGAATGTCCTCACCTTGTCGTCAAATCGCTTTGTATAGAATAACAGCTTAGGTTCATAGGTGATTTTTGTTAGCGGCTCAAGGACTGGAGCAGGGAGCTCCACTCTCACTCCGATATCAACAGGGTTCTTCAAGAGGGTGAGATTCAGTCTTTTTGACTCCTCTTCGAGCCATCGTGAACCTTCCCGGCCGGGTGCGAGTATGAGGAAATCCGCCTTGATTTCAGTACCGTCCTGCAGTCGTACCCCCCTGAATGCGCCGTCTTGGACAATGACATTGTGGGCGTCCGTCTGAAACAGGATATCACAGTCCCTTCGGATATCGTCATGCATCTTTTCCAGAAGGACCCTGCATCTGTCTGTGCCGATATGCCGAATCTTGGATGGGACAAGGACAAGGTTATTTATTGAGGCCTGCTTCTGGAGTACCTGGATGTCCTCCGCATTGTCTCCAAAAACATGATCAGGAGCTCCGTAATGGACATAAATGCCGTCGACATAGTCTATCAACTCCTTTACCTCATCCTTATCCAGATATCGGGAAAGAAAACCACCCACATCAGGAGAAAGACTCAGCTTACCGTCACTGAATGCGCCTGCGCCACCCCAGCCGCTCAACAAATCGCATTCGCGACATGTAGTGCAGCTTATATTCTTCACTTTCAGCGGGCAGGCCCTTCTGACGATATCCTTTCCCTTTTCTATGATGAGAATCCTCGGTTTTTTCTCCGACTTCAGGAGTTCCAGTGCCGCAAATATGCCTGCGGGTCCGGCTCCGACTATTATGACGACATATCTTTTTGCGTATGTCATTCCAGGTTCCCGAAATGGTCCATCTTTTCTTAAAAAAAGCCAGGGCATCATAATTTGTAAGGTCGAGGTGGATTGGAGTAATGGACACGAAATTCGACTGTACTGCTTCCATATCAGTATCTTCTCCTCGCTCCCAGTATGGTTTGCCGCCTCCTATCCAGTAGTGACGAGTTCCCCATGGATCATAGGTCTCCTGTATGGAATTGTCATAGACACGCTTTCCCTGGCGCGTTATTTTTACACCCTGGATCTCATCTATATGCAGGTTCGGCACATTGATATTCAGTAGCGTATCGTAAGGGAGTGAATTATCAAGCACATAGGAAGCTATCTTCAGGGCGAATAACGCTGCAGTTTCATAATGGTAATGTTTATCTGACGGCAGGGAAAAAGCGAGAGACGGAATTCCGAATATTGTGCCTTCGATGGCTGCGGAGACCGTTCCTGAATAGGTTATGTCATCGCCTAAATTTGCACCCTTGTTTATTCCTGAGACGACAAGTGCCGGTTTTTCCCGTAGGACTTTATTGATGCCGAGTGTTACGCAGTCCGTAGGCGTACCGTTGACGCTGTAAACTTGTTCTCTGATTTCTTCAACCCTCAGAGGCCTGTGAAGTGTGAGAGAATGACCGGCAGCGCTTCTTTCACGGTCGGGGGCCACAATATATGCATCGCCGAGCTCCTTCATCGCCCTGAAAAGCGCTATTATGCCAGGAGAATGCACGCCATCGTCATTTGTTACCAGTATGACAGCCATGTATCCTATTGTATCAGAAACATCCCGTTTCTGTTGCCGGAGGAACATGTCAAAAAATCTTGCCCTTTGGATGCATTTTATGCAAAATAGAGGCACTTGAGTAGTACCTGCCGCAGAGTTTCAACATGGCGAAGAAAAGCGGAATTACCTATAAGAAGGCTGGCGTTAATATCGACGAAGGAGATCGTTTTGTCGATATAATATCTCCGCTTGTGCGAAAGACATTCAGGTCTGAGGTCATGACTGATATCGGCTCTTTTGGTGCCCTTTTCAGTCTCAATCTCAGGAAGTACAAGAATCCTGTACTTGTCAGTGGGACTGACGGTGTCGGCACTAAACTTAAAATAGCCTTTATGACAGAGCGTCACGATACCGTCGGAATCGACCTGGTTGCCATGTGTGTGAATGATATCCTGACATGCGGCGCAGAGCCTTTATTTTTTCTGGATTATTTCGCCACAGGAAAGCTTCACCCTGAAAAAGCCGCGGAAGTAATTAAGGGGATAACTACTGGCTGTATTGAAGCAGGATGTTCGCTCATTGGAGGAGAGACTGCTGAGATGCCTGGCTTTTATGAAAGAGGCGAGTATGACCTTTCGGGATTTGCCGTAGGTGTTGTAGAAAAAGGAGACATTATAAATGGGGGTGGGATAAAGGACGGCGACCTCCTCATAGGAATATCTTCAAACGGACTGCACAGTAATGGTTACTCTCTTGTCAGAAAGGTATTTTTTGACCTGAAGAAGATGAGCATAAAGAGGATAATCCCGGAAACAGGTCGTTCGTTGGGAGAGGAATTGCTGCGGCCGACCAGGATCTATGTAAAGGCATATGAAGCCTTAAAAAAGAAGATCTGCGTTAAAGGAATGGCCCATATAACCGGAGGCGGCATCCCCGGGAACCTGCCCCGCATCATTCCGGGAGGACTTGGGGCGGTAGTCAATGAAGGGGCATGGCCTGAGCAACCGATTTTCAGGATGTTGAAGGATCTTGGAAATGTCCCTGAGGATGATATGAGAAGGACTTTTAATATGGGTATCGGCTATATATTGGTCATTGGGAAAGCAGAAGAGAAAAGGGCTATTGGGCTTTTGAAAAATAAAGGCTTTGACTCGTATGTGATCGGCAGTATAAAAAAGGGAATTCAGGGGGTAGCCTATGCAAAAGACTAAAAACCTCGTAAAAAGAGCATTCACTCCCATCACAATAATGCTGATTCCACACAGCGACGCGAGATCTCTGAGAATGAAAATCCCCTCGATAGGAGTAGTTGCCTCCGTAATTCTCTGGGCAGTCGGCATGATGTATGTGGCTTCCGTAGCCATCGACGCCTTCGAGTATCGGAGGATGAAGGAAAAACTCGATTATTATTCCGGCCAGTTTCTTGAGATGAAGTCTACGATGATGACCCTGAAGAGGGCTGAAAGTCAGTTCAGAAAGATTTTTTTCTTCAATTCAAAAGAAAAGATTCTTGAGAATCTTGATACCTCAGACAATGGTTCGATCGATATGGAAAACTTAAAGTTCCAGCTTAACTCTACAATGGAAACTATCGGAGAAATAAGAGATTATCTTAGCCAACAGAAGGATATCTATCTCGCGACGCCGAAGGGATGGCCGGCTGATGGTCGAGTAACTTCTGTGTTTGGAGGCCGGGTGCATCCCAAATCAGGTGTAAACGAATTCCATAGCGGCATTGATATTGCGTCTGAACCAGGCCGGCCTGTCAGGGCTACGGCGGATGGCATTGTAATTTTTTCAGGATGGAGCGGAGGTAACGGGAATCTTGTCGCCATCGAGCATGGATTTGGATTTTCAACACTGTATGCCCATAACAAAATGGTCGCTGTTAAATTAGGGCAGAAGGTTAAAAGGGGGGATATTATCGGATACATCGGGTCAACGGGTAATTCAACTGGTCCGCATGTGCATTATGAGGTTTGGCGTTCAGGGAAGCCTGTAAATCCGCATACCTATATTGACGGGAGGTCATAATGTTCCATAAGAATACTGAAAAGCTTGAATCCTTGATAGGCGCAAGTTCAACGGTGAAGGGAGATATCGATACAAAAGGTACTCTCCGGGTGGACGGAGTAGTTGAAGGTAGCTTGACTGCCGATTGGGTTGTAATCGGCGAAAAGGCTCACATTACGGGCGATATTACAGCAAGGGGCATTATCATCGGAGGGAGGGTGGACGGTAATCTCAAGGCAAAAGAGCTTGTGGAGATGAAAAACAAGGGAAGCATCTACGGTGAAATTGTCACGCTCAAGTTGGCGATTGCTGAGGGAGCTGTCTTTGAAGGAAAGTCCTCAATGCATAAAGAGGAGTCTAAGGTAATTGAACTCTTGTCAAAAGAGAAGAGTCGATAACTCGTTTGCTGCTCATCGATGATATCCGTTACGGTCTGTGCCAGTACGGATCGTACCAGTAATAAGGATAGGTATAAGGGTAGAAAAACGTATCATACATATAGGGTTGGTAAAGTTTTTCCTTTTTCCAGAGGTATGACTCTTTGAGATCGAAAAGAGGATAGTTATACTCAATATCTCCCAGCATCCCCTTACGGCTTCCGACTAATTTGCCGGCCAGAGTTAACATCCTTCCTTTCTTAAAGATCAACGGATCAAGATGCCTGGAAGTGGTGACGATGAATCTGCCTTCTGAGATATCCCTGTCGATAATATCACCATAACGATCTATTGGATTCTGTATAACCTCAATCTCTGCGCCATCGGCAGTATTGATCGTTTCAACTATGGTCCCGCCTAAAATAAACATAGTACCCTGATAATTGAGCGGATTTTTTTGAATCTGGCCATATCCCACTTCCTTGACAGCGCTCTGAACATATTCCTGAGAAAGAACATGGGCACACGACGGCAGTGATGCTAATAAGATGATTAACAGGATATATCTCTTCATGTTTTATTCATATCACTTTCTGAAGTAGTTTGCAAGAATAAAATTGAATAACAGCATGATTTCGTGTAAGTTTTTTATGAAGGCCATGACTATGACATCTGCCGAAAACATGAACATTATATTTGCTAATAAGTCTATTAGACCGTCAAAATCATATTGAATTTTATCGTATTTGTAAGTTAGTCTATAGTCCCAAAAAATATTCAGCTGGAGGATTTTTTAATGGCAAAAAAGGCTTTAAGGAAGTACGTTTACTTTTTCGGAAGCGGTAAAGCTGACGGCAAGGCTGAGATGAAGAATCTTCTGGGGGGAAAGGGAGCTAATCTGGCTGAGATGGTCAATCTTGGAATCCCTGTTCCGCCGGGGTTTACGATAACTACAGAAGTCTGCACCCTTTATTACAAAAACAACAGAAAATATCCTCCGGAACTGAAAACGCAGGTAAATACTGCATTGCTAAAAGTAGAAAAGATCATGGGAAAGAAATTCGGTGACCCGATCAACCCTCTTCTTGTATCTGTGCGTTCGGGAGCACGCAGCTCCATGCCCGGAATGATGGAGACTGTACTCAATGTCGGGCTTACGACAAAGACGATACCGGGCCTGATCAAAAAGACTAATAACGAGCGATTTGTATATGACGCATATCGCCGGCTGATGATGATGTACTCAGACGTTGTTATGGAAAAGGCTGTTGGTATTGAGCCCGAAGACGGACATGGCATCCGCCACAAGCTTGAACAGGCCCTCGAAAGGGTCAAGAAGGATAAGGGTTACGCAAACGACACAGATCTAACAGTAGAAGACCTTAAGATACTCTGCGACGAGTTCAAAGTCGTAATCAAGCACACACTCAATAAAGATTTTCCTGATGATCCCCATGAGCAGTTGTGGGGTGGAATTGGAGCGGTGTTTCAGTCATGGATGGGAAAACGCGCAGTGTCTTACCGGAGAATTGAGAAGATACCCGAGGAGTGGGGCACAGCCGTCAACGTTCAGTCCATGGTTTTCGGTAATACAGGTGAAAAATCAGCCACCGGTGTCGCATTTACGAGAAACCCTGCAACGGGAGAAAACATGTTCTTTGGCGAGTGGCTGCCGAATGCGCAGGGGGAGGATGTTGTCGCAGGTATCAGGACTCCGAATCCGGTAAACAAAGCCGGCAAGACCCCAGATACAAAGCATCTTCCTTCGCTTGAAG
>JACRHE010000177.1 GCA_016217695.1 Nitrospirota bacterium | reverse complement strand
CTGTGCCTCGCCCATATGCGCGAGCGCCCTCCTGATCTCAGGCTGAAAAAGCACGATGATGGCGATAACGATCTGGGCCCAGAAGCTCTGTACGAGCCAGTCTATGGTGAAGAGCTCAAGATACCGAGAGGCGATCGATGCCAGCAGGAGGATGCCCAGCCCTATCAGCATCTGCGCCGCCTTTGTCCCTTTTACGATCAGAAGGAGGCGATAGAGGATAAGCGACATCAAGGCGATATCGAGGATGTCCAGGATCCACCTATGTTCACGCAACAGCTCTATCATGGTCGTTTCAGAGAAGGCATGGAGTGATATTATTATATATGAAGACAGGCCAAATTGCATTGCCGATTTCGGGCATGGATTATCAGAGAAGGGGCAATTAAATACCTGATCTTTATCGGCCTGACCTCAGAAAAATAGTGCAGGCGGAGCACTGCGGCAGCTTGAGTCCGCATATACAAAGCAGCATGTCGGTACAGGTCTGGGGCTGGCACTCACAAAAAAACTGGTGGAGCTGCACAACGGAAAGATATGGGTCGCGAGCGAAAGCGGCAAAGGCAGCAGGTTTTTCTTCACACTCCCAGTCAGAGTAGGGGCCTGATATGCCCGGAGAAGAAGTTCGGAGTTCGGCTGCGGTAAAACACAAAGTCAAAATGAACGACAAAAGACATAAGGCCTTTTTTCTGAATCCTGGATTCTATTTTATGCGTTTCAGAAACTTTTCACTCTCTTTTTTGTGGGTAATGGCAAGGATGACGACACTGTCAGAAAGGATTCTGTAATATGCGCGGAAGTCGCCGCTTCTTAAACGGTACAGAGGCGGAATATAGCCTGTCAATTTCTTTATCCTACGTTTGCCGATCGGCAGAGGAGAGGTTTCGAGGTATGATTTTATGTCTTTTGCAAGCTGAAGGGCCGTATCTGCTGCAAGCTGTTGGATCGCACGAAGCACTGGAGGACTGAATATGACCTTAAACTTTTTTTGCATGCTTTTTTCCCAGTTTTTTGATCAGGTCTCCGGCTTCGATGCCGCCGCTGAGCGTATATTCTGTAAACGACTCCTCTATTCTCATTTTGAATTTAGGGTCGTTTTCGATCAGGTAGTCCGCAAGGTCATCCTCGGTAATGTGATGAAGCACTGCGGTCGGCTTGCCATAAGCGGTTATGATGATGTCCTCTTTTTCAGATTCCTTGAGAATTTCCATCGTCTGATGTTTAAGCTCTTTTACACCGGCAAAACGCATAATCTCCTCCAGACATTATAGTTATACAATAGTGTAACTTTGCTGGAGAGCTTTGTCAAAGGGACTAGACATTCATCGAAAGAAAAAAAACCAGTTCCATACCTCATATTGTTCCTGTGCCTGATCGGGACGGTCTTTGTATGGCATGCGACCCTCACGCCACCGGAAGCGTACTCATTAGCCGAGGCAGCGAAAACCTCCTGATAATTAAAGTCCTATCCTGCAAATGCCGATATAAATACTACAAGGGAACTATACTCTTTCCGGGAAATAAGCCTGCGATGAAATCAGGCTCCATGGAAGGGTTTTTTTAAAGGGGACCATGTGGAACTTAAAGAACATATCATCGGTATCATCACCTGAGCTACTCCAGGAAATACTGACCTATGTGAGAGACCTGAGGGGAATCGACTTCAGCATCTACAGGGAAAATACCATCCGCCGGAGACTGATGCTGCGGATGCAGACAACAGGACGTCAGGACTATGCCTCCTATCTCGGATATATCAGAGAAATCCCTGAAGAGCTGGATGAGCTTATCGATGCGTTCAGTATCAAGGTCAGCCATTTCTTCAGAAACCCTTTTGTCTTCGAGGTCCTCAGGGACTTCGTCCTGCCTGATCTTATAAAGGACGGGGGCAGCTCAGACCTCAGGGTATGGTGCGCAGGATGCGCAAGAGGAGAAGAGGCTTATTCCGTAGCGATGCTTTTTCATGAGATCACTTCAAAGGAGCAGGTTCATCCGAATATCTTTATTCTTGCCACGGACATCGACCGCGACGCGCTTAGGGACGCAGTCAGGGGACAATACAAAAGTGAAGCCCTGTCAGAGGTGAAGAAAGGATATCTTGAGAGATACTTTATCAGCGCAGGCGACGGGCTCTATCAGGTAAATGACAGCATCAGATCCATGGTGGGCTTTTCCTATCATGACATAACCTCGGGAGTCCCGCCAAAAGAGGGAATCTTTTCGGACTATAACCTCATCCTCTGCCGGAATGTGCTTATATATTTCGATATCAGCCTCCAGGAAAAGACCCTAAGGTTCTTTTCCGGCCATCTCAGTAACAGGGGCCTTCTTGTACTCGGAGAGGCCGAGTCATTGCATTCAGGAGTTGCAGCCGCCTTCTCCGAGGTAATGCCCCGCACAAAGATATTCAGAAAGGAAGCGGACCCAAGATGAAGGAATGGCTCCTGAGAAAGAGACGGAGGGTCATCATGGCCGGGCTCATGATAGTGGCTGTTCCATTGCTGGCTCTCTCGGTCTTCGTCAGGATGCAGGTAACAGGTGCGCTTGAAGAAAGACTTGATAAAGAGACCCTCTGGCTTTCCGTCACCGCAAGCCGCCACCTGGACATGTCATTAAAGGGAAATATCAACGTCGGCAGACTCTTTGTCACAAGGCCGCTTCTTCTGGAAGCGATAAAAAAAGGCGACAGGACCATATTGACGACGCACCTCAAGATTCTGACTGACACTGTGCCTGAGCTTGATCGGGCGTTCATAACGACCCCAAAGGGGGTGCAGGCCGCAAACTATCCCGAGACTCCGGCCACACTCGGGGTGGATTTTTCGGACCGCGACTGGTATAAGGGCGTCTCGAAAGACTGGCTGCCATACGTCTCCGGATTTTACATAAGGACTGCAGAGCCCAGGAGATATCTCTTTGCCATAGCGCTGCCGATACGAATCGAGGGTGAAGTGAGAGCGATACTGGTCATGCAGCCCAGGGCGGATTACATCAAGAATATCCTCAACAGCATAGAGATCGGCAGGGGCCGCATCTATGCTGTTGACAGGAAAGGGCATCTCATCCATCATCCGGATTATGTACTGGACAGGATCGTGGATTTTTCGGAGGTCCCCGCGGTTCAAAATGCGATAAGCGGGCAGCGCGGGGTTCTGAAGACCTCTGATACTGCGAAAGCCGAGAGATACTACTCGGCATACAGCCCGGTGAAGGAATGGGGCTGGGCCGTGGTTGTGGAGAAGCCGGAGGAAGTTGTTCTCGATCCGGTCAGAAAGATTACGAGCTGGATATTCGCCATAACAGGTCTTATGCTTCTTCTCGGAGGATATTTCGCGTACCGGGGCGCAGCACTACTGGTCGAAACGCAAAAACTCTCCGGCAGGCTGCGCGAGGATGAACAACTGGAGAAGTCCTATAACGATATCCTCGTCCTCCTCAACATGCCATGGGATGATCTCAAAGACCTCTGCACCGCCTGTCTCAGAAAACTGGGCGAGCATACCTGCGCAGAGGCCGGACTGATCTATCTCAGAAACAACGAGGTGCTGACACCTTGCTCCTCTCTCGGCGCCGAACCGGCTGCAAAGCCCGACAGTCTTGCGCAGGAAGCGATAATGCAGGGAGCCCTTTTGCGGCTGCAGAATATCCCGCAGGACACCCTCCTTCGGATCGGGACAGGCATGGCAACGCTGGTGCCGAAGGACATCATAGCCATTCCGCTCATCTATAAAGAGGAACCGGTCGGGGTTTTAGAGCTCGCCTGCATACACGGCTTTGGGGAAAAGGATCTGAAGGTGCTGAAGAATATGGCGCCTCAGCTGGCCATCGGGATAAATACACTGAAAAATCAGATGGCCACGAAGATACTCAACGATGAGCTTGCCAGGTCAAACGAGGAGACGCAGGCGATGAACGAGGAGCTTCAGGCGATGAACGAAGAACTCCAGGCCCAGCAGGGCGAGATATCGGAGGTGAACAGAAGGCTGGAAGAGGTGTCACGGACAAAATCGGATTTCCTCGCAAATATGTCCCATGAGCTGCGCACACCTCTGAACTCAATTATCGGCTTCTCTGAGCTGCTTCAGGACGAACTTTACGGAAGGCTCAACCAAAAGCAGACGGAATATGTAGGCGACATACTAGGCAGCGGCAGGCATCTCCTGAGCCTGATCAACGACATCCTCGATCTCGCCAAGGTTGAATCAGGCAGGATGGAGCTCGAGTTGAGCAGCTTCCCTCTCAGGGATGTTCTTAACGCGTCGCTTTCCCTGTTCAGGGAAAAGGCCTTAAAGCATTCCCTCCAGCTGACGTGCGATGTGGCTCCTGATGCGGACATAGTTATAGAGGCGGACGAGAGGAAGCTAAAGCAGATCATGTTTAACCTTCTGAGCAATGCCTTGAAGTTCACGCCTGACGGGGGCAGCGTGAAGGTGAAAGCACAAAGAGGGAAGGCTAAGGAATTACCCCTCTTGCCCCCCCTTAGTAAGGGGAGGGAGGGAGGGGTTACCGGAGAGCCCATCGAAATCTCGGTCACCGACACAGGCATCGGCATAAAGGAGGAAGACGTCCCGAAGCTCTTCAAGGAGTTCACCCAGCTTGAGTCTGCATATACAAAGCAGCATGACGGCACAGGTCTCGGACTGGCGCTCACAAAGAAGCTTATAGATCTGCACCAGGGAAGGATATGGGTCGAAAGCGTGGAAGGAAAAGGCAGCAGATTCTTCTTCACGATCCCTGTCAAACATGTAATCGAGACTGCTGCGGCAGCAGACCGGGAGGGATGTTCTGTCAGTACACCCTCAGACGGCAGAAAGGCCCTTGCTATAGACGACGATCATCGGGCGCTGTCGATAATAGAGGAGGCCCTGAAGGCCGAAGGCTACAGCGTATTGAAGGCCTCGGACGGGTATTCCGGCCTGGGGGTTGCACACCAGGAGAGCCCTGAACTCATTGTACTTGACCTCATGATGCCCGGCATGACCGGGTTCGAGGTCCTCGACAGACTGAAGTCCGACAAAAAGACGGCATCCGTTCCCGTCATCATACTCACAGGCATGGACCTGTCCGGGGAAGAGAAGGCGAGACTGGAAGGCAAAGGCCTCTGCATTGTGGAAAAGGGAAGCCTGGCAAAAGAGGAATTTGCAGCAAAGGTAAGAGAAGCCATAAGCAGGGATTATTCCATAAATAAGGGGACATGATATGTCAAAAAAGATACTCGTGGTGGAAGACAATGAAAAGAACAAGGTGCTGGTCAGGGATATCCTGACATATTACGGCTATGAAGTGCTGGAGGCCGGAAACGGCGAGGAAGGGATCAGGAAAGCCAGGGAGAGTCATCCTGACCTGATTCTCATGGACATACAGCTGCCGGTCATGGACGGCATCGCAGCCGGAGCAATACTGAAACATGATCCCCTGACGGAAAAGATAAAGATAATTGCGCTGACCTCGTTTGCGATGAAAGGCGACAGGGAAAAGATACTCGATGCCGGATTCGACGCCTATATCCCGAAGCCGATAGATACAAGAAAGATCCCTGTTGTCATAAAGGAGATGCTGGGATGATTCAGAGCGATCATATTATTGCCGGCCAGCCGAGGATCCTCTTTGTCGACGATAATCCGGGCCTTCGGCTCATAAGTGCGGAGATACTCCGTTCGGAAGGCTACGAAGTCCTGGAGGCCTCATCCGGAAATGAATGCCTGGACGTTGCAAAAAAGGAGCATCCGGACGTGGTGCTGCTGGACGTCAATATGCCTGATATCAACGGAATCGAGGTCTGCAAGCTCATCAAGACAGATCCTGCTCTTTCCGGCACCTATGTTGTATTGATCTCCGGAACCGAGATATCCTCCGAGAAGCAGGCCTTCGGGCTGGATTCAGGGGCCGACGAATACATAACGCGTCCCATCTCGCCTCACGAGTTCCTCGCCCGCACTCAGGCCATACTGAGGCTCAAGAAATCGGAAATGGAGATCAGGCAACTCAATGAAGACCTCAGGCTTCGCGCGCAGGAGCTCGAACAACAGAAACACGAGGCAGAAGAGGCAAGGGAAGCGGCAGAGGTCGCAAACAGGGCAAAGACCGCATTCATCGCGAATATGAGCCATGAGATAAGGACCCCGCTCAACTCGATAATAGGCTTTTCAGAGGTGTTGCGGGACGAGCTGTACGGAGAGCTCAATGAACGGCAGAAGGAATACGTGGGTGATATCAGAAGCAGCGGCAGGAATCTCCTCGATCTTATCATGAACATACTCGACTTCGCCGAGGCCGATTCAGGCAGGATGCATCTGAAGACAGGCAGGTTCCTGCTGAAAGACGTTCTTGAATCGTCCCTTAAGATGCTGAGCGCAGAGGCTCTCAGGCGCAATATTAAGCTGGACCTCACCATGGGACTCAGTTCCGACACGGAGCTCGAGGCGGACGCAGGAAAGATCAGGCAGATACTTTTCAACCTCCTGAGCAATGCGATAAAGTTCACGCCTGACGGCGGCAGCGTAAGCGTGAGCGCACGGACCACTCATGAGACGGCCGGGGGAGAGGTTACCGGAAATTTCATCGAAATTTCCGTCTCGGACACGGGTATAGGAATAAAACCCGAAGACGTCCCCAAGCTCTTCAGCGAATTTACCCAGTTCGAGTCGCCCTATACAAAAAATACAGGGGAACGGGCCTGGGACTGGCATTGACAAAGAGGCTTGTGGAGCTGCATGGCGGCGCGATCCGGGTACAGAGCGAGCCGGACAGGGGTTCCTGTTTCATCTTCACCTTGCCGGCCGGGCAGCAGACCGGAGTCGCAGAAAAAGGAGGGTTGTATCATGCCGGGTAAGATACTGATTGTATACGACACAGAGCAGAACAGGACGCTGCTGAAGGATGTCCTGGACTATTATGATTTTGAGTCTCTCACGGCCGCTGACGGGGCTGAAGGCGTCAGCATGGCCAAGGAGCATCAGCCTGACCTTATTCTCATGGATGTGCAGATGCCTGTCATGGACGGCATCTCTGCAACCAGGCTTCTCAAGAGCGATCCTGAGACAAAGGCCATAAAGATTCTGGCCCTCACATCATTCGTAGCTGAGGATCTGAAATGCCTTCAGGAAGCGGGTTTTGATGATTTTATCTCCAAACCCATAGACATACGCCGGTTGCCGGAAATAGTCAGAAGGCACCTGAGTGTCGAGGTGCCATGACAGCTGAAAAACCGGCAGTCCTGTGCGTTGATGACGAGCAGGTGAACCTGAGATTCCTCGAAGCTGTCCTTGTCCCGAGGGGTTACCGGGTCCTCAGGGCCGAAAACGGAAAGATCGCGCTGGACATAATCAGGGAACAGAAGGTAGACCTCGTGCTGCTGGATGTCATGATGCCTCTGATAGACGGATATGAGGTATGCAGGCAGATAAAGGAGAGTGAGCTTTACAGGAGCATCCCGGTAATCATGACTACGGCCCTGAACTCCAAAGATGACCGGATAAAGGGCATCGAGGTCGGCGCTGACGACTTCATATCAAAGCCCTGTGATCAGGGAGAGCTCCTTGCAAGGATAAAGATGCTCCTAAAGATAAAAAGCCTCAATGACAGGCTCAACTCCGCGTATGCCAAGATCAACAGCCTGACCTGCTTCGGAGAGGAGATCATGAAGACCTTTGATCCCCTGAATTTTGATTTCCTCTCGAAGATCGACACCGTTGTGGGCCAGATCATAAGGCGGGCTGACGAGGATATTGAAAAGCCGCAGATTATAGTAATAGGCATCTCGGATAAGGACCGCGGCAGACAGTGGTTCAGGTACGGCTATAACTGCGGCACGCTGCACAGAGAGGTATTTCCTTTGAACCTTCACCGCTGTCTGGTTACATCCGGGGAGGAACCGCGTACAAGCTTTACCAATATCGAAGACATCGGCAGCTCCGACATCCAGCCCATCCTGAAGATGGTTGAGGCAACCGGCACAACCGTCTCCAATGTCGTAAGCTATCACAGCATCGACATCTGTATCCATGCCTTTAACTACGGCGGAGACGTGACCGGATATGAGGCCTCTGTCTTAAACAGTATTGTCATGCAGAGCCTCTTTCTGAAATCCCTCTCTTCACAGGTCAGGGAAACTGAAAACGCCTTTGAATATCTGGTATATGCCCTTGCGCGGGCTGCTGAGGCAAACGACGAGGATACAGGCAATCACATTCTGAGAGTGGGAGAATATTGCGCGCTGTTGGGAAGGCAGCTCGGAATGTCGGAAAAATTCAACAGTATCATCCGGCTTCAGGCCACTCTCCACGACGTCGGCAAGATCCATATATCACCGGCAATACTCAAAAAACCGGGCAAGCTGACGCCTGAGGAGTTTGACGAGATAAAAAAACATACCATATACGGAGGGAATATACTCGGAGAGCATGTGAGGCTCACACTGGCGAAAAATACGACCCTCGCCCATCATGAGAGATGGGACGGGACCGGATATCCGCATGGCCTGAGAGAAAAACAGATCCCGTTTGAGGGTAGGATACTGAATATAACGGACCAGTATGACGCGCTGAGAAACCAGCGGACATATAAGCCCGCCTTTGACCACGTCACGACATTCAGAATAATTACTGAGGGCGACGGCAGGACTCTGCCCTGTCACTTTGACCCCGATATTCTGAGGGCTTTCAAAGCGGCTGCCTCACAATTTGAAGAGGTCTACGAACAGCTCAGGGGCTGAGAGATTCAGCCGGATAGAGGCCAGTCAACCCAATCCGTCGTCAATAATGGAACCGCCACAGGACAGGAAAGTCTTAGAGAGGAAGTTCGATCAGGAGACAGTTTATTCTCTGTCTCCTGATCGAAAAGGTTCAGTTGAGAGTTACTTTACGGTGATGTCATAAAGCAGTTTTTCTTGCTCAGTCCGGATTTGTTCCCGGCCGCATCAAAGGCCAGCACCTGATAGCAATAATTCGTTGAAGGCGAAAGCCCCAGATCCGAAGTGTAGGTTGTGGTGACGGTCTTCAGTAGTATGTTGTCTCTGTAGACCTCATAACCGGTCACCCCAACGTTGTCGGTAGAGGCAGCCCAGGCCAGAGTAACCGATGTAGCACCAGGGTCTATACTTAGCATAGGAACTGAAGGCGCTTGTGTATCAGGCGGTGCTTGTGTGGTAGCGCATGCCTGGACGCTCTTTCCTGATTTGTTTCCGGCCGCATCGAAGGCGCTCACTTGATAGCAATACCGCGTTGAAGGGGAAAGCCCCGTATCATAAGTGGAGGTCCCTGTGACGCTCTTCAGCGGTGTGGAGGAGCCGTTTTTGTAGATCTCATAGCCGGTTACCGCTACGTTATCAGTTGAGGCGGTCCAGGCCAGATTTATCCGGGACGACGAAGCAGCAGTTGCCGTAACTCCTGAAGGAGTCGTAGGCGTTTGCGTATCGGTGCCGCCGGGTGTCGTGGCGCATGCCTCAGCGCTCTTTTGCGATTCGTTTCCGGCTGCGTCGAATGCGGAGACCAGGAAACAGTATCTCTGCCCAGGCAGAAGCCCCGGGATCAACAATGAGGTGCCCGTAACAGACTTGTAATGTCTAAACCCTCCGCCATAGCTCCTGTAAATCCTGTATCCGGCGACGCCTATATTATCGGTAGCTGCATCCCAGGAGAGATTTATCTCCGTTGTCGATACCGGAGTTGCCATAACTCCCGTCGGCGTTGTAGGTGGTGTGACGTCTGATGCTGTCGTGAAGCACGTCTGTTTGCCTGTACGCTTCATTAACCCATTCTTGGTCACGATGATCGTATAGCAATAGGTCTTATTCGGTAAAAGACCGGTATCATGGAAAGAATGATCGGTAACCGTCTGCACCTGGGTGCCGTCCCGCAAAATAGTATACGTTAGGTTATTGCCGTCAATTGCGGGCCAGTTCAGATGAAGCCCTGTTGACGATGGCGGCAAAGAGGACGGCACGAGGGTCTGCACCGGCAGCGAGGTGAGAACCTCGCACTTCTCGGCAGTGGGATCCGACTCGTTTCCGTATCCGTCGAGCGAGGTCACCTGATAGCAGAGCTTCGCTTCATTTAGACCGTAGGCATCGGCATATGTATTCTGGGTCACCGTTACTACGGTAGGATCAGGCAACAGGGCGCCTGCGCTGTCGAATGCCCTACGGTAAACTCTGTAGTTGTAGAATCTTGATACTTCAGAACTGCAGATAGCGTGACCTCGAATTGTCTCACAGGTTTTCGGCTTATCCCATTTGACCAGGTTTCTGTCGTCTGGTGGAACGGCCCCGGCCATAACCTGTGGATGAGTGATCCGGACATTATCAGGTGTCAGCGGCTGTGACGATTTGACCTTTATTATGACGTCGTCGGTCGCCGTTGCTCCGCTGCCGTAAGTTATGGTAAGTTTCGCGATGTAGTCGCCGTCCGCCGCATAGCTGTGAGTCGTTTCCGCGCACTCACCGTTGAACACGCTCACCGGTTGTTGAGGGGACCCGTCGCCGAAGTCCCACGCGCAGCTCGCTACTTGCGCCGAGCAGCTATTTTCCCCTGACCCCGTGAAAGAGACCGGCATTTGCCGAAGATTGGTATAAAGCGGGTTGCCAGCCGGTTTTTCTATCGTTGCCGTCTGTCCCCTCGAAATTGGCATGCCGTTGTTGCAACTACCCGCGATGCACTTTTCTATAAGATTTATGGGCGGGGCATCCCATTTCCACTTAATGTCGAAAAAAGGTATGCCGACATCAACGCCCAGGTTTAAGTTCGCGCCGGCGTAGAGGTCCCAATTTATGGTGTTTGTATGTGTATCTCCATCCGCGTGAAGACGCAGGTACGGATAGGGATACATATAGACGCCCAAAAGACCTTGAGACCTGAGGGTGAAAGCGGGCTTCACATATGCCTTGAGATCAGCCGAGGCGCAGAGCTGGGGTGTCTGAAAACTAGTAATAAAGCTCGCCGGCGTGCCGGTTGCCCGGCAGTTGCCCATCGTATCCCATGTATCATAATCGTTAATATCCGGAGGGGTGCATTTAAACCCGAAGTCCACATTTAGGTCTGTATGCACACTCGTCTTGACCGATGCCTTGAGGTCGGCCTCGAAACCCGCATAAACACTTAATGTCGGGATAAAAGTAAAGTACCAAATTTGAATGCTGCCAAACGTCCTGGTGAAGAGCTCCTTCTCGTAAGTGTATTTAATCTCGGCATCCAAATCTACCCTGGCGTTATTAACCTGCCTTAGTTTCACATCCAGATGAAGGTCGTTTAGTGATAAGGGATCATCAATCTGAGTCCACAGGAAGCTGATCTTACGACCAAAGCTCATCCCAAAGTCAAGATCCGCTGTAAGATTGCTTGTGACATCAAGATAAAGTCTGGCTGTGCCGCCCACCCCGTTCCAGTTACCCTGGCAGGTGAACGTACACGTAGGATGATACATTAAACCAAAAGTCTCGCCATTGGGACAAGCTATTCCCGCCAGGAAGCCGCAGCGCACAATTGGACCGTCTTCTTCGTCGTCGGTATCACCATCGCCGTTGCCGTCCATAACTTCACTGCAGGTCTTCGTGCAGGGTTCTGCCCCCATCGTTGTTCTCAATGAGGTGGTAGTGACAGTCGCCCCGGGCGGGATGATCGATCCGGAGTAGACTATAGTGCCATTGTCCGCAAGGTCGAGAATGTCTCCTAATTCGGTCTCCGCCACGATGTTCCCCGGAGTCGGCCTGTTTACTGCCATGACTCTCCTTATCGCATTATCGCCGGCGTTTACCACCAGCACGTCGCCAGGAGAGAGCTTCGACAATTCAAACTCCTGATCCGGGCATTTCGAAAGCTCGAAGGAATACGTATCGGCAGTCACCGAAAGACACTGCACGATATTTTCGTTTATCATCTTGACATTCGGCTTGAGTTCCGGCTCCGTGCCGAACATCGGCGTGACTGACCTGTCTTTGTTCATCACGAGGGTGCAGGAGGCGCCCGAGGGCACATCGCATCCTGCCCACTTGAGCAAGTTCTGGCCTTCTCCGGGAACCGCTGAGAGGTTAACCACAGCACCAGGCGCATATGAGGCCTCACACGAGGCACCGCAGTCTATTACGCCTGCATCGCTCGTCGCATAACCGGTCCCGAATTTTTTCACCGTAAGAGAAAGAATATTGACCTGCGTCTGCCACAGGTAATATCCGTCCCATCCGCCTGCAGGCGTTATCGCGATATAAAAATCGTACGGTCCGGGAGGAAGCGCCGAGACGGGGATATCTCCGAACAGCCCTTCAGCGATCGGACCCGTCACATTTGACTTCCAGGGAACAAGGCCTCCCGACATAGGCTGAATAGAATCGCCGGGTATTATTAGATACATATTATTGGGGTCTATTTT
>JACRHE010000018.1 GCA_016217695.1 Nitrospirota bacterium | reverse complement strand
GGAAATAGGAACTGAGCGGCCTGATATCCTCCTGACGCTCTCTTAAGGGAGGTATAAAGATTTCTATGACATTCAGGCGGTAATAGAGGTCTTCCCTGAACCTTCCCTCGGAGATCAGCTTCTTCACATGCTGGTTGGTGGCAGCAAGAAACCGCACGTCGACCCTTTGGGGTTTCGTTCCTCCCACCCGGTAGAACTCTCCTTCCTCAACCACCTTGAGCAGCTTGGCCTGCAGGCTCGGGGTCAACTCGGCGATCTCATCCAGAAAAAGGGTGCCTGTGTCTGCTATCTCCACAAGGCCCTGTTTTGCCGTAACAGCTCCGGTGAAGGCCCCTCTTTCATGGCCGAACAATTCACTTGCAAGCAGGTCTTCAGTCAGGGTTGCGCAGTTGATCGAAAGAAAAGGCTTATCCTGTCTCCGGCTGGTAAAATGGATGATCCTGGCTACAAGGCTTTTGCCGACGCCGGTCTCTCCGGTAAGGAGCATATTTATGTCGGAATCCCCGATCCCCTCTACGGTGTTCAGGATCTTCTTCATGCCCTCACTTTTTGAGATCACAGTCATCTTCTTATCCATACCGAAATAAGTCTTTAAGGCCCTGTACTCCTTCTTTAACACCCTCTGCTCCACGATCTTTTTTACCTTCATGGTCAGCTCATCCAGGTCAAAAGGTTTTGTTAAATAGTCAAAGGCCCCTTTTTTCATTGCCTCCACCGCGGACCCTACACTTCCAAATCCGGTGATTATGATCACCTCTGTTTCAGAAAATCTCTCTTTAGTCTTTTCGAGCAGTTCGATACCGCCCAGGCCGGGCATCTTGATATCCGTAATGAGGACATCGAAATGCTCCTTTTCCATCCTGTTGAGGGCCTCAGTGCCGTCCTTTGTACCCGAGACCTCATAACCCTCGTCCTGCAGGGTATCAACAATGTTGTTGAGGGTTATCTCCTCGTCTTCTGCAATGAGTATCCTGAAGGCCATAATCAATATTCTCCGGTCAAAGGTTTAAGTATCTCAGCTTTCGTCATCTGCTGGAGTTCTCAGGGCCCACGGCCCTTTTTGGCAGGGTAATGATAAAGGTAGTCCCCTTGCCTTCTTCGCTTTCGACCTTTATCACACCCTGATGTTTCTGGATGATATTAAATACAATGGCAAGTCCGAGCCCTGTTCCCTTATCCTTTGTTGTAAAAAAGGGCTCGAATATCCTTTCGATCGTATCCCGTGACATTCCTATCCCGGTATCCGATACGCTCATTCTTACAGTGCTGTCCTCCTCCATGACTTTTACCAAAAGGTCCCCGCCATCCCTCATTGCATCCGCAGCGTTTGAAAAGAGGTTGATGAAGACCTGTTCCAGCAATTCTGCATCTGCATATAGAACTATCTCCTCAGGCCGCAGTTCCGGATGAAACCGAATGTTTCCGACCTCTTTTGTATTCCCGAGCTGCTTAAATGCGCCTGTTATGAGGCTGCGAAGCTCCAGCGCCCTCGGATGGAGTTCCCTGCCTCTGGCGAATTCGAGAAGGTCACTGACGATGCTCTTAACCCTCATGGTCTGGCCGAATATGTCATCAAGCCCTTTTTTAATATATTCAGGAATCTCTTCGCCTGACTTCTTCATGAGCCTCTGGGCAGTGGTGTAGATATTATTCAAAGGGTTGTTGAGTTCATGGGCCACGCCTGATGCGAGCGTCCCGATGGCAGCCAGTTTCTTGCTCCTCAGTAATTCCTTCTCCCTCAGATCCAGCTGCTCTTCCATAAAGTTGAATTTTTGGATAAGTTGTCCCACCTCATCACTGCCCCATGCATGGGCAGGCTCAGCAACGTGCGTGAATTTTCCTTCTCCGGTCTTCTCTACAACGTCCGTAAGCATCTGCAGGCGCTTTACCACATTGCCGATAATGATCAGGATAGTTCCGAAACCTACGATCAGAAAAAGAGGGAAGAAGACAAGTATGGCTATACGTGATATGCGGATGAAACCATCCACCTTATCCCTGGCAGTCTTATCAAGCTCTTTAGAAACAGAGAGGATATTCTCACCTGTCTTTCTGAGCGCATTTATCTCTGTGTCGAGCTCTGTCAGACAGGCGACAAGCTTATGCTCAGGTCCGAGAAAAAATACTTCCTTCAGATACCTGACGTCCTCCAGGGGCTTATCCAGAAAATTAGACTCTATCAACCGGCTCACCTTGACATAGGATGGGGACATCATTTTCAATTTGGCGGATTCAGCCGAGATGTCATTGACCAATCTTTCTATGCTGCTGAACTGGCTTCGGTATGCCAGGACAAGCTCCTTTAAAGAGGCTGTCCTGTCCAGGTTGGAGGCCTTCATATTATTAAGTATTTCATCCAGCTCTTTCAGGTATCCGTATATAGCCTTTATTTCATCTCCTGCATGCTCCGGCGCATACAGAAAATAATTTTTCTCATGCCTCCTGAGCTGCAGGGATTTACTGCGTATGGTATCGGTGAGCTCAAGAAACATCGTTTCCTTCTTTATTTCGACAAAGTTGAGGTACAGAAAGGCGGAAAGCAGGGCTATAATGAATGCGCTTACAAGGAAACTGAGGACAATCTTTTTCTTGAGCGACATCCGGTGCTATGAACCATTAAGGAGGGTATAGAACGTTTCAAGGGCCTTATCCAGCCTTTCGATCTCCTTTGTACCGCCCTGGGCAATATCAGGCTTGCCGCCGCCCCTTCCGCCGGCTGCTGCTGCAACATGCCTGAGAAGATCGCCTGCGCTGAACTGTCCTGTCAGGTCTTTCGTCACCATCGCAACCATCGCAGCCTGGCCGTCTTTTACTGATGCGAGAAGGAGCACGCCTGAACCCAGACGGTCCCTTACATTGTCGGCCATCACCCTGAGGTCTTTGGGATCGATGCCGTCTACGCGATATGCTATGGCCTTTATACCCCTGATCTCTTGCACGCTGTCCAGTATCCTGGAGGAGCCCTCTGCTGCGGATCTCCCTTTAAACTTTTCGAGGGCCTTTTCGAGCTCTTTCATCTCCGAAAGCAACTTCCTCAGTTTTTCAGAGGGATTTTCAGAGGTCTTGAGCATCTCCGATATCCGCTGCAGTTCCCGTTGTTCCTCCCTTAGATGCAGCAGCGCCTCTTTTCCGGTGACAGCCTCTATCCGTCGTATGCCTGAGGCCACGCTGCCCTCGGAAAGTATCTTGCAGAGACCTATGTCGCCGGTGGCCTTGACGTGGGTGCCGCCGCAGAGTTCCGAGCTGACGCCGGAAACAGCCACGACCCTCACCTCATCCCCGTATTTCTCGCCGAACAGGGCGATGACCCCTGACTCCATAGCCTTCTTCGTCTCCATGATAGTGGTTGTTACGCCGATATTATTGAGGATATTGCCGTTGACCTCGTCTTCTATCGCCTCCAGCGTCTCCAGCCCGAGTGAATCAAAGTGGGTAAAGTCAAACCTGAGCCGCTCAGGCGACACATATGACCCGGCCTGCTTGACATGCTCTCCGAGTATTCCCCGGAGCGAGGCATGCAGCAGATGAGTGGAGGTATGGTTCCGCATGGTGGCGAGCCTGCTCTCCCGGTCCACTGAGCAGGATATGAGGCTGCCTTTTTTGAGAAGGCCTTTCTTCACCCGGACCTTGTGAATACAGAGCCCTTCAAAGGGCCTTTTTGTATCAAGGACCGTGGCCAGCAGGCCCTCTGCCCGGAGTTCGCCTTTATCACCAATCTGACCGCCTGACTCGGCGTAAAAAGGCGTCCTGTCAAGAACAACCTCGCACTGGCTGCCTGCCTCTGCCTCGTCCTTTTCTTCGCCATCGGCAATAATGGCAAGCACCATCGCCTCTGCCTCAAGATGGTCATATCCTATGAACCCGGTTTTCGTATGTCTGTACATCAACTCCTTATAAACCGGCGCGACCACAGCCTCCTCTCCTGTCCACGAGGCCCTCGCCTTTGTCTTTTGAATCTCCATCTCACGATGAAATCCTGCCTCATCAATGCCGAGCCCGTTTTCAGCAGCCACGTCCCGGGCTATGTCGATCGGAAATCCGAAGGTGTCGTAGAGCCTGAAGAGCTCTTCCCCTCCTATTGTGACCTCACCGGCCTCTCTGACATTCTTTATAACGACATCAAGAAGAGACATGCCCTGTTCCAGTGTCTTATTGAACCGCTCTTCCTCAAGTCTCAGCATCTTCTTTACGCGCTCCTGCTCGTCAAGCAGCTCAGGATAGGTATCTGATAGAGACCTCGCAACAGAATCGCAGAGTTTATACAGGACAGGCTCTTCGATGCCCAGAGACTTTGCGTACCTCGAGGCCCTCCTGATGATCCTTCTGAGAACATATCCCCGGCCTTCATTTGACGGGGTCAGACCTTCAGAAAGCAGGAAGGTTATCGACCTGATATGATCAGCGATCACACGTATGGCAGTGTCGGTCTTTCTGTCCGCCCCGTATGCCTTTTTCGCATACAGGCATATATCGGAGATGATAGGCGAGAAGATATCCGTATCAAAATTGTTATGTTTTCCCTGAAGCACTGCAGCCAGACGTTCAAGCCCCATGCCGGTATCGATGCTCGGCTTCGGAAGAGGATTCAGATTGCCGGAGGTATCCCTGTCATACTGCATGAAGACGAGATTCCAGATCTCGAGAAACCGGTCGCAATCGCAGCCCACGGCGCATTCAGGCCTTCCGCAGACGACCTCTTTTCCCTGGTCAATAAGGATCTCGGAGCAGGGACCGCACGGTCCGGTGTCACCCATCTGCCAGAAGTTATCTTTTGCGCCGAGCCGCACGATCCTCTCAGCCGGAATACCGGTAAGCTCCTTCCAGAGTTCAGCGGCCTCGTCATCCTCCTCATAAACAGTCGCCCATAGCCTGTCCTTCGGAAGCCTGTACTGCTCTGTGAGGAGCTCCCATGCGAATATGATCGCATCCCTCTTGAAATAATCCCCGAAGGAGAAGTTACCGAGCATCTCAAAGAAGGTATGATGGCGGGCAGTATGACCCACGTTCTCCAGGTCATTATGCTTGCCGCCTGCGCGCATGCATTTCTGGCTCGTAACAGCCCTCTTATGAGGACGCATCTCTTCTCCCTGAAATACCGCTTTGAACTGAACCATACCCGCATTCGTAAACAGCAGGGTCGGATCATTTCCGGGTATAAGGGAAGAACTCCTGACTTCCTCATGGCCCTTTGCTCTGAAAAATTTCAGAAACCTGGCCCGTATCTCAGCGCCTGTCATAGCCGTCTTAAAACCCCCGTTCAGTCAAGCAGTGTTTTTTCATTCTTCGGTCTCCTCATGAAATTCTATGCCTTCGAGGACCTTCCTGATCACGCCAAAAGAATAACCCCTCCGGGTGAGAAAATTCCAGAGTCTCCTCCTGTGCCTGATTGTAAGATGATCTCCCATTGACCTCAGCTTTTTTTCCAGAAGTCTCCGGGCATTGCTGATTTCAGCGTCCTCATCATAATCCAGGGCCTCATCTATCACTTCAGGGGAAAGGCCTCTCTTGCCCATGAACCTCTTTATGCCCTGAAAGCCAAGAAGCCGGTTATCCGTTGCCTGACGCCTGAGGTTCTTCGCAAGCGCCCTGTCATCGAGGTAACCGCTCTTTTGCAGTTCAGCCATGGCTACGGATATCACATCCCCGGGGAATCCCTTTTTTTCGAGCCTCTCCCTTAATTCAGCCCTGCTTCTGTCCCGGTATGCGAGAAGTCTGAAGGCGTATTTCTTTGCGTCACCTGCCGAATCTGTCAATTTTCATATCATCCTTCGGCTGGGACGTCTCAAAGGTAAGGTCGCTGGTCGACTGGATACCCTTGACCTTGAGCGCAAAGTCATCAGGGTTGGTCGCCCTCCTCAGCGCCTCTTCGTACGTTATGAGACCTGTCTTGAAGAGGTTGAAGAGGGACTGGTCAAAGGTCTGCATGCCGTAGATGATGGCGCCCTGGGCAATCACATCATAAATAGATTTCGTCTTGTCGGGATCGACGATGCAGTCTTTTATCGTTGCCGTAGCTATGAGTATCTCGATAGCGGGCACCCTGCCTTTGCCGTCGGCCCTCGGCACAAGCCTCATCGAGATGATGCTCTTCAGGACAGAGGCAAGCTGCATCCTCACCTGCTTATGCTGGTAAGGCGGGAATACGGATATTATCCGGTTTATCGTCTCTGTCGCATCGATCGTATGCAGCGTGCTCAGGACCAGATGACCCGTCTCTGCAGCGTTCAGCGCTGTCTGGATAGTCTCAAAGTCTCTCATCTCACCCACCAGGATGACATCCGGATCCTGTCTAAGGGCAGCCCTCAGCGCCTTGCTGAAGGATTCGGTGTCATTGCCTATCTCCCTTTGGTTGACGATCGACCGTTTATCCCTGTGCAGGTATTCTATAGGGTCCTCTATGGTCATGATATGGTCGGTCTTGTTTATGTTTATGTTGTCGATCATGGCTGCAAGAGTCGTAGACTTACCGCTGCCGGTAGTACCTGTAACCAGTATGAGGCCGCGCTGTTCCATAGATATCTTTTTTATGACCTCAGGCAGGTAGAGCTCCTCTATAGTAGGTATTCTCATCGAGATTACCCTGAAAACAAGCCCTATTGTTCCGCGCTGGATGAAAATATTGCAGCGGAAACGGCCGAGCCCCGGCACGCTGTAAGCCAGGTCAATGTCATTGCGCTTCTTGAATATCTCCCTCTGTCCCGGACTCATTACCGCAAAGGCAATCTTTAATGTGTCCTCCTGGCTTAACCTGTTCTCTGTTGTAAGGGGTTGCAGCTCTCCGTTTAGCCTGACCACCGGCTGGGAGCCGACCTTCAGGTGAACGTCCGATGCCCCCATTCCATGTGCGGTTTTCAGCAGCTCATTAATATCCATGGCGTTCTCCCAAGACTCATTTCTTTAGGTTATATGCTTCTATGATCTTTCCCTCTATCTCTTTTGCAACTGATACGTTGTTCTTCAGAAATTCCCTGACGTTGTCCCTGCCCTGGCCAATCCTGTTGCCGCCGTAGCTGTACCATGCCCCCGACTTTTCGATTACCCCCTTCTCAACGCCGAGGTCCACCAGTTCCCCCTCCCTTGAGATCCCCTGATTAAAATATATGTCATATTCAGCCTGTTTGAAAGGAGGGGCCATTTTGTTCTTTACCACCTTAACCCTGACCCTTCCGCCTATGATCTCCTGGTTCTCCTTGAGGTTCTCTATCTTCCTGATATCGAGTCTCATCGAGGCATAGAACTTCAGGGCATTGCCGCCTGTAGTGGTCTCAGGGCTGCCGAACATGACCCCTATCTTCATCCTGATCTGGTTGATGAAGATCACTGTCGTATTCGATTTTGAGATCGAGGCTGTAAGCTTGCGCAGGGCCTGGCTCATCAGCCGCGCCTGAAGGCCGGGCAGCGAGTCTCCCATGTCTCCCTCTATCTCGGCCTTTGGCACCAGAGCAGCGACAGAGTCTATGACTATGACGTCGAGGGCTCCGCTCCTCACAAGGGACTCCGTCACCTCAAGCGCCTGCTCGCCTGTGTCCGGCTGCGCAACAAGAAGGTCCTCGATCTTCACGCCGATCCTTTTTGCATAATTGATATCGAGGGCATGCTCCGCGTCTATAAACGCTGCTGTTCCGCCCTGTGCCTGTGCCTGAGCAACGGCTCCCAGAGCAAGGGTAGTCTTTCCTGAGGACTCCGGTCCGTAGATCTCAACAACTCTGCCCCTCGGGAGTCCTCCGATCCCGGTCGCGATATCAAGGGTAAGCGAACCGGTCGGAATAGCCTGTATACCCTCAGCAACACCCTCTTCCCCCAGTCTCATGATCGCGCCTTTTCCGAAATTCTTCTCGATCTGTGATATGGCCATTTCAAGGGCCCTGATCTTGTCCTTATTGTCCTTGCTAGACATTTTTTTCCCCTCCACATGGTATTTCAGCAAGCACGGAATATTCCGGCCCGCCGGACTTAAGTTCGCTTTTCATTAATGTTATTCCCTTTACCTCAAGATCAGGAAACCTCGTGTCCATGATCTTCTCAAGTTCCTTCTGCATCGCAGGCATCCCTTTTGGGGACCGTATCCGCCCGATGGTCAGGTGCGGAGAAAACGGTCTTTCCTCAGCCGTAAATCCCAGCCCGACCATCTCCTTCTCCACATCTCGCTGAAGATCCTTCAGGGCAGGGGAGTCACCGATACCGACCCATATCACCCTTGGCCGTCTTATATCCGGAAAGGCCCCGACACCCGATATTGTAATAGACAAGGGGCTGTGATTTGATACTTTTTTCTTCAGGGATTCCCTGACTGTTCCGACGAGACTCTCTTCAGTATTTCCGAGAAATTTCAGGGTGATGTGGATGTTCTTTTCTGCGACCCATTTAACATCAGCTCCGGTCTTCCTGAGGCTGCCGACTACCTCCCCGATCATCTGCCTGATCGCGGCATCTATCTCTACCGCGATAAAACATCTCAGGGCCATAGGCACCCGAGCAGGACCGGATTTTCATTGGTAATTCTTTTCATATATTCAAAAGATCCATATACATACCTGCAAAACCATATTAGTGAAGAGTCCTGCAAGGAGGTCGTCGGCCACGACCCCTGTACCACCCTTAAAGGACCTCTCGACCCACCGTATGGGGAACGGTTTAAGTATATCGAAAAACCTGAACAAAAAAAAGGCTGCGATCAGATATGCATAGGAGTGAGGTACCAGGAATACTGAGACCAGGTAGCCGATAAATTCATCTATTATGATATGTCCGCTGTCGGTCTCGCCGGTCACCTTTTCAGCAGCAGCAGCCGCTATTATTCCGATGACCGCACCTCCAAAGATTACCAGCAGAGAGGCCTTCGTCGACAAAGGCACCAGGAGCACGAAAACCAGCGCAGCAAGGCTCCCCCAGGTTCCCGGCGCAACCGGCATATATCCGATAAAGCCGAGAGTAGCTATGTTTTTCAGGATTGACTGGGTGACTGTGCCGGATTTCATCGTTGTGACCATGATTATAACAGAATCAGCACAGCGCTGAAAAAAGGCGGCTGGTTCCCCCCTGCCCGCCTCAACAGCCTGATACGCGTTAAGAGATTTTATTTCCGTTCAGGTATACCTCATACCTGTCTATTAATGGCTGCTAAATCGCATCTTTTCCTCTTTCATTTGTTCTAATCTTTACTGTTTCCTCAACATTAACCACAAATATTTTCCCATCTCCGGTATTTCCGGTATGAGAAAATTTCTGAATAACGTTAACAACTTCATCAACCATCTCGTCATTTACAACAACTTCCAGTTGTACGCGAGGAACAAATTCCACCATTTCATAAACAATTTTGTCCTTGGCGTTCTTAGCCCTGCCTTTGCCGAATCCCCTGATTTCCGACACAGTCACGCCAGGCAAGCCATCAATTCTATGAAGTTCTTCAGTTACCTCCAGCAATTTGGACGGCCTGATTACAGCTTTTATCTCTTTCATATAATTCCTCCTTATGTCCTTTACTTGATATGCGAAATACTTATTACATCTCTGCTTCATCAGGTCTTTTTTCAAACCAGTTGTATACTGATGGAATAATCAACAGCGTAAGCAGGGTAGAAGTAATCAGTCCTCCCACAACAACCGTTGCCAGCGGTTTTTGAATTTCAGAGCCAGCTCCGCCGGCCAGCAGCATCGGGATCAAACTGAAGATTGCGATAGACGCGGTCATCAATACCGGCCGTAATCTGTCAAGACTTCCCTTCCTGATCGCTTCCTGCAAGGCAAGTCCTTCATCCCGAAGTTGCGAGATGCGCGACACCAGCACAAGTCCGTTTAACACAGCGACACCGAACAGGACGACAAACCCCACTGAGGCCGGAACAGAGAGATACTGTCCGGAGATGAAAAGAGAGAAGACACCGCCGATCAGGGCAAACGGCAGATTGGAAATTACCAGCAGCGCCAGGCGGATTGACCTGAAGGTGACGTACAAAAGAAGCAGGATTGAGCCGATGGCAACAGGTCCGATAATCATCAGTTTTTGCATCGCCCGCTGCTGATTTTCAAATTGTCCGCCCCAGGTAAGATAATATCCAGCCGGCAACTTGACCTTCTCTTTTATCTTCTGTTTTGCTTCCGCAACAAAACTGCCGATGTCCCTGCCGGTGATGTTCATCTCGATGCCTATTCTTCTGACCCCGTCCTGACGGCTTATCTGGACAGGGCCTTCGACCATTACCACCTCGGCCAGCTGTTGGAGCGGAAGATTGATGCCGGTTTTCGTGGTGATCATCAGATTCTTGATCGCCTCAAGGGAATTCCTCTTTTCTTCAGGCAGGCGGACAGATATATCGAAGCTGCGGTTCTCTTCGTACAGTTGCGAGGCTGCCTTCCCGGCAACAGCTATTTCGATCACCTTTTGGACGTCACTGATATTCAAGCCATACCGTGCTATGCTGGGCCGGTCTATGTTTACCGTCATATAGGGCTGCCCGGACACCTTTTCAGCATTTAAATCAGTCCCTCCCCTGATGGTAGAAAGCACCTTTGCAATTTCAGCCGCTTTATCGCTCAGCACGCCAATATCTTCTCCAAACAGCTTCAGAATCAGTTGCGCGCGGGTCCCGGCTACGAGTTCGTCAATGCGGCACTGGATCGGCTGGCTGAAGCCGAAGGTGATTCCCGCAATCGATTCCAGGGATTCGCGCATCTCATTGGTCAATTCTTCCTTTGAGATATTCCGTTTCCATTCTTTCTTCGGCTTGAATATTCCGACATACGCGGTTTTATCGGTCCCCCTGGTATCCAGGGCAATACCGGTCTGTCCTGTTCGTGCTACAACCACATCCAGTTCATCAAACTCCTTCAGCTTTTTCGCGGCACGCTGGTTCGCTTCCACCGATGTAGCAAGGGAAACTCCGGGAAGCATGGACACATCCATATCGAACGAACCTTCATCCATTGTCGGTATAAACTCAGTCCCTAATCTTGTTGCGAGAAATAAAGACACTATCAGGAAAACTCCGGCAACGCTCAATACCACTCGCTTCCTGTTCATTGCATATTCCAGAAGCGGCAGATACAGCCTGTTTGCACGCTTCATGATAAAGCTTTCTTTTTCCGCCTGCGGTTTCAAAAACAGTATGCAGAGGACGGGAATAACAAATACTGAAAGAAACAACGACGCAAGGAGCGCAATCGCAACTGTTAGGGCCAAGGGACTAAACATCTTCCCTTCTATGCCTTCCAGGGAAAGGATCGGGATGAAGGTGAGTGCAATGATAAGCTCGCCGAAGATGCTCGGCTTTCTGACCTCCATTACAGCTTTAAGCACCGTAAATAATTTGGGATGCCTCGTTCCTTCTTCACTTAGGTGCCGCTGGACGTTTTCAACCTGAATGATGGTAGTGTCTATTATCATTCCAATGGAAATTGCCAGACCACCGAGGGACATAAGGTTTGCGCTGATCCCCGTAAGCCTCATCACTATGAACGTAGTCAGAAGCGACAGCGGCAATGCGATGAGGACTACGATACTGCCCCGGATGCTGTTGAGCAACAGATACAGCACGACCAGCACCAAAATAGAGCCTTCGATCAGCGCTTTATTTACCGTGCTGACGCTGGCGCTCACAATATCGCTTCTGTCGTAATAAGGAGCTATCTTGAGGCCCTCAGGAAGTATATTGTTTTCGTTGATTTCTCTGACTTTTTCTGCCACCCGGCGAACAACCTCACGGCTGTTTTCGCCCCGCAGCATCATGACGATACCGCCGACACATTCATCCTTACCGTTTTTCATGGCAGCGCCCATGCGTACAGCTTCTCCGATCTTCACCTGGGCGACATCCCGCATGTAGGTCGGCGTACCGTGTTGAGATTTCAGGACTATGTTTTCTATATCGCTGACATCCTTTATCAATCCGACCCCGCGGACAATGTATTGATCAGTGCCCCGTTCGACAATGTTGCCGCCGACGTTTTCATTGGTGCTGCCGATGGCCGAGTAGACATCGTCTACTGTCACTGCGTACTGCAGCAGTTTTTCCGGCGATACGATTACCTGGTATTCTTTGAAGTATCCTCCGAACGAATTTATTTCGTTCACGCCCGGAACATTTTTCAATTGCGGCGTGATAACCCACTCCTGAATTGTTCGCAGGGCTGTCAGGTAAGCTTTTTTCTGAAGCGGATCTTCCGGCATTTTTCCTTCAAGGGTATATTGATAAATTTCACCCATTGCCGTACCAATCGGACCCATGGCAATTTCAACGCCTTTGGGGACGTTTTCTCTCGCTTCCGCCAGGCGTTCAAATACCAGCTGCCGCGCAAAATAAATATCGACCTTATCTTTGAAAACTATCGTAACGATTGAGAGTCCGAACTTTGTGACCGAACGCATCTGCTCGATATCAGGCAAGCCGCGCATTGCCATTTCGATCGGATACGTTACATTCCTCTCGATCTCTACTGCAGATAGTCCATCGGCATGGCTTATTACTTCAACCTGAATGTTTGTTACATCCGGAAAAGCGTCAATCGGCAATTTCAAATATGAATAAAACCCGATTGTCATAATCAGAAGCGAAAGGAATATGACCATTCCCTTCTGCTTTAACGTATATTCAATCAACTTTTCTAGCATTAGCGCTTATCTCCCGTTAAATATTACCTGTTTCATAGTTAAATGCACCTTTGACCATAAAATCTCCCCTCGCCCCTCTTTGCCAAAGAGGGATAAATTCCTCCCTTTGGCAAAGGGAGGTCAGGAGGGATTTCTGTTGATCATGTGCACATTTTTCGAAGCCGTTATCAACTGCTCTTACTTGCCATGGCCATGTTCGTCGACGATTTCGCCTTTCTTCAGCTCTGATTTGAGGATGAAGGCCCCTTTGACGGCGACCATTTCTCCCTCCCTGAGTCCTGAGGTAAGTTCCACCCGGTTCCCAAGCGTCCTTCCCGCCTCTATCTCTCTCACTTTAAACTGGGTAGGGGAGGTTTGAATAAAGACATATCTTTTTGTCCCGTCGATGATGACCGCCTCTTCAGGAACAGCGATAAGACGCTGGGTCGCGCCGCTTGTCGCCTCAATCAGCACGGTCGCAAACATGCCGGGCTTTAGCAGCCCGCTTGAGTTGTCTATCGTCACCCTCGCTTTTTCGGTCCTTGTCTTTTCGTCGACCACATCAGCGATATATGAAATCTTACCTTTGAAGGTCTTCTCAGGAAACGCAGTAACTGACACTCTTACACCGCTCCCGGGTCTGAGACGGGAAATATCTTTTTCGTAGATATCGATCACTACCCAAAGAGACGAAAGGTCGGCAACCGTAAAGAGCACCTTTTCGGAATTGACCATCTCTCCCTGCGTGATTATTTTTTCAAGCACCACGCCACCAACAGGAGTCGTGACCGGAATAAGAGGGTGGTTCCGGTTGCCCTTTGAAGATTCGAACTGCGAGACATCGACGCCCAGCAGCCTGAAGCGCTCTTTTGCAAGGTCGAGGTCAGCTTCTGCCTCTCCCAGTTCCTGCCTAGCCTTCAGGACATCTTTTTCAGGCGATATCTTCTTTTCAAACAGGGTTTCCTCTCGCTGGAAGTTTTTTCCTGCAAGCTCGACCTTTCCCTGCGCCTTGAGATAATCCGCCCATATATGGTCAAGCTCGACGCTGTCAATATAGGCAAGGGTCTGTCCTGCCCTCAACCTATCGCCCTGTGATGCAAAAATCCTGACAACCTTTCCTGTCACCCTCGGGCTGATCTTTGCAGACCTGTCCATGTTCATCTCTATAACAGCAGTTGCGGAGAGGGGAACAGCCGTGTCTTCATTCGCCACCTGCCTGACTTCTATTCCAGAGGACTTCTGCTTTTCAGGCGACAGCGTCACAACTCCGGGCTCTTCACCGTCATGTTCATCTTCATGCTCGCCTTTGTGTTCACCCTTGTGCTCTCCCGCTTCTTTCTTCTCCTCGACAGCAGAATGCTTATCTTCTTTTGCCGTCTCTTTTTTCCCGCATCCCGTAGTCAACACAGCGATACCCAGGACAATAATTATTGCAAACAGGCTCGAAATAAGATTTATATTTAGAAAATCTCCCCTCACCCTTCTTTGCCAAAGAAGGGATATTGATACCTCCCTTTGGCAAAGGGAGGCCAGGAGGGATTTCCCGGACAGAGGTAGTTTCAATTTTGAGACCTTTAATAATGCAAGCAGACTGTATTTCGCTTTATGTTTCCCTATATTCATTTCACCGCACCTCCTGTGGTCCTCTCAATAGCATTGAGCGCAAGCTGCATCCTTGTCTGCGCCTCAATATAGGCAGACTGTGCTTCTATGGTGTCCTTTTGCGCGAGCCGCACCTCAAAGAAGCCTATCTTCCCCTCCCTGAAGGCGAGGTTCAGCAGACTCAGGTTCTCTGCCGCTTTTACCAGTATCTCTTTCCTGAAGAGCGAAAGCTCCTCTACGGCGGATGTGATGTCGTTGAAAGCCTGATCCACCTCCCGCTCAATTGTCTTTTTCAGACCTGCTGCCTTTATCTTTGCCCCTTCTGCCTTTGCAAAGGCCTCTCTCTCTTGTGCCTGCTTCCTGTCAAAAAGAGGCAGCGGGACCGAAATCTCCAAGCCTGCGACATTCCGTCGTTCATCCCTGTCATAAAACCCGGCCAGTGTTATATTCGGGAAGGCTTCCTTCTTTACCAAATCCAGCGCGGACTGTGTCTTCTCCATCTCAACTGCGGCTGCCTTTGAGTCAGGCCGATAGGAAAAGGCCAACGTCTGCAGGCTTTCCCTGTCAGGCAGCAGCGGAGCTTCTGAGGGCAGATCGCCCTCTATGGCAAAAGACATATATGGTGATAAGCCAAGGAGGCCCTGCAACGCAAGAAGTGATTCCCTGCATTCCCGTTCCGCCAGAAGAAGCTCTTTTTTTGCCTTGCTCAGTTCAACCTCTGAAAGATTCACATCAAGGCCTGAGACATCTCCGGCCTGAAACTTGACCTTTGTGTAGCCGAGGAGCTCTTCATTCAGCCTCACGTTCTCCCGCGCAAGGACGCTCTTCTTTTTCAGCGAGAGGGCCTTAGTAAAAGCGTCTTTGACGTCTGAAAGCAAAATCCGTTCTTTATCCCTTATTTCCAATTTCACTCTGGCAAGCTCTTTTTCAGAAACATTGATCCTTGCACCTCGTTGGCCTGCGACCTCGAATTCCTGAGAGAGCTTGAAGCCATAGTTCGTGAACTTCCCGCCGCCATCTCCTTCCGGCCTGTCCTTCTTCGAGATACTGCCTTCAATCGTAGGGTTATTGATGAGCAGGAGCCGCGCCTTTTCATTCTGCCCCCTTGCTGCTTCTTCTTCGAGCCTGAGAGTCTGAAGATCGGGGTTCTTCTCAAGGGCGAGGGAAATTGACCGCTCAAGCGTCAATTCGTTCGATTCAAGAGCATCTACAGGTGATGTCATTATCAATAATGCAAACAGTAAAATAACAACGGCGTAAATTCGATCCATAAATTAGAAGCCTCCTTAGCGTACTAACCGAATAGAAACAGCAGTCCCTATCAAAGTAAAACGGGTCAGGGAAAGGAGACTTCTCAGATCAGGAGAACAACGGAATGCATACTGGTGAGAGTTTTATGGTGTGAACAATCAGGTGGATTGCCATGCTTGCCTGGATACTCTTTCGACGGCAAAGAAAATAACGTCTGAGACAGAGCCGCTAACGGGATTATTTGCGTATTGTGCGAAGTATTACTTGTGTAAGCCGGACTGCCGAGAAACTGTACATCCTTGCAGGGGCCGCAGGCATCGCCTTCTGCTCCCACAAGCTTTGAGCCAAGCCCTGTACCATGACATGCATCGACGAACTCTATCGCAACATGTCCGTCAGGCCCAAAACATAACACAGCTCCCTCAACACTCACTAAAGAAGATAAGGCAAACAGAAAAAGCAGGCAGGCTGTGAAAAGGATACTGAAGTTAAATCTCTTTTTCATTTCGTATTATTACAAACAGCCGGCTGTTCAGTCAAACAACAGCACAAATTAATATCTAGTATTGTCCGGATAGCCCTATGATGCCTCAACAATCTTGTAGGTGAAATTTATCTTTGCGCTGCCTTCGAGGGTCGCCTTGACAGAACAGTACTTATCCATGGAGAGCTGGACAGCCCGCTTCACAGCCTCTTCAGAAAGCCCCTTCCCGGTAATGACGAATTCGATATCTATGTCCGTATATTTCTGGGGATAATCCTCTGCCTTTTTCCCCTGAACATTGATCTCTACACCTGTTACATTCTCCCGCTTCTTTTTCAGGATCGATACGACATCCATGCCTGAACAGCCTCCCAGTCCCACAAGAAGCAGTTCCATGGGCCTCATCCCTGTATTGCTCCCTCCGACCTCTGCGTCACCGTCCATCACAATCGCATGGCCTGAACCCGCCTCCCCCACAAATTGCATCCCGTCAGTATATTTTATCTTGGCAATAGCCATCGCAAAATTTCCTCCCTCTAAGAATTTTCTTCCTTGAGCAACTTGTATTCTATACTGTCCACCAGGGCCTGGTAAGAGGCCTCGATGATATTCTCAGACACGCCCACCGTGCCCCACTTCAAATCCTTATCGCCTGATTCAACGAGGACCCGCACCTTTGCGCTCGTCCCCTTTCCTGCAGTAAGGACCCTGACCTTGTAGTCATGAAGCTTGACGTCCCTGAGCTGGGGATAAAACTTTTCGAGCGCCTTTCTAAGTGCGTTGTCGAGCGCATTCACAGGCCCCTTCCCTGTTGCAGCGGTGTGCTCTATATGACCGCCGACCTTGAGCATGATCGTCGCCTCGCTGATAGGTTCTTCGCCCTCTTTTCTCTTCTCAACTATAAGTCTGAACCCGATGAGGTCAAAAAACCTCTTGTGGAGGCCAAGCGCCTTTTTCATGAGAAGTTCGAATGACGCCTCTGCGCCTTCAAACTGAAAGCCCTGGCTTTCAAGGTCTTTGAGGTCTGTTACTATCTCCTGAAGCTGCGGAGAATCCGACGACAGTTTGATGCCGAATTCCTCTGCCTTCCTCAGTATGTTGCTCTTGCCTGCCTGGTCTGATATAAGGATCCTCTGCGAATTCCCGACCAGCTCCGGCCTGATATGTTCATAGGTTTCCGGCCTCTTTCTGATGGCGCTGACATGCATGCCGGCCTTATGCGCAAAGGCGCTGTCTCCGGTAAAAGGCTGGTGCTTGAAATGTCTCAGGTTGGCTATCTCACTGACAAACCTGGAGACCTCCCTCAGCTTTTTGAGATTCTCGGAGCCCAGGCATTTGATGCCGAGCTTCAGCTGAAGATTCGGGATGATCGAGATAAGATTTGCATTGCCGCATCTCTCGCCCAGACCGTTGATCGTTCCCTGCACCTGGGCAGCGCCGGACTCAACAGCGCTGATGGAGTTAGCCACTGCGCAGTCCCCGTCATTGTGCACATGGATTCCAACAGGCGAATTAACCTCCCTGACCACCTTCCTGACTATCTCTCCCAGAACCGAGGTCATCACGCCGCCGTTGGTGTCGCAGAGCACAAGGCAGTCTGCCCCGGCATCCTGTGCAGCCTCAAGGCATTTCATGGCGTACTTGGGGTTGTTAATATATCCGTCAAAGAAATGCTCGGCATCGAAAAAGACCTTCTCCGCATGTTTTTTCAGAAACGCTACGGAGTTGTGGATGATGTCCAGATTTTCCGCGTTTGATATCTTCAGCGCCTCCTTGACATGAAAATCCCAGGTCTTGCCGTATATCGTTATTGCAGATGTCTTAGCTTCAACCAGGGCCCGCAATGTCTCGTCATCAGCGGGCTTCTTTTTGGGGCGGTGGGTGCTTCCGAAGGCAACCACCACGGAATTGTTCAGCCGCAGTTTAGCCGCTTTCCTGAAAAACTCTCCATCCCTCGGGTTGGCCCCAGGCCATCCTCCCTCGATATAATGCACGCCGAGCTCATCGAGTTTTTCGGTTATCCTGAGCTTATCCTCAACAGAAAAAGAGACATCCTCTGACTGTGCTCCGTCCCTGAGAGTAGTATCATATATTTCGATCTTGCGCATAATTTATTAAATCCTAATATCTAAATTCTAACCCCTAAACCTGAATAACTACAATGCCAGCTTGAAGGCCTCGTGAAGCACCCTGACAGCAAGCTCCGTATACTTGAGATCTATAACGCAGGATACCTTTATCTCAGAGGTGCTGATCATGGCGATATTTATGTTGTTGGCGGCAAGTGTCTGGAACATCTTTGAGGCCACACCCGAATGAGTCCTCATGCCGACACCGATGACCGATATCTTGCTGATATCCTCCCTCTTGTCAACCCGTTCTGCGCCGAGCTCCTTCGCAATCTTTTCCGTCACCTCGAGGGCTCTGCGCGTATCGGTCTTCGGGACAGTGAACGAAATATCGGCAAACTTTCCGTCGCTGCTGATGTTCTGGACGATCATGTCAACCACAACATTTGCATCTGCTACAGCCTGAAAAAGCTGCGCAGCAATCCCCGGCTTGTCAGGCACGTTAACGATCGTTATCTTCGCCTGATTCTTGTCATAGGCTATGCCTGAGACAACAACATTTTCCATCTCTTTATCCTCCTCAACAACCAGTGTTCCCGGATTATCATTAAAGCTCGACCTGACAACAACAGGCACCCTGTATTTCATCGCAAATTCGACGGATCTGGTCTGCAGAACCTTTGCCCCGAGGCTCGCGAGTTCGAGCATCTCCTCATAGGATATCTTTTCGAGCTTTCTTGCCTCCGGAACGATGTTCGGATCTGTAGTATAGACGCCATCAACATCCGTATAGATCTCGCAAAGGTCCGCTTTTATGGCAGAAGCTACGGCAACGGCAGAAAGGTCAGAGCCTCCCCTGCCGAGGGTTGTGACATCCTCACTTTCAGATATGCCCTGAAACCCGGCCAGCACCACGACATATCCCTCATCCAGGGCCTTCCTTATCCGATCACCCGATATCTTCTCTATCCTGGCCTTCGTATGCACGGTATCCGTCATGATTCCTGCCTGCCGGCCGGTGAAGGCCCGGGCCTTATGTCCGAGGGCCTCAACAGCCATGGCCGTAAGCGCACTCGTAACGCGCTCGCCTGAGGAAAGAAGCATATCCATCTCTCGCTCGCTCGGTGCAACAGATATCTGGGTTGCAAAACCGATCAGCTTGTCTGTCTCGCCGGACATCGCAGATACGACCACGACAACCCTGTTGCCCTGTTCAACCGTCCTGACAACGCGGCCTGCAACATTCTTTATACGGTCAATATTTCCGACTGAGGTACCGCCGTATTTCTGAACAATCAGCATGAACTTCCGACCTCCCTGATCACTGCATATTTCACTGCTTCCCCCTGATAAAATAATCCATTAAGCGGTATCCCTCATCAAACATTACTATATCGTCCCGCTCCAGCAGGGACTCATTGAACGCCGCCCCCCTGTTTTCCCGTCTGTCTTTACTGGACAGGACAGCAAAGGGTATGGGGTCGTCTGTATGGGTCCTCAGCGCAACAGGAGTTGGATGGTCAGGCAGAAGCAGTATACGGTAAGATTCAAAGTCCTTCATCCCCTGCATGACAGTTCCTACCACAAGGGCATCAAAGTCCTCTATCGCCTTAATCTTGTCGCGGCAATTCCCTGAATGTCCGGCCTCGTCAGGGGATTCTACATGAAGATAGACAAAATCGACCTTCTGGAGCGCCTTAAGGGCAGCCTCGGCCTTACCTTTATAATTCGTATCCAGATAACCTGTCATGCCGGGCACATTCAGTATCTCGAACCCGGCATATTTACCGAGTCCCCTCGTGAGATCAACCGCCGATATAAGCGCTCCTTCAATCGAATATTTTTCCCTGAATGTCGGCAGAACCGGTTTTCTCCCCTGACCCCAGAGCCAGATACTGTTGCCTGGGTTCTTGCCGCCCTTAGCCCTCTGCCTGTTGACCGGATGATTTTCGAGGATGTCCACTGAATCGAGCATAATCTTCCGTATCACGTCGTCACCCTGACCCACCGGAAGATAATCGATTACGTCCTTTCCGATGATGTCATGCGGGGGCACGCATTCTATGTCAGGTGAACCGCCGGCCCAGACCATGAGATGCCTGTAACTTATCCCGGGATAAAACCTGATCATATCCGTACCCAGGCTGCTGTTGACCTCTGTTATCAGTTCTCTCGCCTCTTCAGTGCTGATATGGCCGCTGCTGTAATCTTCCATTACAGCCCTTGTCCTGTCCCTGTTGAACTTCAGTGTCACCAGGTTGCACCGGAATGCGATGTCCTTATCCCCGAGGCTGACGCCTATACTGGCAGCCTCAAGAGGCGCCCTTCCTGAATAGAACTCACGCGGGTTATATCCGAGTATGCTCAGGTTGGCAACGTCAGAGCCAGGATGCATGCCCTCCGGAATCGTCCTTGCGCCTCCGATGATGCCCTCAGAAGCCAGTGCATCCATATTCGGAGTATAAGCAGCCTGCAGAGGCGTCCTGCCTCCCAGCTCCTGAACCGGCCTGTCAGCCATCCCGTCTCCAACCAGTACAATATATTTCATACGATTTCCTTTATAAGAGTCCGAACACGCCTGTCATAAACCACAGGGCCTACTCAATGACATCTCCCTCGGCCAGTTCGACCTCGATACCTTTTTCCCTCAACCAGTGTACGCCCTTTTCAAGGTCAGCCTCTTCGCCTTCGAGTTCGAGGATCATCTCACCGACGGTCTCAGTCACCCTCGCCCGCCTGATGTTCGGCATAACATTGAACTGCTTTGCCATAGTAAAGATCACCGGCTCTTTTATGAGCTGCTGCGGAAACGTAAGCTTCACCCTCTTTTTCATCATTCCTCCTACCGGTTTCCGCCAGCTATGGCAGGTACAATCGAAACCTCGTCACCATCCTTTACCGCTGTCTGCTCTGCGCTGAGGAACCTTATGTCTTCATCGTTCAGATAGATGTTGACGAATCTCCTGATCTTGCCGTTTTCCGATATCCTCTCTGCAATCCCAGGGAATTTCCTGTCGAGCTCAGTCACAAGATCAATAATCGTACCGGTCGTTCCCTCAACTTCCTCCCTGCCCTGGGTAAGCCTCTGAAGCGGGGTCGGAATCCTTACCTTCACTGCCATGTCGATACCTCCTTGATAGGCTGCGTGCTTTATCAGTCAGAGCCCTTTTGTATCTTTTTAAGAACTTCTTCAAATGAGGCGAGACTGGGCCTGATATGGTGCGGGGATATCGTATGTCCCTGCAGCGCCTCCTGCGTCTTTAACCCGTTGCCTGTGATGCAGATGACCGTGACTTCATCCCTCCGGATCTTTCCGGTCTCTATGAGTTTCATGGCTGACGCAAGGGTTACCCCTCCGGCAGTCTCTGCAAAGATCCCTTCTGTTCTGGCGAGAAGCTTTATGGCGTCAATGATCTCCTGATCCGTTACATCTTCAGCGTATCCGCCGGTTTCCTTAACGACCTGGGTCGCGTAAAAGCCGTCAGCAGGATTTCCTATGGCAAGAGACTTGGCAATCGTATTGGGCTTAACCGGCCTTATAACATCAGTCCCGCTCTTGACCGCTGTTGAGATCGGTGAACATCCCTTAGCCTGCGCGGCAAACACCTTTGTGTCCAGCTCCCTGACTATGCCTATGTCCCTGAATTCCTTGAAGCTCTTCCAGACCTTTGTAAGGAGTGAACCGCTTGCACACGGAACAACGACGTTGTCCGGCGCCTTCCAGCCAAGCTGCTCAAGGATCTCGAAACCGATGGTCTTGGACCCCTCTGCATAAAAAGGGCGTATATTTATATTTACAAAGGCCCACCGGTATTTGTTGGCGATCTCGCTGCAGAGCCTGTTTACGTCATCATAATTGCCGTCAACAGCAACAAGGTTAGGCTCATATACAAGAGAGGCGATGATCTTGCTTGCCTCAAGTGAAGCAGGTATAAAAATGAACCTTTTGAACCCGGCACTGGCGCCGTGGGCCGAGACTGAATGGGCAAGGTTCCCTGTTGAAGCGCAGGCAACCGTATCAAAACCGAATTCCCTTGCCTTGGTCAGGGTAATAGCGACAACCCTGTCCTTAAATGAAAGAGTAGGATGCACCACTGTATCATCTTTAATGAATAACGTATCAACTCCGAGGACCTTAGCCAGGTTATCGGCCTTCAAAAGGGGCGTATATCCTGAATTCAGCCCTACCTGTGGCTCGCCGTCAATAGGCAGGAGTTCCCTGTATCTCCAGAGGTTCTTCTCCCTCTTCTCGATCGTCTTTCTGGAGAGGGACTTCGCAATGCTCTGATAGTCATAGGCTACTTCGAGAGGGCCGAAGCAGAATTCGCAGACATAAATCGGCTCTATAGGGTATTCCCTGCTGCATTCCCTGCATTTAAGACCTTTTATATGTCCCATGCCGCACCTCCCATAAATAGAATAGGTTTTTATTTTACTTGAAACAAGGCAATAATTCAAAGAGCATATGCGCCCTAGCGCTAAGTCCCGCGCGTTCAGAGATTTTCCTGCGACGTTGGCTTATGGTACTTTTTTCTATCCAAAGAATAATAGTTTTCCTCTATAATTAAGATACGCCGATGGGAAATAAGGAATTTACTAAAGAGCTAAGTCCGGATGGTGACGACAGGTTAAGGATAAGAATTGAAATCGAAAAGGGAGCCATAAAGGATATAGTCGTTCAGTATGAGTCTAAGATAAGGGGAAAATGGTATGCCATTGTCAGATATGATTGCTCTCACGGTTTCTTTCACCGTGATGTCATGGTCCCAAGGGGAGAGACAATAAAACAGGCGATTCAGATAAGCAACCTGAAGGATGCCTTGACTTACGCAGAGCAGGACTTAAAAGACAGATGGGAATGGTATAAAGAGAGATTTAAGAAAGGAATGAAATAGTGACCAAGAAGGAATACATGGAAAGGAATATCGGGATGACTTTTGACTTCATAAGGCAAATGGTTGACAAGCCCGAGATCTTAGACACCATAACAAATGGCGCTGAGCTCGATTTTATAGATAAAGACCTCCCTTTTAAGACAAAGGGCCAAGGGAAAAAGAAGATTGCCCGATATAAAGTCGAGCATGTCTTTGAACCGATCAAGAGCTAATCTACATTCTGGAAACATACCAGCCACCGTTTTTATTGCAAGAGCATGGCCTCTGATCTGCTGCACGGCGCTAAAGCCACACGAAAATACCCCACCAAGCCTCCCCTCCTGTAAAGGAAAGGAGCTAAATACCAGGCGAACGACGAATGACTACGCGATGCCTACCCGCCTTACCAAGGAGGGGTTGGGGGAGGTTTTTGTCATTTTTTTTCCATTACCCCACCCTCACCCGCCCCGTGTAAAGGAGAGGGCAATAAAAACAAAGGGTAAAAGTACAAAGTGCAAAACTAATTAGTCCTCCCCGTGAAATAAGATTTGAGCCGGTTGCTTAGAAACATCTTGCCATAATGTGTCTTCAGATACTTCTCCCGATGCCTG
>JACRHE010000017.1 GCA_016217695.1 Nitrospirota bacterium | reverse complement strand
CCCTTGAGGAAAAAGAAGAAGAACTCATCAGGACTGCTGAGTCTCTTTCCAAAAAGAGGAAGAAAGCTGCCGGAATCATAGAAGGGCTTGTTGCCGGGAGCCTAGGGGAGCTTTCATTCGGCAAGGCAACTCTCGGCATCACAGTAAGTCAGGAGCGCAAAGAAGACGGGAGATACCGGTACAGCGCCACGGGGATAGACCGGGTTGAGTTCCTTTTTTCAGCTAATCCAGGAGAACCTCTGAAGCCCCTTTCAAAGATCATATCAGGAGGGGAACTCTCCAGGGTTATGCTCAGCCTCAAAAGCATCCTTGCCGGCGTCGACAGCACTCCCGTTCTGATCTTTGACGAAGTCGACGCAGGCATCGGCGGCAGGACAGCCGAAAGTGTAGGGAAAAAGCTTGACATGATCTCGGATAAACATCAGCTCCTCTGCATCACCCACCTTCCGCAGATCGCCAGCTACGGAGACTTTCATCTCAGGATAGAGAAAAAAGAGAAAAATAACAGGGTTTATGTTGAAGTAAAGGAGCTTTCAGGAAAAGAGAGGCAGGACGAGATCGCACGGATGCTGAGCGGCAAGATAACCGAGATTTCGCGGCAGCACGCAGGGGAACTCCTCGAAAGGGTGAAATGAAGGGGAAGATAAAGATACACGCCGAGCTCTGCAAGGGCTGCATGTACTGCATAGACACCTGTCCTTTCGGTGTAATCGGAATAAGGAAACGCTTCAACAAAAGCGGATATTTCCCTGCAGTTGCAGAGCATATTGAAAAGTGCACGGGCTGTGCCATGTGCGCAAGGGTCTGCCCTGAGATCGCGATCAAGGTCTATCGGGAAAAGAAAAAACCAAGGTAACTCTTTTATGGGGCCACAGTCAGGATATAGTATCTTCGCTCATTCTCGTCCCGATCAAATCGGGACTGCGAGGCTTTTTCCGCCTCGCCTGCGGCGAGCGATACCGTTAACAGAATCCGCTCAAATACTATGCCCTGCCTCCTGTAAGAAATTTGCCTGCGTATGAAAAAAAAGAGATACGGTTTCGGCACAGAAGCGGTCCACGGCGGCGAAGAAAAGGGGTTCCTGTATAATCCCGCTTCCACACCGATTTATCAGACCAGCACCTTTTTCTTCAGCGACATGCAGGAGGCAGCAGAGGTTAATCAGGGCAGGAAGGAAGGGTTCGTCTATACAAGAATCGGCAATCCGACCATAAAGGCCTTTGAAGACAAAATGGCTATACTCGAAGGGGGAGAGGCAGCCCAGGCCTTCTCTTCAGGCATGGCAGCCATCTCGGCAGTGCTTCTTGAGATCCTGAGACCCGGCGATGAGATAATATCGAGCAGCCATATCTATGGCGGAGCCAGGAGTTTTTTTGACAATATTCTGCGGAAGCTCGACTGTCCTGTGAGATATTTCAGCCCTCTGGAGGATCTGAAGAAAAAGATCCCTGCCCTGATAACAAAAAAGACCAGGCTCATCTTCTTTGAGACTCCTTCCAACCCGGAGCTGAGCATCATAGACCTGAAACTTATCTCGGGCATAGCCAGGAAGCACAAAATAGTCTCGGTCATCGACAATACCTTTGCAACCCCGTACTTGCAAAGGCCCCTTGTATCAGGCATAGACTGTGTCATTCACTCTGCGACCAAGTATATCGGAGGACATGGAGATGCCATAGGAGGCGTTGTTGCCGGCTCAGGAGACTTCATCGCCAGGCTCAGGAAGAATATGCTTCTGAATCTCGGGGCCTGTGCCTCGCCCTTTAATGCCTGGCTCTTTCTCAGGGGGCTGAAGACCCTTCACGTGAGGATGGAACATCACTGCAGGTCTGCCGAAAAAATAGCCGATTTTCTTAAAAGACACCCGAAGGTTAAAGGAGTCCTGTTCCCGGGCTTAAAAGACCATCCGGGTCATGCCGTGGCAAAGAGACAGATGTCCGCATTTGGGGGCATGGTATCATTCGGGCTTCCAGGCAGAAGCTCCTGCAGGAGATTCATCGATAATCTTCACATCTGCAGGCTTGGGGTGAGCCTCGGAGATACGGAGACGATCGTCCTTAACTCTGCGCTGATGTTTCATTCGGAGATATCTGATGCTGCCTGCCGCAGGCTCGGCATTGAGCCGACCCTTATCAGGATATCAACAGGCCTTGAGGATCCAGAAGATATTATTGAGGACATGAAGACTGCACTGAAGGCTGTTTAATATTTCAGGCCCTCCGTCTCTTTTTCAGAGCTTATGCAAGAAGGTCTTTATATATCTTGATCTTCATGCCTTTCTTCAGGCCTTCAACATAAGCTTTTACCGCCTTTTCCCTGGCATTGCTGACCAGGGCCTCTTTCAGGGTCTTCATAGTCTGCTCATCAGCCGATATCTTTGACAGCTCTTCTGAAGGGATGATGGCAGACGACTCGATCAGGCGTTTGATCCTGGTAAGTGTAAGCTCTTCCCGCTTGGCAGCCTCGTAGGCATCAGGGGTAATCCTGGAAAGTCGCAGTCTGTTCACATATATCTCGTGGTCAAAGATGCCGTTCTTCATAAACGCCGCTTCATTCGTGATGGCCTCGTTCAACTCGTCATCGCTTACAATGATACCCTTTTCCTTCGCAGCTATAAGAAGCACCCTGCTCTCTATCAGAGAATTCAGGACATTTTCCTTGAGGTTCAGTTTTTTCTGGGCCTCTTCGTCGAATTTTTCCTTGTAGAGATCTCGATAGAACTTGTAGGTCCTGTCATAGGTCCTCCAGTATTCCTCACCGGTTATCTTTATCTTTCCTACCTCGGCCACGACAGTTCCCTGTGAGGTCTTATCAACAGTACCCACCCCCCAGAAAATAAAAGTAAGTATAATGATGAAAAAAAGCACATAAAAATATTTTGCGTGATGACGCATCATCTTCAGCATCTAATCAATACCTCCCTGTAAAGTAGTCATTTAATATATCTCCGCTCCATGTACCTGCTGATGATATCAGCCTCGGGAACCGGATACCTGTATTCATTCCTGGGTTTCAAACCGTATGTCTATATCCCTTTCAGGAACAATCGTCGAAACAGCATGCTTATAAATAAGCTGCTGACTTGCCTCTTTCAGAAGGATCACAAAAGTGTCGAAGCCCTTGATAACACCCTTTAATCTGACCCCGTTCGTAAGATAGATAACAACCGGGATCTTATCCTTCCTCAGCTGGTTCAGATAATTATCCTGCAGGCCCTGACCCTTGGTATTCGGCATCCCGTACCCCCCTGTTATGTTTTATTTTTATTTACCATAAATTATTTTTCTTAATTATTCAAGCGCTTTGACACATTCGGATAATAATTCGCCATCAGCAGCTCTATGGCCCCGACTATTTCTTCGCTCTTGCAGATGCCGGATATGTCCAGCCAGCGTATCCCCTCTTCTTTCCTGAACCACGTGAACTGCCTCTTTGCGTATCTCCTTGTATTTCTCTTTATGAGATCTATGGCCTCTTGCCTGGGGATCTCTCCCTTAAGATACGATATATATTCCTTATAACCGATCGCCTGTAACGGAGTCTTATCAGGATTCATAAAGAGAAGCCTCCTGACTTCTGCTTCAAGCCCCTGCTGAAGCATGGTTTCGACACGGCTGTCAATAATACGGTAAAGCTCTGCCCTTTGCCTGGTCAGCCCTATCTTTATGAATTCATAGGGAAGGGTTTTTGTGAGCCTCTCCTGCATCAGAGACATCTTTTCATCGCCCTTAAGGCAGACCTCTATTGCCCTGACAATCCTCCTTGTATCATTCCTCTGTATCTTTGCTGCTGCCTCTGGGTCCAGTCTCAGGAGATAATTATGGAGGAACCCCCTTTCCTCCTGTTCCATGGAAAGGAGTTCATCCCTAAGGTCCCAGTCAGCAGAGGGGCCGCTGAATATGCCCCTCGTAATCGCCTTTATATATAATCCGGTCCCGCCCGCAATAACAGGCATTTTCCCCTCATTGTGCAGGCCTTCGATAATCGGCACTATGGTCTCGATATACTGCCCGGCGCTGTATGATTGGGAAGGGTCAACGATATCAATCATATGGTGCCTGACCAAGGCCCTTTCCTCTTGTGAAGGCTTGGCTGTGCCGATATCCATATGCCGGTATATCTGCATCGAGTCGGCGCTGATTATCTCTGTGTCGAGTTTTTTTGCCAGCAGGATCGCTGCGCCTGTCTTGCCGACACCGGTGGGGCCGAGCAGAATTATAACTTTATTCATCCTAATAAACGCACAGTGGCCACTGTAAAATATAGATTCATTTACGCTTAAAGATCTTCTTCAGATCCTCGAGGGAATAAAATATCCTCGTTGGCCTGCCATGAGGGCACTGATCAGGATGCTCTGTCTTTTCAAGATCGGACAGGAGGCGCGAGAACTCTTCCTGGTTAAGGATCATGCTGCCCCGGACTGAACTATGACACGCAATCCGTGCAGCGATCGCCTCTTTCAGTGATCTGTTCGGCGCCACTCCCTCAATAAGCGCAGCTGCCACATCTGCAATGATACCCCTGAGATCAGAGCTTGCCAGGGCATCCGGAAGGGACCGGACTATAATGGTATCATGGCCGAAGTCGTCCACCTCTATGCCGTATTCGGAGAGAAGGTCTTTCTGCCCGAGTACCGCAAGATATTCCTTTTTGGAGAGCTTCACCTGTTCAGGGAAGAGCAGGTTATGTGACGGGATATCCGTCCTGCCGAGAAATTTCTCATAGAGGATCCTCTCATGTGCTGCATGGTGGTCTATCAGGGTCAGGCCGCCCTTGCCGGAGACAGCGATAAAGGTATCGCCGAGGTAGATAAAGGGCAGGGAGGCCCTGTATTGAAGTTCCCCGTTCTCTGCCACAAAGTCAGGCCTGGAAGCGACAGACTCCTTCGGCTGCAGATTATAATCATAAGGAGGGATCGGGGCCTCTGCTACAGGCACTGAAAACTCCTTCGCATATTCAGCCCTTTCCCCTTTTACAGCATCCCTCAGGCAGACCAGAACGAATCTGTAAACCGCTTCCTTGTCTGCAAATCTCACTTCACGCTTTGTCGGATGGACATTGAAATCCACCTCTGCAGGATTGAGGTCCATAAACAGTAAGAAGGCCGGGTGTTTGTCTGCAGGAAGGATGCCTTCATATGCCTTATAGATCGCATGGGAAACAGACTGGTCCTTTATCGGCCGGGTATTGACGAAGATAAACTGATGAGACCTGCTGCCCCTGAAGTTGCTGCTCTTTGATATAAAAGCTGTAAGCCTCATGTCTCCTTCCTCAGCCTTCACCTCTATAAGGCCCCTGAGGAATTCCTCTCCGTAAACCTGCATGATTCTCTCTCTGAACCCGGAGGCCTTTGGCAAACTCATGGTATCTTCGTTTTCGGTAGAGAGGGTAAAGCCTATGTTCCAGTGAGAAAGGGCCTCTTTTGTGACAGTATCTATAATATGGAAGAGTTCAGTGGTATTAGTCTTGAGGAACTTCTTTCGTGCAGGGGTATTATAGAAAATATCCCGAATCTCTATGGATGTGCCCAAAAAGGCGGACTCCCTTACCTCTTTTGTCTCTCCCCCGTGGACCTCGACAGATATGCCGGAGGCAGAGCCCCTGATCCCGGTTACCAGCTTCACCTTGGAGATGGATGCTATAGATGGAAGCGCCTCACCCCGGAACCCGAGGGTCCTGAGGTCAAAGAGGTCCTTCTCATCAGAAAGCTTGCTGGTGGCATGACGCTCAAAGCAGAGAAGGGCATCTTCCCTATCCATTCCCGAGCCATTGTCAGAGACGCGAATCAGCCTTTTTCCGCCTGCCAGAACATCTATTTTAATATCCGTACTGCCTGCGTCTATGGCATTTTCAATAAGCTCTTTTACCGCAGAGGCAGGTCTTTCGACTACTTCTCCGGCAGCGATCTTGTTTCTTAAATTGACAGGAAGAACCTTTATCTGTGGCATAGGACATTTTAAAGAGAGGGATATTCATTTCGCAAGTACGAGGTTGCTGGGCGCTGGCTGTATTGACATTGTATATGCTTTCCCCTAAAATTAATCAGGATGCAGTTCGAATGGGATGAAGCTAAAAACAGAGAAAATGTCAAAAGACATGGAATCTCATTTGAAGATGCAAAGGATGTATTTGATGATCCGTTCCATATCTCTGTATTGGATAAAAGATTTGATTATTTTGATGAGAGGTGGATTACTATCGGATCAACAAGAGATAAACATGTCATTGTAATAGGCCATCTCTATTATTTAAAAGAAAATGGCGATGAGGTCATTAGAATCATAACCGCAAGGGCGGCTATTAAAAAGGAAAGAGCGCAATATGAAAGCATCGGCAAGTAAAAAAGAAGAGGATTTTGAACTGAAAGATGAATACGATTTCTCCAAAGGGCTCAGGGGAAGGTTTTATAGGCCCAAAAAAATATCTACTTCCATGAGACTTGATAATGACATCTTACTCTATCTCAAGAAAATCGCCAGTGAGAAAAAAATAGGGTACCAAACATTGATAAACACAATCTTGCGGGACTTTATCAGCAGATCGAAAAATTAACTCCAGCGCTATCCTGCCCATACGAGGGCAGCAGCCGGCTGCTAAGAATCTGCAGCACGAAGGGGACGCGAAAGCGGATGTAAAAAAAGCGGGCTTTGTCAGCCCGCCTTTTTTACATCCTTCTAAACTTAAACTGTTAAGCCAGATGAGCCATCAGTTTTTCGGAGACCTCTCCTATTGGGGGTGCACCGTCAACAGTTATCACCTTCGGTCCGGGTACGTTCTTGAAATAGTTGACCGCAGCCATGGTCCCTGTCTTTGTATCATAATAGATGTCATGCCTCTTGCCGATTGCAGCCTCGTCCTGGTCATCGGCCCTTGTCTTTAACTCGCCGCCGCATACGCGGCATACGATCTTGCCTTCCTTTTCAACAGGCTTGATCGCATCGATAAAGACGTGGTTCGGATGGTTGTTGTCGTTGACGCAGAGCCTCCTGCCCATGATGCGGTCTTTGGCTATCTGACGGTCAAGACCGATCTCCACAACATAGTCGAGCTTGATGCTGGCCTCATTAAGCGCCTTGTGAAGGGTCTCGGCCTGAACCTGGTTTCTCGGAAACCCATCCAGAAGCCAACCCTTTTTACAGTCGTCTTCTTTAAGCCTGTCGAGGATCATCGGGATCGTGATATCGTCAGGAACGAGGTCACCCCTGTCGATATACTCCTTTGCCCTTTTGCCAAGCTCTGTGCCTCCGCTGATGTTCTTCCTGAAGATAGCGCCTGACTCCACATGGGTAACCCCATACTTCTTCTGGATAATTGCGCCCTGAGTGCCCTTGCCGCTTCCGTTAGGTCCAAAAATCAAAATGTTCATGATAATCTCCTTTCCCTAAATGGTTATATGGTCTTCAAAATATCGAAGTCTCGAAAATGCTCCGAAAGAAACTATAACAGAATCTGCCCAATTATTTCGAGTAAATATCTTATTCAAGAACTACCTGTCGACCTGTACGAAATGCCGTATCACTAGGACCGACATCCTCCTGAAAACAGCAGTGTTGGGGGCAGGCATATACATATCATTAGGGTGTAACAGTTGAGCCCATCTATAAATTTCACGGGCATGCCGAAAAAAGCTTTTCGTCGGAACAGGGACTGCTTTATGTGATTCTGCAATGTCTGCTCTGATCAAACCAGAGGATATCCCGATAACTGGCGCTTACGAAAAGTTTTTGAGGCAAAGGCCGTGAAAAAATCGTTGTTTATCCCCCCGCAAAGTTGATAATGGATTCTGTGACTCGGCCTCGTTTGCATGTCCCCCGTTGTACAGGTATAATCTCTCCCATGAACCTTTTTATCATCGACGGGAATTCCTATGTCTACCGCGCCTTTTATGCGATCAAGGCCCTTACTAACTCCAAGGGTTTCCCTACCAATGCTATCTTCGGCTTCACCAACATGCTGATGAAGATAATAAGGGATAAAAAGCCTGACGGTCTCGTTGTCTGCTTTGATACCTCGGCTCCGACAGAGCGGCACCGGCTATTTGAGGCTTACAAGGCCCACAGGCCCGAGATGCCTGCAGACCTTGTTCCTCAGCTGCCGCATATCAGACAGATGATATCGGCATTCCATATAAAGATATTCGAAGTCCCCGGATATGAGGCTGACGACCTTATAGGCACCATCTCTAAAAAAGCGGCTGAGGCGGGTAATACTGTATTTATAGTGACTGCTGACAAGGATATGCTTCAGCTGGTGGACGGCAATGTCAGGGTATATGACCCGATGAAGGACAGGATACTTGACAGTGAATATGTAAGAGAGAGGTTCGGGGTGGGTCCTGACAGGGTTCCTGAGTTTATGGCCCTCACAGGCGATGCCGTAGACAATATCCCGGGAATAAAAGGTGTAGGGGAAAAGACAGCAAAAGAGCTCCTCTTATCCGTTGAAAGTATTGATGAACTCCTTCAGCATCCTGAGAGGATAAAGAAGGAGAGGCTCAGGCAAATGGTCTCGGATAACAAGGATATTGTCCGCCTCAGTCTGCAGCTTGCCACTATAGATACCTCTGTCCCGATCGATATCGACCTGAAGGAGTTCATCATCGAGGAGCCTGACTGGCTCGCACTCCTTTCCCTGTTCAGAGAGTTTGAATTTTCGAGCCTGATGAAACTTATACCTTCAGGGGAAATTGCCTCAGAACGCAGATACGAGACCATTGACTCTCCTGAAAGGCTTCACGAGTTCCTCACTTCTTTAAAAGATGAGATTGCCTTTGACACAGAGGCGACAGGCAGGGACCCTCTGCTGTCCAGCCTCGTGGGCATAGCCCTCTGCCGGGAAAAGGAGAGCGCCTTCTATATCCCGGTCGGTCACTCCGGGGATATCGTCTCTTCACAGATGGACAAAAGAGACGCCTTTCGTATACTCGCACCGGTACTGGAAGATGAGAAGATCGCCAAGATCGGCCATAACCTCAAGTATGATCTGACGCTGCTCGATCAGGACGCTGTGAAGGTTTCAGGGGTACTTTTCGACACCATGATAGCTGCCTATCTGCTGAATCCCAATAAGGCTAACCACAGCCTTGACGAGGTGGCCTTTGAGTATCTGGGTAAGAAAAAGAAGGCCTTTATGGAGATTCTCAAAAAAAGACAGACCTTTGCTGACGTTCCCGTTGACGAGGCGACCTCATATGCAGCTGAGGACGCTGCTCTCAGTTATGAGCTGAAGGAAATCCTTTTTGGAAGGCTTGAGGAAAACGGGCTTGAAGATATATATTTCAATGTAGAGATGCCCCTCATCAGGGTCTTGATGGAGATGGAGAAGGCGGGAATTAAGATAGACGCTTCCCTTCTCAACAGACTTTCGAAGGAGTTGACCGGCGAGATAGAGAGCATCCAGAAAAGGATCTTTTTCCTTGCCGGAGAAGAGTTCAATATCAATTCGCCGAAACAGTTGAGCGTTATCCTGTTTCATTCGCTTGGCCTGAGCCCGACAAAAAAGACAAAGACAGGCTTTTCTACAGGCATGGATGTGCTTGAGGAGCTTTGCCAGTTCCATGAACTTCCCAGAGAGGTGCTGCATTTTCGCAGCCTTACAAAGCTCAAGACGACTTACCTCGATGTCCTGCCTGCGATAATTAACCCAAATACAGGCAGGGTACATACCTCCTTTAATCAGACAGTTACAGCGACAGGCAGGCTGAGCAGCAGCGAGCCTAATCTTCAGAATATCCCTATCCGGGGGGAATGGGGCATGCGCATCAGGGAGGCCTTTATTGCAGAAGACGGCAATCTCCTCCTTTCTGCGGATTATTCCCAGGTTGAGCTGAGGGTCCTTGCGCACCTCAGCAGAGACGAGGGGCTTATCAATGCCTTCAGGGAAGGCCTCGATATCCATACCAGGACCGCCTCGGAACTGTACGGAGTTCCTCTTGAAAAAGTTACGTCAGAGATGAGAAGGACAGCAAAGACGGTTAATTTCGGGGTGATATACGGCATATCGGCCTTCGGCCTTTCCGAGACCCTCAATATAGACAGGAAAGAGGCTGAGAGGTATATCAGGCAGTACTTTGACCGGCATCCAGGTGTGCGGGAATATGCGGATAGGATCCTTGCTGATGCAAAGGAAAAGGGATATGTCACAACCCTGTTTGGCAGAAAAAGGCCGATGCCTGAAATAAAAAACACAAACAGAAACATCAGACAACAGGGAGAAAGGCTTGCCGTAAACTCACCTATTCAGGGTACGGCTGCCGATCTCATCAAGATTGCGATGATCAGTATTTCAAGGCGGTTCGGGCAGGAAGGGATCAGGGCAAGGATGATCCTTCAGGTGCATGATGAACTCCTCTTCGAACTCCCAGAATCTGAACTTGAGACTGTCAGGGAGCTTGTGAGAAAGGAAATGGAAGAGGCTGTGGAGTTGGCTGTGCCGGTAAAGGTCGAGATCGGTCACGGCAGGAATTGGGCTGAGGCTCACTAGAAAAAAATAATTGATTAACATTAACCCTGATTTGAGATAAGATATAGCGCAAGGGGGCTATATGGCAATAAAAAAACCTGTGAAGAAGGCAAAATCTACCGCAAAAACGGCGGCAACAAAGAAACCTGCGGTAAAGAAAACGGTAAAGAAAACAGAAAAGGCCGCCCCTAAAAAGGCTGTAAAGCCTTCCCCGAAGAGGCCGGTTAAAAAGATTGCGGCAAGGCCTCAAAAGGCTAAAAAGACTGCAAAAACTAAACCTGAAACTAAATCGCTGGTGAAAAAAGAGGTTAAGGCAAGGGTCGCTCCTGCTAAGAAAACGCTGGCAAAGGCAGTAACAAAACCGGTCAAGACTCCAAAGGCAGTGGCAAAGACCGCTGTCCCTGCAAAAAAACCGGCGCCGAAGACACCGGCAAAGGTCCTTAAGGCAGATGCGGGGAAGAAGGTCAGCCCGCCGAAGGCAGTGAAAAAAGCAGCAGAAAAAAAGACAGTTATAAAAAAAATCGCGAAACCCTCTAAAGAAGTAGTTATAAAGACCGTCAGGAAGGTGCCTGCGCTGAAAATTACTAAACCCTTGATAACCGCAAAGAAACCTGTAAAGGCTGTGACGGTAAAAAAAGTCCTCTCTGAGAAAAAAAAGAAGGTCCCTGCAGTAAAGAAAAAAAAGACTGAGTTAAAGGTTGAAAGACCGATAAAGACAACACCAACTACGGTAAAAAGGCCGGCAGCCAAGAAGCCGGTGAAGGCAGTGACGGAAAAAAAGTCTTCGACTGTCGGGAAAATCAAGATACAGGCAAAAACAGAAGTAGCTGAAATCGTTTCTGTCCCGCAAAAGGAAAAAATAACGAAAAAGATAGCTGTACGACCTGCGGGCAGGAAGATTTCCGAAGAAAAGAAGACAGCTGCTGTTGAAAAAGAAGGGGCTGAAGCCAAAAAGCGTTTAGCCCCTGTCGCAGGAAGGATAAAACCTGTGAAACCGCAGAGGAGATTAAAGATATTCCGTCCAGCCGGCCAGGAGTTTGAAGAAATGGAGCCCGGAGAAGTCCCTGAGATCCGGCAGGCAGAACTGCCGGAGGAATACGGGGTAAATGAGCTCCTTCTTATGGTTGTTGATCCCCTGGTTATCTGTACAGCATGGGAGATCAAAAAGGAGGATTTCCCGAAAGAAAAGACTCTCCTTGTCATGCGCGTTTATGACATTACAGGCAGAGATTTTAATGGGTCAAACGCTCACAGATACATTGATATCATGATAGACAAACGGGTCGGCAGCGGTTTCTACGAAATAAATATGCCGAACTGCGAGATAGTTGCCGAGATAGGGGTCTTATTCGCTGAACATGATTTCAGGCCTATCCTGAGGTCAAACAGGGTCTCAATACCCCAGCTTCTGACCTTCGACGAGATTGGCATAGCCCGGCAATTATTTGAATCCGGTGTCCCTGTCGGGTACTGAATCTCTGTCCCTGCTCATAGATCTTTTTATTGCGTAACGTCGACTACTGCTGCAATTGTGTTTTTAAAGCCTTATGTAGTAAAATTTCATACTTAATGCTAAAAGATGCTGAAAATTCAGCACCTTTGTAGTATCCTTTGTGATCTGCATGAAACAGGAACTGAAAGAAGAAATGCTGAAAAAAGCTGTAGACGGAAAGATCTCCTGCGCTGCTGCCAGAAAGATCGCCGAGTCCCTCAGCCTTTCCTATAAGGAAGTTGGGGCTGCGGCCAATGAACTGAATATAAGAATCAAGAATTGCGAGCTGGGCTGTTTTTGATGGAGATCATCCTCTTTGAGATCGCTCTAACCTTTTACTTTGCCGCTGCTATCGTATGCGTCCTCGAACTCTTCAAAGGCACGAAAACGACCTCGACCATTATGCTCAGCCTCGCAGCTGTCGGGTTTGCATTTCATACCTCCAATATTATTGCCAGATATGTCCTTTCAGGACATATACCGATTGCAAACCTGCATGAGGCGTCGTCCTTTTTTTCGTGGTGTATCGTTTTGCTTTTCTTCTTTCTCGAATACAGATATAAGCTGGGCCTGCTGGGCTCATTCATCATGCCGATCGTTTTCGTGCTCATGCTATCTTCATCGATGCTGCCCCGCAAGATAGAGCCGTTGAGCCCGGTGCTGCAGAGTTACTGGCTTGGGGTACATACTGTTCTTGCCTTCCTCGGCGACGCTGCCTTTGCGATGGCCTTCGGCATAGGTATCATGTATCTTACGCAGGAACATTTCGTTAAATCAAAACACCTCGGCGGACTCTTCCAGCGTCTGCCCAGCCTGCAGACACTCGACGAGATAAACTACCGGCTCATAACCGTCGGATTTCCGCTGCTCACGCTGGCGATCATAACCGGGGCCTTATGGGCCGAAAGCGCATGGGGAAGTTACTGGAGGTGGGATCCTAAAGAGGTCTGGTCCCTGATCACCTGGTTTATCTATGCGGTCGTGCTCCATATCAGGCTTGTTGCAGGCTGGAGAGGAAGGCGGGCCGCAATCCTCTCCATCATAGGATTCTGCGTGGTACTCTTCACCTTCTTCGGCGTCAATCTGGTTCTCGAGAGTAAGCATATATTCTGATGAAGGTACTGGTTTTAGGCGTCAACCATATCACCGCTACAGTCGAGATCAGGGAGAAGCTCGCCTTTAACGGACCAAAACTCGAAGAAGGCGTTTCCGGCCTGCGGCAGGTGCCGGAGGTCAGAGAAGTGGCTGTGCTTTCAACATGCAACAGGGTGGAGCTTTACACGTGCGTCAACACGATAGCCGCAGCCTCTGAAAACATCAGGAATTTTCTGGCGACCTTTCACGGCATGCAGAGGTCCGAATTCGAGAAATCCCTCTATGTGCATAGCGGTTCCGATGCTGTGCGGCATGTCTTCAGGGTCGCATCGAGCCTTGATTCCATGGTCCTCGGCGAGCCGCAGATACTCGGCCAGATCAAGGATACCTTTGACTTTGCCCTCAGCAAGAAATCGACCGGCATACTCCTGAACAAACTGATGAAAAAAGCGATCTCCACTGCCAAGAGGGTCAGGACGGAAACCAAGATAGCGGAGAATGCCGTATCTATAAGCTTCGCCGCAGTAGAGCTTGCCAAGAAGATCTTTACTAACCTCGCAGGCAAATCCTTTATGCTTCTGGGTGCAGGAGAGATGGCAGAGCTGGCAGCACGCCATCTCGTCAATAACGGGGTGCAGGATGTCATGGTTGTCAACAGGACCTATGAGCGGGGATGCGAGCTCGCCAGGGAGTTCAACGGAAGGCCTGTCAAGTTCGAGGATTTCCTCCATGAGCTGGTAAATACCGACATCATCATCTGCTCGACAGGGGCCCCCAGCTATGTTCTTTTAAAGGACCAGATGCATAAGGTCATGAAGGAAAGGAAACACCGGCCCGTCTTCATCATCGATATCTCGGTCCCGAGAAATATCGACCCTGAGATAAATGACGTGGACAACGTTTACCTGTACAACGTAGACGACCTTCAGGGGGTAGTGCACAGCAATATCCACGAGCGGAAAAAAGAGGCTGAGAAGGCAGAGGCTATCATAGACGAGGAGGTCGAAAAATTTAACAGATGGCTGTCCTCGCTCGATTCCGTGCCTACTATTGTCGCCCTGAGGCAGAAGGCCGAAGAGATCAAGCGGGAAGAACTCGACAGGTTCAAAAACCGTTTTTCAGACCTTGGCGAAGAAAAGACAAAGGCTGTGGAATACCTTGCCTCTGCAATTACAAACAAACTCATCCATCCCCCCACGGTAGCTCTTAAGGAAGACACCGAGGACAGGGACGAGCTGATAGCGATGATAAAGAAGCTCTACGCCATCGACGGAGATGATGAGTAGCAACGTGCAGGATTAGAACGAGTACCGGGAGGCTACAGGAATATATGAAGAATAAAGTTATTATAGGAACTCGAGGGAGCAAGCTGGCTCTCTGGCAGGCTGAATGGGTAAAGTCGGAGCTTCAGAGAATGAACCCCGGCCTTGAAGTAGAGCTTAACAAGATCAAGACCACCGGCGACAAGATCCTGGACGTTCCCCTTGCGCAGGTGGGCGGCAAGGGCCTTTTCGTAAAAGAGATAGAAGAGGCACTGCTTGCAGGAGAGGCCGACCTCGCTGTCCACAGCATGAAGGATGTTCCTACTGATTTCCCTGAAGGGCTCCACCTGGCTGTCATATGCAAAAGGGAAGACCCCAGAGACGCGTTCATTACGAGGAAGAAGGGAGCGGGATTCGAGATAGGGAGTTTTGATGAGCTTCCCAAAGGCGCCTCTGTCGGAACCAGCAGCCTGAGGCGTTCCTGCCAGTTGCTCAGCAAGCGTCCAGATCTCAAGATTGTCCAGTTAAGAGGGAACCTTGACACGCGACTCAGGAAGCTCGATGAAAAAGAGTTCGATTCGATCATACTCGCCGCTGCAGGCGTTAACAGGCTCGGCTGGTCAGACAGGATAACGGAGTTAATCCCTGCTGAGGTAAGTCTTCCGGCAATAGGACAGGGAGCCATAGGCATAGAATGCAGGATCAAGGATGACTTTATACATGACCTGATCAGACCGCTTAACCATGAGGTGACCTCCACCTGCGTAAGGGCTGAAAGGGCCTGCCTCAAAAAGCTTGAAGGCGGCTGTCAGGTTCCTATAGCGGCTCATGCAACAATAGTCGGCGGAAAGATCATCATGGACGGGCTTGTCGGCAGCGTCTCCGGAGACCGGATCATCAGGGCCCATGCAGAAGGAAGGCCGGAAGATGCGGAGATCATAGGAAAGAAGCTTGGAGACGATCTGCTGTCGCAGGGTGCTGACAAGATCCTCTCAGAGGTTTACGGCAAGAATATCGGCCAGATCGATCATCCGTAAAAGCTTGCGTTAGCCTCTGGCTTTGATCATTCGTTCGTATTCGTCATGTGTTCCGATCCAGATCCAGATAAAGTCAGCGCCGTCTTCAACTGCGAGGGCTCTATGGTTCATACCGACTCTGACTGACCAAAAGCTGCCGACTTTCTTGAAACGAAGGGCTGAATGGGCGATACATGCTGGCAATATTCTGAAAAGGACTGACATTCCCATATCACACAAACAATGCTTCAAAATCTCTTGGAGTTATGATCTTAATGTCCTTATAGGTTTTTATCTCCAGCAGATCAGAGTCTCCTGTCACAAGATACTCCGCCTTTGCCGCCATCGCGCAGGCAATGATGTTGTCATCAGCGGCATCCCGGCAAATGTCCTTAATTTTGAGGTTATGCTCAATGACCTGACTGATCGCTTCGCTTATTGGTTCCAGCGCCAACGTTGATTCTTCATGCGTGAGCCGGAATTTCTTTGTGAGGATGCGCCGGAGTTCCATTATGATGAATGGGCAGGAAACAAGAGAGAATTCACCGGCGCGCGCCCTGTGCAACAGTTTCGAGCAAAGTCCTTCGGTGATAATCGCCGCAAGCAGGACATTCGTATCAAGTACGGCAATCATGATATCGCTTTGAACACATCCTCTTCACTGACTATTCCAAGCTTCTTTGCCTTTGGACCGAGTTTCTTCTGCACTGTCTTGAGTTTCATTTCCCACAGGAACATACTCAGGGATTCCTTTACAATGTCACTTTTGTTTCGCCCGGTACTTCTGGCAAACCTGTCAAGTTCTTCGGACATGTTTTCCGGCAGGCTGACGGATAGAACTGTTCTCATAAGGCACCTCCTGTATTACAATACACTACAGTACCTAGAAACTGCAATCTAAGCCCGGCCACTCGTCACCTCATGAGAATTTTGCACGGTCCCGCGGTGGCGCGTTTGTCTCAAGCGAATTCAGAAGGTTGCTGCAGGCCGCAGTTACCTGTTCGACTGCAGCAAGAAACGCTGCTTCATTGACCTTCGACGGCTTATTGAAACCGCTCACTTTTCTCACAAACTGCAGAGCAGCATCGCGGATCTCCTCGTCCGTCACAGGCGGCTCGAAATTGAACAACGGTCTAATATTTCTGCACACAGGCGTCACCTCCATGTTTCAGACCAGCGGAATTGAGCCCACACAGCCCTGTATAGCGGGTATCGATTGCAGTCGTCATGCATGCATGCTTAGGGCCGGTCTGCCTGTTGCAATATTGTAATAGGCATGTCGGTCCCCAAATCTGTCTACATCATCCGCATACTATATCAGCAATGCTCCTCAAATAGGCCATTACTCCGGAGTTGTTCAAACATGTATCTTTACCATGATCGTCCCAAGCTGGTGGTTCGTCTTTGGAATCGTCCAAAAAAGTAATCTCTTCGTCGCCGACTTTGTCCCAAAAGCCATTAGTTAAGGTCGCTTCGCTCCCGTGAATGCGGAACTGCGCAGTCGTGCCTTGTCTCGGACGCTTCGCGCCATCGAACAAGACACTCGAACGGTCCCCTTCGGGGTTGCTCAATTCCGTATTGTCTTTCTTCCGATAATTCATCGGTGCAGTACCTAACTCAAGATCAAAATAAACGATATGCGTATCAAATAAAGCCCTTGAAAGTGCAATATAGGCAAGATAATCGTTTCTCCCATTTATAACATCCACTTTCATAATATTGTGAAATCCCAAGAGCACAGTGTTATACGCCTCAAGTCCGCGAGCATTCTGATATGTGCATAGCCTGATTTCATCATTGGCAAAAAACTCTCTCTTGCTATCAGACTTAACATAGTCTTGATACTGCATGCCCATACTCTTAAATACTGCTTGTGCAAAATCATACCAACTAAAATTGAGCATTGATATGTCGAGGAATGCCGGCGGCGGAACCATAACAATGTTATCACAGGGTTTGCCACCGAGTTTAGTCGTTGTTTCAAAAACTCTTTCAATAACTTGCTTAAAGCGGTCACTAATCGCAACTATATTGTAATTGCTTACTTTCAAGGCATGTAATATTGGTGGCCGACCGCCTTCTCGCTCAATTTCAATTGATGCCATTTCAGGCTTATCTTTAGCTTTCCAGTTTTGCAATTGATGTAATTTTAGATAGTGCTTTATATAGAACTGCTGTGCACGTTCAATATCATAAGTCTTCCCCCTGGCACCTTCTAGAAAAAGCTGAGCAATCCAGAAGTTTGTACCAGTATTTCTAAATACACGTCGGAGATTGATACTAGTCTTATTGGGTAAACTTGTAATTTCCTCAAGCCAAGGGTGTGGCTTGGGTCGGTAGATGAGCTGATCTTCCCCATAAATGATAAACAGCTTCTTGAATTTATCACTATATGAATTAACAATTTCAAGCATCCATTCCTCGAGATCTTGGGCTTCATCTACAACGATTAAATCATAGGCCTCAAGTGCCGTAATCACATCATTCTGCATCTGTTTTTCATCTGGGTACTGTAATGCAAGAGCAAGATCCTGGCCTATCCTATTTAAGGCTGTATAATCATTCGCATTATCATCTGCCTTTCTTACATCATAGTCGTGTGGTAGCTGTTCTGTCGCAAGCTGGTAAAAATCCTTCACCTGAAGCATGTGCTCGTCATCTTTTTCTTTATATATTCGACCGACCCAGAGGAGCCTTCTGATATCAGTTGCAAGTGTTCTGTTAAAGCAAAGAAACAGAACTTTTTTGCCGTGCTGAAATGTATTAATCGCATGTGCTAAGCCCATGAATGTTTTGCCGGTGCCAACCTTGCCTGTACATACATAAAGTTTCTCTGGAACAAGTTTCTTTTTGACTACCTCAATGATGCTTTGTTCAAGTTTTTCTATGCGCTTCCTATCATATGGTGACTCGATCTGGGCTATCCAATGCGGAGCAAATTTATCGGTAATCGCCCTTATTTCGTTCTTGGAAAGCTCCTCTCCCTCTGACGATGCCCTCTTAGATTTGGTCAGGGGAGATACAGCAAGAAAGGGCTTTTGCGCAATCTCTCTTAATTTTTGCCTAAACTGTGAAAGGGAGACTAGGTCGTCCTTAAAGATGGTTGCATTCAATTGTTGCATAAAACGATCTCTGTTGTTGTCTGTTAATGACCCCTGAAAAGCCTTCTTGAATTGGCCTCTCGCTATTTGCCAAAAAACAACGCAGGGGAAGACAAACAATTTCCTTTGTATTGTGTCATTCAGAGCATTCGAAATCGACTTTGTCGCATCGTTAGCCTGAATCCAAGGTCTTTCCGTTCTTTTTGTGGTTTTAAGATAGTCGCCATTTATTTCGATCAAATCCTGTATTGGATAACCCTTTAATTCAAGTCCGAACAAGCCAATCGCGTTGCAATAAATCAAGCAATCCATTTCGCGCGGATATCTGTGATTTGTTATCTCAAACCAGATATGAAGCTCTTTCAAGGGATCGAGACTCACAAGTAGTGTTTGAAAAAACTTTTCTTTGTCAGCAGGCTTATGAATCTTACCCATCATTTTTTACCAACCGGCCTTCTTCTTCGATCTGCTTTTCGTATCTCTTGCATTTGACCTCACCCACGATTATATTGCACCTAACCTTTCGGTGTGTCCTGTAAACCGGGGGGAATTCAGTCACTCCTTATGAGCTTGGTTTTTAGCGAAAACGAGTTGGCTAACGCACCAGCTTTTTTGATTTCTTCCAAAACTCACTTGCTTGCTCCTTTAAGATAGGGGCATACTGGTTTTTTGCCGCGTCCAATCAGCACATTGTCAGCCACTTTTCTTAGGAGGGGCTGGCGGTGGTGGCGGCGGAGTCGGCCTAACACTTGGTGACGGCGGATTAACATTTGCATTTCGACCGCTCGATGGCAGTGGCAGCTTTGGGGGTGGTGGATTAGATGCTTTTTTGCTCATTTTGTTGCTCCCATGTTTTTGTCATGAATTCTACCCATTTGACGTCCTTTGCATCAATCAAAATGTTTTCAACCCCTGTTATAGGTCGTTCTTTATCGCCGACCAACCAAGCTGCAGCTGTTATTAAAAAGTGTCCATTACGCGGCTCTGATGGCCATTCTGTTGGCCATCCATATAGGCGCCTTTCATCTCTTAAATGAAGTACCACATAAGTCACATTTGAAAAGGCACTGAACCATTCTGAAGCATATGAAGATTTTCTTGTTATCCCCAAATACCGAAAAACTTTATGAGCCTTATCATTATTTGCGAAATAGGAAAAAAGAAACCCAAATAATATTGCACAAACAATGGACCACATTAGCGAGGATGATTCGTCCCAAATAGCAAGCTGATAATAGTGACCAATAAAGAGAAAAGTAGTCTTAGCAACAAAAACTATTGCTTGAACAAATATGGTAAATATTAAGGCCTGCACTATTCTCTCGAATTGAGAAGGTTTTGGGTAAGATGTTAAGGCATAGAAAATCCATGCAGATACGAAACCTGGCAGAAGATATTGTAGCACTGCGATTATGTCTTTACTGGCGTTTTCCATTTTTATATTCTAGAGTTATCAAATTACTTACCCAGCAGATATTTCCCCCTTCATAGGCTTGATAATATCACAATCGGCGAACCTTGAACAGGGAAATATCTTTTAAAAACAGGTGATACCCGGGGTCACTCCTGAAGCGGTTCGGAACCTATTTATAAATATCGCCTCTTGGGCCAATTTCGATGATCAATACCTTCAATTCGGATTCAAGCACCTGATAAATAATGCGTAGTCTGCCAAGACGATATCTGTAAAGACCTTTTAGTTTGCCAGTAAGTTTCTTAATTTGAGCTCCGTTAAAAGGAGTCACTTCCAAGGAATCGATAGCTTTGTTAATTCGCCGCTGAATGTCTGAAGGCAGTTTTTCGTAATAGCCCGATGCCCTTTCAGACAATTCAACTTAAAAATTTTTTCTGACAGCCCTCCAGGGCCTGCATCGACGGGCCTTTAGGTCATCAATACCCTTTTTAATTCCCTCAAGCAAAGCCTTATCAGCAAGAATTTCCTGCGTGGCCTTCTCAGATTCTTTACTTTCAAGATATTCCACGAAATCAATTACCTCTTTAAGACGTTTTTGCGGTAAGCGGACAATAGTTTCAATTGCCTTATCCTTTAATTTTGCAGTTGCCGACATAGGGAACCTCCTCTTTAAAAACTTGCGTTGCCTAATTATAGCCTATTTTATGATGAAACATTTTCTGATAATACTAACCTATCCCTTATCCGGCGACCATTCTTTACAACCAAGTTTTCATCTGTTATCATGTTATCAAAAGTGTAAGCGTAGGAGGCACTATGGTGCGCACCCAGATTCAACTTACGGAAGACCAGGCAAAGACCTTAAAAAAAATGGCCACGGCCAGGCATCTTTCAATTGCGGGCCTGATACGACAGGCAGTGGATGAGATCATTAAGGCAGGCCCCATTACCGATAATGAAGAAAGACGGAAAAGGGCTCTGGATATTACCGGGAGATTCAGTTCGGGAAAACGCGATATCTCCAGAAAACATGACGAATACCTCGAGGAAGCCTTCGACAAATGAGGATCTTTATAGACACATCCGCCTTTTATGCCCTGCTTGACAGGGATGATGCCAATCACAAAAAAGCAAAAACCACGTGGAGCAGGATACTCGGCGATGACAATACCCTTGTCACATCAAACTATATCCTTATCGAAAGCTTTGCCCTACTTCAGAGTCGTCTGGGTATGGAGGCTGTCAGGGGATTTCAGGAAGATATCCTGCCGCTGATAAACATTGAATGGGTTGACGGAAGAACACATAAGTCCGGGGTGAGCGCGCTGCTGGCTGCGGGAAGGCGCAGGCTCAGCCTTGTTGATTGTGCAAGTTTTGATGTTATGCGCAGTTCAGGAATCAGGAATGTCTTCACATTTGATCCCCATTTTGAAGAGCAGGGATTTGTGCGGGCGGGAGCAGATTTGTAATCTGGGCCCTTGTTTCGGTTATCAGACTACCTGACGCCAGCGAACATCCGACCGTACTGCTGATGGGAATAATAAGGCAGGGCTAAAGGCAAATAACGGAGGCAAAATCAGCTGCAGCTAAAACTTAGTCTATCTCCCCTTTCCCGACCGCCTCGAACCGCTCCTTGTTTTCCTGGCAGGTTATGCAGAGGTTTGCTGTAGGCAGTACGCACAATCTTCTTTCGCTTATCTCTTCCCCGCATTCCTCGCATATGCCGTATGATCCCTCGGCTATCTTTCTGAGGGTCTCATCTATATCAAGCATCAGCTTCCTATGTGCAGAAAGCCTAAGCAGGCTCATATCCTCTGAGATATCGACAACAGCCCAGTCGCCGTCATCAAGGGCAGTATCAACAAGCTGCCGGTTCTCTCCGCTGATATACTTGGCTATCTCGGTTTTAGCTTCCTTTACTATCTCTTCCCTCTTTTTTATCAGGGTCTTTCTGAGTTCCTGAAACCGTTCTTTTGGTGTCCCTGATTTTTCAGCAGTCTTCTTTTTAGGTTTCGTTTCTTTTGCAACAACAGCCGTCTTTTTCGCCGCAGCAGGTTTGACCTTGACCGCTTCTCTAACGGGTTTTAACACCTTCTTTGTTTTGGCCGCAGGCCTTGGGGAACTTCCCTTCGATGTCTTCTTTGCTGTCTTCAGCGCTGGCTTTTTTGAAGCAGGCTTCTTAGCAACAGGCGTAGCAGCCTTTTTCTTAGCTGTTGTCTTTGCCTTTTTGCCTGTTGCCATTATTTTGCTTCCTCTTTTTTCGCCTCTTCTTTAAATACCTCGATAATACTTCTCACCTTGATCCCTGCCTGCTGAAGGGCCTTCTGGATATCAGGGAGCTTTGCATCCTCAACCTTAAGCATGAAATTGCTGTTCATAATTATTCATACCTCCATGATCTCTTTTTCCTTGTGCTCAACGATCTCGTCAACCTTCTTTATGAACGAATCAGTGAGTTTCTGTATCTCTTCCTGTTCTTTCTTGACATCGTCTTCGCTGAGATGTTTTTCCTTCTCAAGTTTCTTCATCTCATCGTTTGCATCTCTTCTGATATTGCGCACAGCCACCTTCGCCTCTTCAGCCTTTTTTCTGACTATCTTGACGAGCTGTTTTCTTCGCTCTTCCGTCAGAACCGGGATATTTATCCTTATCATCTTGCCGTCGTTCATGGGGGTAAGCCCGAGATCTGATTTCATGATCGCCTTTTCGATCTCCGGGATTATGCGCTGCTCCCACGGCTGGATGGCGATCTGCCGGCTCTCGGGAATGCTCAGACTTGCAAGCTGCTGGATGGGCGTGATGGTGCCGTAATAATCAACCGAGATGCCGTCAAGAAGCGCAAGGGTCGCCCTTCCGGTCCTGATCGAACCCAGTTCCTTTTTCAGCGCCTCGATAGCGCCGTGCATCCTCTCATTTGTCTTTTTTCTTAGCTCCGGAATCATTGTCCCCCCTGACCAGGGTCCCTATCTTCTTACCCTCGAGAATTTTTCGTATACTGCCTTTACCTCTTAAATTAAATACCACAATAGGCAGGTTATTGTCCATACATAAAGAGACCGCGGTCGAATCCATGACCCCGAGCCCCTTCTTGAGGACCTCCATATAGGTGAGCTGGGAATATTTCGTGGCAGTCGGGTCCTTTACCGGATCAGCAGAATATACCCCGTCCACCTTGGTACCCTTCAGGATAACGTCAGCACCGATCTCCATCGCCCTTAAGGCAGCCGCAGTATCGGTCGTAAAATAAGGATTGCCGGTGCCCGCAGCAAAGATGACGATCCTGCCCTTCTCAAGATGCCTTACAGCCTTTCTCCTGATATAGGGCTCGGCAAGCTCCCTCATCTCTATGGCAGACTGGACCCGGGTAGGGACATTCAGTCTTTCGAGGGCATTCTGGAGGGCAAGGGCGTTTATCACTGTTGCGAGCATTCCCATGTAATCTGCAGACGCCCTTTCCATGCCTTCAAGGCTTGCCTGCACCCCCCTGAAGATATTACCCCCTCCTATAACTACCGATATCTGTATGCCCAAATTGGATACGCCCTTTAGCTCCCCTGCCATAAAGTTTACGGTATTGGCGTCAATACCGTATCCCTTGTCGCCCATTAAGGCCTCACCGCTTATCTTCAGAAGAATCCGACTGAACTTGCGCGCCATCTATTTTTCAGCAGCTCTTGGGTTCCGACGGCTGCGTCTCTCCCAGCTGAAACCGGGCAAAACTCTTTACCATGGTCCCTGCCCCGAGCACGTCCTTTACCTTCTTTTTCCCTTCCGGGTCCTTGACGAATACCTGCTCCAGGAGACAGACATCTCCATAAAATTTCTCCAGCTTGCCGTCCACGATCTTTTCGGTTATCTCAGCAGGCTTGCCGGTCACCTGAGCCCTGTATATCGCCTTTTCACGTTCAATAACATCCTGGGGGACCTGGTCCCTTGAGATGCAAGTGGGATTGGCAGCAGCGATATGCATCGCAACATCCTTAATCAGGGGCCGGAGGTCGTCTGCCTTCACCGCCGATTCAGAAGCCACCATGACGCCGATCTTGTCCATATGGATATAAGCTCCCACAAGGCCGTTATCGGCCTGATAGCGCACGAATCTCCTGATGACAATATTCTCGCCGAGCTTTGCAACCTTCTCGGTAACGAGGTCCTTGATCTTTTTCGCCGGATCTTTGACAAAGGCCTGTTCAAGCAGGCAGTCTTCCGGTTTTGCCGACGGGGTCTCTTCAAGGGAAACGTATACCGGCTTTGCCTCTGCAATATGCTCCATGACATCCCTGATAAGCGTCTGGAAATCATCTGTCCTGGCAACAAAATCGGTCTCGCAGTTGATCTCCACCATGACGCCGACCCTATCTGCCTGGATGTATGAGCTGATCAGGCCCTGCGATGCAGAGCGCGATGCCTTCTTGGCTGCGGTAGCAAGGCCCTTCTGTCTCAGCGTATCGATCGCCTTTTCAAAATCTCCACCGCTTTCTACCAGAGCCTTTTTGCATTCCATCATGCCGGCCCCTGTCTTTTCCCTTAAATCCTTTACAATATCTGCCGTGATTGTTGCCATTATTCCGCTACCTCCTGAACCGCTTCTGTCTTCACCTTTTCTTCTATCTGGGCCTTTTCTGCTTCCTGCTGGGCCTCTTTTGCGATCGCGTCCCTGCCTTCAAGGACCGCGCTTGCTATCTTGCCTGTTAACAGCTTGATAGCGCGGATAGCGTCGTCGTTGCCGGGGATGACATAGTCGATCTCATCAGGATCACAGTTCGTATCAACAACCGCTACGATAGGTATGGAGAGTTTTCTGGCCTCAGCTATCCCTATCCTCTCCTTCTTGGGATCGATAATAAAGATCACCCCGGGCAGTCCTTTCATATCTTTAATGCCCGAGAGGTTCTTATCGAGCTTTGTCCTCTCCTTCTCCAGGGCCGAGGCCTCTCTCTTGGGCAGGAGGTTCATTGTTCCGTCCTCCTTCATGGCCTCTATCTTCTTGAGTCTCTCTATGCTCTTTTTAACCGTGAGAAAATTCGTGAGCATTCCGCCGAGCCATCTCTGGTTGATGTAATGCGCAGATGCCCTGTGTGCCTCTTCCATGACCGCGTCCTGGGCCTGTTTCTTGGTTCCGACAAAGAGCACCCCTGCACCTGAGGCTGACATAGTCCGCACAAAGTTGTAGGCCTCCTCAAGCCCCTTGAGCGTCTTCTGAAGGTCTATGATGTAGATACCGTTTCTCTCGCCGAAGATATATCTCTTCATCTTCGGGTTCCAGCGCTTTACCTGATGACCAAAATGAACTCCGGCCTCAAGCAATTCTTTCATTGAAGCTACCATTGTACTCCTCCTGTGGTTTTTTCCTCCGCCTGTCCTGCCAACCCCGTGAGGGACCATGAGGCAGAACTGTAGCCGGCGTGTGAGTTTTCACCTGCAAAGGCAGATGATTTGGGTTTAAAAGAGTATCACACGGAAGCATTTTTTTTCAAGGGCGGTGATATAATAGCTTACTGAATTAAAAGCAGAATACAGGAACTCATGATATAGGGAGAACCAGGCTTGATAGTTATCATATCAGCGGTCCCATCAGAGGGCAGGCTTCTGATGAGGAGATTGAAGGCTGCCGCCAGGGATAGACAGGGCCTCTGCACCCTCTTTTCCGGGAAAATCGGGTCCAAAGATGTTATCTATGGGCTTTCGGGCATTGGGAAGACTAATGCGGCCCATACGGCCTCGTGCCTTATCCGTGACTTTTCTCCAGGCCTGATTATTAATTTCGGAATAGGCGGTGCATATCCCTCTGCAGGTCTGAAGATAGGCGATATTGCAGTTGCAGAAAGGGAGATATACGGGGACGAGGGTTTTGCCGACAGGAGCGGCTTCCACGGTGCTGAACATATAGGCATACCCCTGCTGAAAAAAGGGAGAAAAAGTTTTTTTAACGAATTTCCCATGGACAAAAGGTTTACGCAAAAGGCTGTCAAAATCTCCCGGGCTGCGGCCGGAAACTTCTCTCCTGCCCTTGCGATAAAGTCAGGCATATTCATTACAGTATCGACCTGCACAGGCACGAAAAAAAAGGCGCTGGAGATGAGAGAAAGGTTCGGGGCGCTTTGCGAAAACATGGAAGGTGCTGCTATCGCTCATATAGCAACCATGTATGATATACCCTGTATTGAGATAAGGGGAATAAGCAATATAGTTGAAGACAGGGACACCGGACGATGGGAGATCAGGCGCGCATCTGAAAACTGTCAGAAGTTGCTTATCGACTTCCTGGAATCGGCAGGTCTGTTATAGATGAAGACCCTCTCTCTCGGCTATTCTCCATGCCCCAACGACACATTTATCTTCTACGCCCTTGTCCACGGGATGATACCCTCGGAAGACTTAAGATTTCGGGAAATACTCGAAGATGTGGAGACCCTTAACCGGATGGCCCTGCGGGCGGAGCTCGATATTACAAAGGTCTCTTATCATGCCTTTGGTCTTCTTCGGGACAGATATTGCCTGCTGCGATCAGGGGGTGCCTTGGGCATGGGCTGTGGCCCTCTCATCGTAACCAGAAAGACCTGTGACCTGCAGGATCTCAGGGGAAAGTCAATCGCCGTTCCAGGGAACCTCACAACCGCCTTCCTGCTTCTTCAGATCCTCGACCCCTGTTTCAAAGAACGCGCTGTTGTTATGCCTTTTCATCTCATTATCGATGCGGTCAGGAAGGGCGAGGTGGATGCGGGACTGATCATACATGAGAGCCGTTTCACCTACGAGAAGGCTGGCCTAAAGAAAGTTATCGACCTGGGAGACTGGTGGGAAAAAGAGACAGGGCTTCCCATCCCCCTGGGCGGGATCCTCGCAAGAAGGTCTCTTGGTGAGGACCTGATCCGTGAGGTGGACGTCCTTGTGCGAAAAAGCGTCGAATATGCATTTTCCCACAGGAAGGAGCCTCTGTCGTACATCAGGCGACATTCCCGGGAAATGGACGAAGCGGTCATACACCGGCATATCGACCTTTATGTAAATGATTTTTCCCTGGACATCGGGGATAACGGGATCAGGGCGGTTGAAGAGCTCTTTAAAAGGGCGGAGGAAAAAGGAATTATCGGAAAATCTTCCGAGCCGGTATTCATGAGTTGATAGTTGGCTTGACTTTAGAAGATACCTAAGATTATAATTCTTGCTCAGGTTAACGCTATGGGAACATATACAACATTCCACCCACATAAGATTAAGAAAAAAAGGACTCACGGTTTCTTTGAGAGGATGAGTACTCCCGGCGGGCGTAACGTAATCAAGAGGAGAAGAAAAAAAGGACGGAAAAGACTGGCCCTTTAAAATGCAAAAAGATTTTTTGTCCCCTTAATAGAAAAGGGGATTTTAAAAAAGTCTTTGAGCAGGGAGCAAAATTTTCTTCTCACTATCTTGTTATGTACGCGCTGCCCAACGGACTCACTTTCAGCAGGCTGGGGCTTTCGGTCAGTAAAAAGATCGGGATCGCTGTTGTAAGAAACAGGATCAAAAGGCGTCTGCGGGAGGCTTTCAGAAGACTGTTGCCGGACCGTCCTTTGCACTACGATTTCATAATCGTTGCCAGGCAGGCCTCTGTTGAAGCCGAATTCGACGCCCTTAACAAGCAGATTTTCAAATTCTTGTCCAGGCTTGATAATGAAAAAAATAGCAATAGGTCTCATTAAACTCTATAAATATTTCATTTCACCCTTGTTGCCGGGGGGCTGCAGGTACGTACCGTCATGTTCCGAATATGCCGTTGACGCAATAACCAAATATGGTGCGTTCAAAGGCGTATATCTTTCAGCCAGAAGGATAGCCAGATGCCACCCCTTTCACCCCGGTGGCTTCGATCCGGTTAAATGACAATGGACAACAAAACCCTTTTAGCTATAATCCTCTCTGTTGTGGTCATCATCGGATCCCAGTTCCTTTTCCCTGCAGCTCCGCCTCAGGTAAAAGAGATCCCTCCCCAGGCAGAAAAAACAGCAGAGAAAAAAGCAGAGCCTGCCAGGACTGATGCGCCTCCGGTTGTTGCCGTGACGCCTGCTGCAACTGGAAAGGATATTAGAGTCGAAAACGACCTGTATTCTGCTGTTCTCTCTTCTCAGGGCGGAACGATAAAGGCCTGGGAGATAAAACGCTATAAGGATAAAAAGGGCGCGCCTGTCATTCTTCTGCCAAAGCCGGGCAGTGTACCGGCTTTGGCAATAGGCTCAAATACAGGCTTCGACCTTTCCTCTGCAAGTTTCAACGTGGCAGGCGGGGATCTTAAGCTCGACGCTCAGAATAAATCCGGATCAATCGTCTTTATGTACTCCAGGGACAGCGTGTCAGTAAAACGGACTTACACCTTTTATGCAGATACATACAAAGTAGATCTAGTTGATGAGGTATCCGGACTGCCGGAATACTGGTTGACCCTCGGAGCCGATTTCGGGATCTATGAAAATGATCCTGCTGCCCATATCGGACCGACACTTCTGACAGGCACTGACCTGAAGGAACTCAAGCAGAAGGACCTTAAGGAGCCGGCTGTATTTAAAGATAGTCTTAAGTGGATAGCCCAGCAGGATAAATATTTCTTTTCAGCCCTTGTGCCGGAGACACAGGTTCAGGAGGCACGGGCATGGATGAACAAGGACGTTCCTCTTATCGCATTCAAAGGAACAAAAGATATCAATAAATTCTTTCTTTATGCAGGTCCTAAAGAACATGATATGCTGGCAAAGCTGAATCTGGGGCTCGAACATATCATCGACTTCGGATTCTTCTCGATCATCGCCAGACCCCTCTTCTGGATCCTTAAACTCTTTTACAGCGTCCTGGGCAATTACGGGTGGGCGATCATCTTCCTCACCATCATAGTCAGGATCCCCTTCATCCCGATCGTAAATAAGGGCCAGGCCTCGATGAAGAGACTCCAGGATATACAGCCCAAGATGAACGAGATTCGGGAGAAATACAAGAAAGACCCACAGAAGATGCAGGCAGAACTCATGGAGCTGTATAAAAAACATAAGGTAAGCCCGATGGGAGGTTGTCTCCCCATGCTCCTTCAGATACCGGTGTTTTTCGCATTATACAAGGTGCTCCTGGTGTCCATAGAGTTGAGGTCCGCACCTTTTATGCTCTGGATCACCGACCTCTCGGCTCCAGACGGCCTTTTTGGACATATCCCAGCCATGGTCCCCTTAGCCGGGAACTTTTTCCTGGGAGGACCCTTACCCTATCTGATGGGAATAACCATGTTTATCCAGCAAAAAATGACGCCCACTGGCATGGATCCGAAACAGGCCAAGATGATGCTGTTTATGCCTGTGATACTTACCTTTATGTTCCTTAATTTTGCCTCCGGACTGGTACTGTACTGGCTTGTGAATAATATCCTGAGCATAATCCAGCAGATGTTTGTAAATATGAAAGCGGCAAAACAGCCTTCCTGAACCCTTTTCACAAATTTTTTCATAAATGCATTTCGAAGATGATACGATAGCAGCCATCTCCACCCCTATCGGACAGGGAGGTATCGGCATCGTGCGCGTCAGCGGCTCCGGCGCGATAGAGCTCGTCAGCAGGATTTTTCGCCCCCGAAATAATATCAGTCTGTCAGAGGCAAGGCCTTTTTCTATTGTTTACGGCCATATGGCAGAACCGATCAGCGGAGCAATAGTAGACGAGGTGCTCGTCTCTGTCATGCGCTCGCCTCATTCCTATACGCGTGAGGATGTCGTCGAGATTAATTCTCATGGCGGCATGGTCTCCGTGAAAAAAGTGCTTGAGCTGGTCCTTGCTCAGGGAGCCAGGCTTGCAGACCCCGGAGAATTCACCAAAAGGGCGTTCTTAAACGGCAGGATAAACCTGACACAGGCTGAGGCTGTGGCGGACCTTATCTCTGCCAGGACAGAGGAGGGTCTGCGGCTTGCCATGCAACAGCTCAGGGGTGAATTGTCCCTGAGGCTGCAGGGCATCAGGCAATCTCTCATAGAGATCGCGGCTCATGCAGAGGCCTACCTTGATTTTCCGGAGGATGAGATCGAGCCAGGGGAATGCCGCCAACTGCAGGAAGATATCGAAAAAATCAGAAAGGACATAGAGCATCTGTCGGCAACCTTTCAGGAGGCAAGGTTTTTCAGGGAAGGGCTTTCGGTTGCGATAGTCGGAAGACCGAATGTCGGCAAATCATCCCTTCTGAATGCATTGCTGAAAAAAGACAGGGCGATCGTCACAGATATTCCGGGGACAACGCGGGACCTCATTGAAGAGGGCCTGAACCTCGAGGGCCTTCCTGTCAGGATAATCGATACCGCAGGCATACGCCTTTCGGATGAGGCGGTTGAAAGGGAAGGAATTAAAAGAAGCCTGGGTGCGATGGAAGATGCGGATTTTATCATCGCCCTGCTCGACGGCAGCGAGGATATTAAAGATGAGGATATCCTGCTGCTGGACAGGATAAAAAACAGGAACGCATTGATAGCGATCAACAAAGCGGATCTGCCCTGCAAAATTTCACTTGATAATATCGCCTCATACGGCAAACAATATCTTTATATGTCGGCAGCTACAGGAGAAGGACTTGCTGAATTAATAAAAGCTGTTGTAGCTTCTAATCTGAAGAACTGGAAGGAAGAGAGGGAAGGGGTCGTAGTTACAAACCTAAGACATAAGATAGCGCTGGACCTTGCCGGCGCTGCACTTAAGAGGGCTGCCGGTATTCTGGGCAGTAATCAACCCCTCGAGATCTTCTCGCTCGAGATGCGGGATGCCCTCGACAGCATCGGCGAGATAACCGGAGTTGTTACGACTGACGACATCCTCAATAAGATATTCAGCGATTTCTGCATCGGGAAATAGGTGAGGAGGTCAGCTCAAAAATCATGACGACACAAAGCTCGAAGATTGTTTATGTCATAGGCCACAAGAATCCGGACACCGATTCGGTCTGTTCAGCCATAGGCTATGCGCACTTTAAAAACGTGACAGACAGGCGCTATCTCTTTACCCCTGCCAGGGCCGGGAAGATGAATGAAGAGACGAGGTTCGTACTCGACCGTTTCGGAGTCCCTGCGCCCAATGAGGTAGAGAGCCTTGCGGCGACTGTCAGCGACCTTGATTTCAAGAAACCGGTATCCATCCAGGAACGCGATTCTGTGCAGGCCCTGTCACTTCTGATGAAGGAAACAGGCGTGCGCTCCCTGCCGGTTGTTGACGACAACGGCAGGGTCACAGGTATCGTGGGGTTAAAGGACATAGCCAGACACTACATGGAAAGTGTCGGGTTTACGGATCTTACGCGGGCACCGCTAAGTCTCGATATACTCATCAAGACGCTTGAAGGCAGGGTCATCAGCAATTCCAGGAGGATTGAACACCTGACCGGCAGGATCTTCACCGCCGCCATGCAGAAAGGCACGATCCTCAACAGGGTGAATCCCGGTGACGTTGTCATCATCGGGGACCAGTATGACATACAGATGGACCTCATCCGCTCTGGTTGCTCGGCCCTGATCGTCAGCGACGGCATGCCTTTGGGCGCTGATGTCATTTCAGCCGCGGAACAGCAGGGCACCCTGCTCATCTCCTCGCCCCATCATGCCTTTGCCACAATCCAGCTCATGACAATGTCTGAGCCGGTTGCCTCTATCATGTCTTCGAGTACCTCATCTGTCGGCCTCTATACACCGGTGAACGAATTGAGGAAAAAAATACTCGAATCGGAATACCGCTCTGCAGTCGTCGTCGACAGCGACAATCGTCTCATAGGCTTCATTACAAGAACCGATCTTCTGAAGCCTGTCAGGAAAAGGGCTATCCTCGTTGACCACAATGAGATCTCCCAGGCTGTTGATAACATCGAGGACGCTGAGATACTCGAGATCATAGACCACCACCGTGTCGGAGACATCTCCACGGTCGCTCCGATATATGTTTACAACGATCCCATAGGGAGCACCTGCACTGTCGTAGCAGGGATGATGTTCCTCCATCAGGTAAACATCCCTTCAGAGATCGCCGGGGTGCTGCTTTCGGGCGTTCTTTCCGACACCCTGCTGCTCACCCTTTCCACCACAACCGACCGCGACCGGCAGACAGCCCAGAGGCTGGCAGAAATTGCAGGAGTCTCCCTGAAGGATTACGGCAAAGAGCTGCTGCATGCAAGCATCCATATTGAAGATAAGACCGCAGCTGAACTCATAGCGGCAGATTTCAAGGAGTTCCTGATCAGCGGCAAAAAGCTTGGGATCAGCCAGATGATGGTCCTGGACTGCAAGGAGATAGATCTCCGGGAAGAAGAGCTCCTTCTGGAACTTGAGAGACTTAGGGGCGTAAATGGATATGATCTGACAGTCCTTCTGGTAACGAACCCCTTGAGCGCGTCCCATGAACGTGTGCTTTTAAAGGGTGAGACCTGGATAGTTGAGAAGGCGTTTAATGTGAAAGTGGAGGAAGGCAGATGCATCCTGCCGCGCGTAATGTCCAGGAAAAAAGACTTCGTCCCTGCCATAGGTCAGGTCCTCAGCATGAGCAGGACAGGCGGCTGATGAGGAAGCAGAAGAATTAGGTTCTTGAAGCGCTGAGAGTGTTCCGCAGTTAGGTGTATTTTGGTATACTTAAGCGATAAAGATAATACCTATGGGTAGAGATATTTTAGATAAAGTTCTCTCTGGTCTTTCAGACAAAAACATCAGATTTGATGATATAAAGAAGCTGATCATGGATTTTGGTTTTGCTTGTCGCATCAAGGGGGACCACCATATCTTCTCAAAAGAGGGAATTGCTGAGATTATTGATCTTCAGCCTCTTAAGGACGGAAAGGCAAAGGCATATCAGGTAAAGCAAGTCAGAAACCTGATACTGAAATACAAACTCCATAAGGAGGGTGAAAATGTATAGATATGAAGTGATAGTTTACTGGAGTGATGAGGATGAAGCCTATATCGCCGAAGTGCCGGAACTGCCAGGCTGCATGGCAGATGGCGCTACATATGAAGAGGCCATAAAGAATGCCCAAATGGTGATTGCTGAGTGGATCGAGGCGGCTCAGGAACTCCAGAGGGAAATACCCAAGCCGAAAGGTAAACTGGCATTCGCTTAGGAATAGTTCGAAGCGTTGGTATGAGGTTGTAACTCCAGGAGAAGATTTGAAATAGGGCACTGGGCCTCGGGCTTGATAAATTAGAATGAAAGCAACAGCACCTGCATCCTGCCGCGCGTAATGTCCAGGAAAAAAGACTTCGTCCCTGCCATAGGTCAGGTCCTCAGCATGAGCAGGACAGGCGGCTCATAGGCATCATGAAAGGCGCGCCGGATACCCAAAGAATCAGATATTTTTGTATACTATAGGCCTGTCTTTCATATTGTGCCGATGTGGTGGAACTGGCAGACCTGCCTGCCGGCAGGCAGGCGCACACTATTAATGATGTGTTATGTTTATGTCATCAGAAGTCTGGAGAAAAAATATGTTTATGTGGGATTAACTAATAATCCTGACAGAAGAATTACTGAACATAATACCAAAAAGGAAAGAACTACTCGTACCTATGCACCATTTGAAACCATATTAATAGAAAAATTCAGCACCAGGGCTAGAGCAAGAGAAAGAGAAAAATACCTTAAGTCAGGAACAGGCAAAGAATTTTTGAAATCTTTCTGATTATATGCCGATGTGGTGGAACTGGCAGACGCGCCGGACTCAAAATCCGGTGGGGGCAACCCCGTGAGAGTTCGATTCTCTCCATCGGCACCAACAAAATCAATGCCTTATGACCTTTCCGGCCCATGTGTCAATTCCTCCAGCTTCAACTTACTGAGCTGGCCGGCAAACTTCAGGATAAGTTCAGATGGGATGCTGAGCACATAACCGCAGCTGTTCGCCAGATAGCCGCCGTCGCCACAGTATTAAAGCCGCCAAAGCGTCTTAAAGTTCTGGCGGATGGATCCCGACAACCGGATACTCGAATGTGCTGTTGAGGCAGGCGCGGACTATCAGCAACTTCCCTCTGCCTCGCCATCTTCCACCCTTTAGGCAATGCTTTCTGCATGTCAGTCATTCTTACCTGTAGACATCCTTACGGTGTCTTACTCGAAAAATGGTTATAAGATTCTGCTCTTCAATACAACCCTATAATCTCCGACTTTGAGTCTGCGTTTATTCTCACCTTTAAGCTCTTTGGACTGTGGAAAAGGTAAAGGCTCTTCTTTTAGGGACAGGATAGCTTTGTCGAGTTTTATAAATATTTGATCAGGGAAGACGTCAAGTTCTTTTTGTGCAGATTTTTTGATTTTAAGCCTATACATTCAGACGGGCTTTTCTTTTGCGGCTGTATCCTTCATAACCTTCTACTGGCTCAGCTGCTCTGTCTTCGATTACTTTTAAATCAGAAAGGTCTTCAAGCAGCTCTTTTATTCTTGCAAGTTCCTTGATGTCGAGAATTGCGGCAATTTTATGCCCTTTCTCGTCTGTCACATACTGTTTTACACTTATCATATCTTTTTGCTTTAATGCTGTAGACATTTATACCCCCTCTAAGACTTTGAATATCTCGGCTTTTTTTACTGATGGCATTTTGATGCCTTCACTGATTGCCCTTGCAAGGCCGATATCTTCAATCGCCTCAATGACAGCATCCTCCAGGAGGTCTCTTCTCTCCTTTAAAACCTCAATGAACGTCTCTTTAATTAATATTTTCAAAGCATCAGGAGTGATTGTTATAGTGCCTGTTCCCATTGTCCTGCCTCCTTCTTTGTTGGATTATCTCTATTTTATCTGAACCGTCCTTATTCAGCAAACGCTTTACCCCGCCGGCAATCTTTTCCTCTATCTCCAGGCCGCCAAAGCGTCTTAAAGTTCTGGCGGATGATCCCGACAACCGGATACTCGAATGTGCTGTTGAGGCAGGCGCGGATATAATCGTGACCGGAGACAAACATTTGCTGAAGTTGGGAAGATACGAAACCACTGATATTCTTACGCTTTCACATTTTCTGGCAGGCAAGAAATGAGATCGACTGCTACCAAGAGAAAGCTTCCTTGGAGAGTGGAAGTGGGTGCAGTTCGCTGACACAAAAAAGAAGTGGCCCGTTGAGATATATTCTAGCCCTCTTGAGGAGGGTTTGAATATATCTCAAAACCGCAGGACCGCCATTGCCGAAAAGGATTACTAAGTTCACGCCATCGATTTATTGCGGATAAACGAATATCATTTCAGCATAATCTGTATGTTCTCAATGTTGCATAATGAGCGCTCGCGAGCCACTCCAAACAGTTGTCACGTCATTCTTGTTTGCCAAAGCACCAAATCCACCTTTTTCAGGTCAGTAATATTCGCCCAAGGGTATCTGGCTTCGAACCGAGCACAAATTACTTGGGCTGTGGAGCTAGACATAAACTCCATGTATTTATTGATGAGGCCATCATAGACCATTACTGCCTTTGATTCTCGATCCGCTTCATTCCGACGTGGTAGCGATAAGCCAAAATTTTTTAAAACAAATCTATCAATTTTTGGCCGATCTGGATGAACCGTAGCAATTAGCTTACTCGCAAAGGAAGCTTCCAGCCATCCTGTATGCTTCCTCAACTCCAAGAGAACGTCTCGAAAGCCCAGCCCATTGGACTTGGCATCTTCCATGAGTCTGTAATACACCATCTGCCACTCGGCACTTCTGCGGACCCTGTAGAAGCCATTATATTTTCTTTGAAAGTCTCGATTTGCTGTTACATCATTCATGTAAAACTGCTCCTGTATCCAACAGTATTTTTCCAGACCTTTTTCGACTTCCAAGAGTGCCTTATCAATGTCTGCTTCAGTCATTTCATTCTTTAGACGCAACAATTACTACACCCCGCTTCCTTATTCTCCTCCATTGGCACCATGGTAGCATAATCTACTCTGCTTTCCACGAAAAAGTCTACAATATTAGGGACAATTGACCTTATCCATCCCCCTCGACTGTCCATGTGATTAATTGCCCATAATCAGTTTAATAAAAAACACAACCCATGCAACAACAGCATATATG
>JACRHE010000176.1 GCA_016217695.1 Nitrospirota bacterium | reverse complement strand
TAATTCCAATCGAGATATCCTCCATTCCGTCAGCTATATCCATATTATTATAGACGTACGGTATCGTAACAGATAATTCGACTGAATCAGACGCTGCATAGGCCCCTTTGAGAGCAAAACGGTAAAAACTCGGTTCTTTAGAGCGCTCAGCACCTATTTCAAACGACATCTTATTCTTCGGGAGGCTCTCAGCGCTGAAGGTAGAGAAGACACCGTGCGGAGCTAACGGCTGAAGACCTGTCATGTCAAATGCATATGCCTTACTTAACAGAGAGAAGGCAAATAGAATAACAAGATAACTTCTTTTCATTATTAGAGAAAATAGCAGAAAAAAGTTATGCTGTCAATTAACCCATGACTTTTAGTATTGTCATCAATACCTTGGTGCATTCCTGATGCCCTTAGCTCATCCCCATTCGTTGACAAATAGCCCATATTAAAAATATAATTAAAAAAAATGATAGGAGGTCTTGTATGGCTGAAGGAGTTCTTGAGGTAACTACCGCTACATGGGATAACGAAGTCCTCAAAGCTGGCGGGTTGGTGATGATTGACTTTTGGGCAGTATGGTGCGGCCCTTGCAGAATGATTGCGCCGACCGTCGAAGAGTTGGCAAAGGAGTATGCAGGAAAGGTTAAGGTTGTAAAATTGAATACCGATGAAAACGCCGATATTGCAAGCCGATATAAGATAATGGGAATTCCCACCCTCATGTTTTTTAAGGACGGCCAAAAAGTCGATCAGGTAGTGGGCGCTGTTCCAAAGCCTCAGCTGAAGGCAAAGATTGATTCACTCCTCAGTGCCTGATTCGCTCCGAGAAGTTCTTTTTCGCTATTAACAATATATTTACATTACAGGTGAAAGACTTGAAGAAGATATTCATTGTGGTTTTAATATGTTTTTCGATGTTCGTCTTAATAACGTGCAAGAAAAAAAATGCGGGGACGGAAAGTTCCTCCTCTTCCCAGGTTGGTGACTTTGCACCTGATTTTGTGCTGAAAGACATATCTGGCAACGATGTAGCACTTTCAATGTTTAAGGGAAAGGTCGTTCTCCTGGAATTTTGGGCGACATGGTGTCCTCCCTGCAGGGCTAGCATCCCTGGTCTTATAGCTATGCAGGAAAAGTATGGCAGCAGAGGACTGGTTGTTCTCGGAGTATCGCTTGATGAGGGTCAAAATCTCGCGGCCAAATTGACCGAGTTTTCAAGGGAAGTTAAGACTAACTACGCTATCCTGCTGGGTACCGAGCATGTTGCTAAAGCTTATAATGTCAGGAGTATCCCTGTAACTTTCTTTATTGATAAAGAGGGCAGGATAGAACAATATTTTATGGGCTATACGGAAAGATTTACTGAAAATATCTCCGAACTTATAGAAAAGAATATATAGATGTTCGAAAGTGTTAGCGAAAAACTTGATGCCATTTTCAAGAAACTAAAAGGAAGAGGCCTGCTCAAAGAGGAAGATATCGAGCATGCCCTGAAGGAGATTCGCCTTGCGCTGCTTGAGGCCGATGTTAACTTCAGGGTAGTGAAAGACTTCGTCGAGCGAATTAAGGTTAAAGCAGTAGGCAAGGAAGTACTTGAAAGTCTGACCCCAGGTCAGCAGGTTATAAAGATCGTAAATGATGAACTCTGTGAACTGCTGGGAAACTCCAACTCACGAATAAACCTCTCCCCTAATCCACCTACCGTCATTATGATGGTTGGCCTGCAAGGTTCGGGAAAGACGACTACGTCTGCAAAACTTGCTGCTTTTTTCAAAAAAGAAGGTAGGAGGCCTATGCTTGTAGCTGCAGATCTTCAACGGCCCGCGGCCATTGACCAGTTGATAACGCTGGGAAAGCAGATAGATGTCGCCGTTTATTCTTCACGTGATACAAAGGATCCGGTGCTCGTGACGCGCGATTCATTACAAAGAGCAAAGATTCAGGCAAATGATGTTCTTATCATCGATACAGCCGGACGACTGCACATAGATGAGACTCTTATGGGTGAATTAAGTAACGTTAAGTACGCCGTCTCCCCCAAAGAGATAATACTCGTAGCAGATGCAATGACAGGCCAGGACGCAGTCAATATCGCCAAGCAGTTCAATGATCAGATTGGCATTGATGGAGTCATCCTAACCAAAATGGACGGTGACGCCAGAGGGGGAGCCGCCCTTTCCATCCGGGCGATTACCGAGAAACCGATAAAATTTATCGGTGTAGGTGAAAAAATAGAAATGCTCGAACCCTTCTATCCTGACAGAATAGCTTCGAGAATTCTCGGCATGGGAGATATGCTCAGTTTTATCGAACAGGCGCAGAAGTCTTTTGAAAAGAAGGATGCCGAGTTGTTACAAAAGCGGATTATCGAGGATTCATTCACCTTTGATGATCTCAAAGACCAGCTAAAAAAAATAAGGAGTATGGGACCTCTTGAAAGCGTACTAAACATGATACCCGGATTCAGCAAAATGAAAAATGTTACTGTCGACGATAGAGAGTTCGTAAGGACAGAGGCTATAATTAATTCAATGACGCTAAGAGAGAGGGCGAACCACAATATTCTGAATGGTAGCAGGCGAAAGAGGATTGCACTAGGCAGCGGGACAAGCGTCGCAGATGTAAACAGAGTGATAAAGCAATATATTGAACTGAAAAAAATGTTGAAGATGTTCAAGGGGAAGAAAAACATTAAGATCCCCAAGGGTTTCCCATTTTAGGGAGGCTTTACTTTATTATCCTGAATATATTAAAATTCTGGACATATTTAAGGAGGTGTTTTTTTTGGTTAAAATAAGACTTACAAGACTTGGTTCACACAAAAAGCCTTTTTACCGGCTTATCGTTTCCGATTCTCGGGCTAGACGAGACGGGCCTTTCATCGAAATCCTGGGGACGTACGATCCCACGAAGGAGCCTTCTGAAATCAAAATAGATGTGGATAAGGCCAGACTGTGGCTGCAGAAGGGAGCGCAACCTACAGAGACTGCATATAGGCTTATGCAAAAGGCTGGTTTGTAAGCAGCCCATTTTTCACGCGGAGGTAGACAAGATGAAAGACTTAGTTGAGAGAATGGCAAAGGCTTTGGTAGACAGACCTGAAGAAGTTGTTGTCAATGAAATCGACGGCGAAAAAACTACTGTTTATGAGCTTAAGGTCGCTTCCAGTGATCTCGGAAAAGTCATAGGAAAACAGGGCAAAACAGCTCGTGCCATGAGAACCATACTAAGTGCTTCGGGAACAAAAATTGGAAAGCGCTGCGTATTGGAAATCCTGGAATAAAGTTTAGCGGAGCAGACCCTTAAAGCATTATTTTGTTGCATTAGCAAAGATACTAAATCCTTGGGGGGTTAATGGCCAGGTAAAGGCCTTGCCCCTTTCAAAGTTCAGTTCCGCACTCACGGAAAATAAAGACGTTATTCTGATAATGTCAAAAGATCGGCAGATAGTCCGTCAAATCCAGTCCATTAAACCCCTGAACAGATTTTTTATTATTTCATTTTATGGCATTCATGACAGGCAGGAAGCTCTTAACCTGAGAGGGGCTACTATCAGTGTAGCCAAGGAATCACTGATCCTTTCCGACGGAGAGTATTTTCATGACCAGATCATTGGCCTTGGCGTCTTTACTACAGAGGGTGAACACGTCGGGAGGGTTGAAGGCATTTTTGAAACAGGAAGTAGCGATATTTACGTTGTAAGGCACTCTTGCAAGGAATACCTCATACCTGCTATAAAAGACGTTATCCAGGAAATAGACATCCAGGGACAAAGAATCATAATAAAAAAGATGTCCGGTCTCCTTGATTAGATAGAGGCTATTATCCCTATTAAGGTTAAGCATAATTGATGTGTGATATCATAATTGCATGAAGTTCAGCGTAGTTACAATTTTTCCGGAGATAATTACTACGTATCTCGGCACCAGCATCCTTAAAAGAGCTATCTCCCGCGATCTCATAAACGTTGATGTGTATAATCTCCGTGATTATGCGTCTGACAAGCATAATACTGTTGATGATTACCCGTATGGCGGCGGTGCCGGAATGGTACTTAAGCCTGAGCCATTTTTCGCTCTTGTCGACAGGATTTGGCCTGACGCCACAAAGAGAAGGATCGTTTTGCTGTCTCCTCAGGGGCGTGTTTTTAACCAGGAAACCGCTCTAGAGCTGGCTAAAGAGCAAAGAGAAACCGTGCTGTTTTGCGGCAGGTATGAGGCAATAGACGAACGGGTTAAGGAATATCTTGCCGACGATGAATTTTCAGTCGGAAATTACGTATTGACTGGCGGAGAGTTGCCCGCTTTGGTTATAATAGACGCTGTTGCCAGACTCGTACCTGGTGTGCTCGGAGATAGCAGGTCACCAGAAGCAGACTCTTTTTCCTGTGGCCTGCTGGACTATCCGCACTATACGAGACCTGAAAATTTCAGGGGAATGTCAGTGCCGCCAGTACTGCTTTGCGGTAATCACAGTAAAATATTGCGTTGGAGAAAAATGGAGTCATTGAGACGAACGCTGGAGAAACGGCCTGAACTTTTGGAAAATTACAGTCTTTCATCTGAAGAAAAGAAACTATTGGATGAAATAAAGGAGGAGTTACCATGAATCTCTTGGGGGCAGTTGAAGAAAGTTTTAAGAGGGACCTCGGAACATTTAATATCGGAGATACCGTCAAGGTCTATGTGAAAGTAGTTGAAGGAGACAAGGAAAGAATCCAGCCTTTTCAGGGCGTCGTTATAGGAAGAAAAGGATGCGGCACGAGGGAGACCTTCATGGTGAGAAAGGTGTCGTTTGGTGTGGGAGTGGAAAAGATTTTTCCCGTGTGCTCACCAAACATCGACAGAATAGAGGTGATCAAGCGAGGTGATGTTCGAAGATCAAAACTCTATTATCTGAGGGGAAAGAAAGGAAAAGCGGCAAAGATAAAAGAAAAGGAAATGTCAGCACTTTAATTCTTGCGCATGGATATATATCAGCATGATCAACTTCTCAGAAAAGAAGGATTTAAGATCATAGCTGGCTTGGATGAAGCGGGCAGAGGGCCTCTAGCGGGCCCTGTTGTCGCCGCAGCTGTTATACTTCCTGAATATATCAGAATTGATGGTCTCCGTGATTCCAAGAAAGTTTCCGAAAAACAAAGAAGCGTGCTTTTTTGGGATATCCTTTCCGTTGCAACTGACATTGGTGTCGGATCTGCTGATCATGAAGAAATTGACAGACTGAATATTCTGCAATCCACGAAACTGGCGATGAAAAGGGCCTTGTCGGATCTCCTTCGAAGGCCTGATCTGCTCATTATAGATGCTGTCACTCTCCCGTCAGTTCCGGTCAGGCAACTAGCCTTCTATAAGGCTGAATCCCTGAGTGCTTCAGTGGCTGCGGCCTCGATTGTTGCAAAATTTGTTCGTGACGCGACCATGCTTAAGTATCACGCCATATACCCCGAGTATGGATTTAACAGGCACAAAGGATACGGCACAAAAGAACATCTGGCGAAGCTGAGTGCCTGCGGACCATCTCCGATTCACAGAAAGACCTTTAATAAAGTTCGCTGCATGAGCTTGCCTTTTTCCACAACAGAATAACTATTTAATTGCTGCCTGCTAATTGATTAGAATATACTAGTTTAATGAGTACTATGACTGATAAAGAAAGAGCTGATGAGGCGCTGGAATTAATATGGGTCCTGGATGAAGAAGGACACAGAGAGTTTGAACGCTTCAATTTGAGCTCTGATGATTTGGATACGGCATCACTTGTTGATGCACTTGTTCAGGACGATCTTGTGAGGATTGCTAACAACGAAGTTCATCTTACTGAAAAGGGCTATAAAAGAGCTAAGGGGCTTATCAGAAGACAGCGTCTGGCTGAAAGACTTTTTACCGATGTCTTCGAGATGGCGGAAGACACGGTGCTTGATGATGCATGTAAGATGGAACACATCTTAAGCGAAGAGCTGACGGAGAGCGTCTGTACTTTCCTCGGACATCCTCCTTCATGCCCTCACGGGAAACCAATACCCAGGGGAGAATGCTGTAAAAAGTTTAAAGTGGAAATTACTCCTGTAGTGACCCGCCTGTCAGAATTCGAAGTCGGAGCCACCGGAAAAATTACCTTTATCGTTCCCTCTGACCCTTCAAGGATAAGCAAGTTGAACTCTCTGGGCATTACAGCAGGAAGTCTGATAAAATTTGTCCAAAAAAATCCTTCCTGCGTTTTACAGATAGATGAGACAACAGTCGCCATTGATCCTGAAATCGCAAAGGAAATCTATCTTAAGAAAATTGTAACATAGGAAATCCTTAATCTTATTTTCTCCTATGATGTTTTCATTGAATGATATGTGTCTCTTCTGGAATCGTATTTTTCACGAAGGCCATCCCCGAGAAAATTAAAACAAAGCGTCGTAACCGTAATCATGATACCCGGAGAAAAAACCATCCAGGGAGCTGAGCTGATAAATGCCCTGTTCGAACTGATCATGGAGCCCCATGTCGCGGTGGGAGGCGGGGCCCCAAGTCCCAGGAAACTCAAAGACGCCTCAGTTAATATTACACCTCCGAGTTTCATGCCGGCATAAACAATTGACAACGGAATACACTGAGGAAGTATATGAACAAATACTGTACGCAAGTGAGAGCACCCAATAGCCTCTGCAGCTTCAATAAAAGAAGATTCTCTAAGTGATAACACATGCCCCCTTGTGAGTCTAGCAAAAGAGGCCCAGCCAACAGCAGAAAGAGAGATCACGACCGTATATATCCCGGGAGGAAATAAGACGGATATACCTATTGCAAGAAGCAGTGAGGGAAAAGAAAGAATGAGATCGACAACAGCCATCAACAACGTGTCGATCAATCCCCTGAAGTAGCCTGATATGATCCCAATAAAAAGTCCCATGAACACGGACAGACAAGACGCGACAAGTGCAATGCCGATGGATATCTTTGCTCCAAAAAGTATCCTCGTCAAAATATCCCTCCCCTTGTTGTCAGTTCCCAAGAAATGATGTACAGACGGCGGTTCTCTCAGCGAGTTGAGGTCAACCGCATCAGGATCATACGGCGTCAGATGGGGCGATAAAAGTGACATCACAAAGATGAGAATCAGAACAGATGCTGAAATCCTACCTGTCAGATGCATCAAGTCTCACTCTGGGGTCTATAAAATGATACGCTATATCGACAAATACATTAATAAGAATAAAAAGAGTTGTTCCTGTCAGGAGACATCCCATAATTACAGGATAATCCCTTTTTACGATAGCCTCCATCATAAACCTTCCGATGCCATCCCATCCAAAGATGGTTTCTGTAAGAACAGCACCGTTCAGATAGCTTCCAAAGTCGAGGCCGATGACTGTAACAACAGGAATTAAGGCATTTCTCATGATGTGCACAAAGGTTATGTGCAATTCGTCTAGACCCTTGGCCCGGGCCGTCCCGATAAAAGGCATAGCTGCAATATCCACGACAGTGAAACGTGTTATCCTGGCAATAGTTGCAGCAGCAGGAAGTGAGAGGGTCAACGCAGGCAGAATGAGATATCGGATTTCCCCGGTTCCGGAGGGGGGCAAAAGCCTTAACCAAAGGCTGAAGAAAATCATCAACATAAGGCCGCTCCAGAAAACCGGCACACTCAGCCCTGCAAGAGACAGCAGCGTAATGGTGCGCCTTATCGATCTGTTTGGATGCAGGGCAGACAAAACTCCAAAAAGAATTCCAAGGCAGCCAGCCAGTGCCATGGCAAAGACTGCCAACAAAAGCGTATGTGGCAGCTTGATTGCGATATCATCGAGAACTTTTCTGTTGGTAAAATAAGATCTTCCCAGTTCTCCCCGCAGAAGGAGAGAGATATAACCGTTATACTGGTGAAATATTCCCCTGTCAGCACCCATCTCTTTTCTGATCATCTCGATAGTCTCCGGATTTGCACGCTCTCCCACCATGCTGAATACAGGGTCGCCCGGAACTGCCTTTAACAGCAGGAAGGTCATCATGGTTATCCCGATCAAAAGGGGAACGATAATGACAAGTCTTTTGAGCACATAAATCTTCAAAGAGAAATCTCCAGACCTTTGTCCATTGTATAAATGGGATAGACTCTGAAGTCATGAAGATAAGGCTGCCTCGCGACATAATCAGTCTTATGCCAAAAAAAGACCCATGGAGCCTCTTCTATAATAATTTTCTCTGCAGACATATATGCGTTATTCCTAGCCATTGGATTAGTGTTTCGCTGTCCCTCCTCAATAAGCCGATCAACAGTCATATTCGTATAACGTGTCCTGTTTCCACTGGCTCCGTGATTAGATGAATGAAATAAAGGGAAAAGAAAATTCTCCGGATCCGGATAATCAGCCC
>JACRHE010000175.1 GCA_016217695.1 Nitrospirota bacterium | reverse complement strand
TGACCCCAGAGACCTACCATCGATTTTTCCATGATCTCAAATACAGAGACGCCGAACAGCATGCCCCGGACCACATTCAGCCCAAGCAGCAGTAAGGCCTGGCTCACGGAAGATATCCTTCCCGAAAAGCCATATATGGGCGAATTTACTACCTTCAGAACCCTCGAGGTCAATACCGGATCGTTCGATATGAAGCTGCCTATATCGGTCAGGGACGTCTTGGGGTCCTCGATAACCCTCAGAATATTCTTCAGCATATTCGGGATCGTAGGAAGCGTATCAACGCTTTCGATCTGGGATCGTAACGTCAGGGTATCCATGCTACTGTTGCAGCCCCTCGATATGATCCTGAAATGCCTTTTTCAGGGTATCCATATAGAGGCCCCCTCCGGCCCTGCTGAACCTGGCCTCAAGTTCCGATAGAAGCTCTTTTTTTGATTTGAGCGGCCTGGAAGATGACTCTATACAGACACCGTCGATATTCATGGCATTAAGCCTCGATATAAGCATTTCGCTCAGTTCGGTGCCTTCGGCGATCAGGACCATGCCGCTTTCATTTTTTACAGAACGGGACAATTTCATGCCAGGGATAAGACTGTTTACAGGCACCTTTGCCAACGCTGATTCTCCTGAAACCGATTTTAAATTTATTGTATCATAGATCAAAGGGGACCGAGAGAAAATAGGCAGCAGCAAGACATGACAAGTTGAAATCCGTGATGCTGCGGATGGGAACTGTTTTTGGTTGAGATAAATCAATCCTGCGGTTAATATAATACATTCCAGGTTGAGGAGGCGTAGATGGTTGTCGTAGGGAAGCCGTTTCTTACAGTTGAACAGATACAGAAAAAGGTGAAAGAGCTTGCCGACCAGATATCGGGTGATTACGAAGGAAAAGACCTTCTCGCAATCGGCATCCTGAAGGGCGCCTTTATATTCTTCAGTGATATAGTGCGCCTGATAAGGACACCACTGACAATAGATTTTTTAATCGCATCGAGCTATCTCAAGGCTGAGTCGCTGGGCGAAGTGAAATTGCATTACGACATAAGGGAAGATGTTATTGATAAAGATGTTCTTCTCATTGAGGATATCGTCGATACAGGCGTCACTCTTAACTATATAAGGGAACGGATTCTTATGAGGGGCCCGAAGAGCCTGAAGATATGCACATTTCTTGACAAGAGCGGACGCAGAGAGGTCGATGTCCCGCTTGATTATGTCGGGTTCAGCATCCCTAATGAATTTGTGGTCGGTTACGGGCTTGATTATGACAATAAATTCAGAAACCTGCCGTATATTTCCGTTTTTAGAAAAACCGCATAGATCCTGGAGGCCTGCAATATGTACGAATTATCCGTAGAAGTGAGTTTTGCTGCAGCACATCAATTAAGGGGATACAAGGGAAAATGCGAGAATATGCACGGCCATAACTGGAGGGTGCAGATTTCGGTAATGGCTGAAAGACTGAATGATATCGATATTGCAATAGATTTTCATGATCTGAAGAGGATCGCCAAAGAAGTGGTCTCTCCTCTTGACCATGCGTACCTCAACGATGTTTTCCCCTTTACTGAAAAAAACCCGTCTTCCGAAAATATCGCAAAGTGGTTATACGATTCCCTGAAAAAAAAGATTAACGACGATAATCTGAGGGTTGCTGCCGTGACCGTGTGGGAATCCGATGCTGCTTCAGCATCGTACTATGAAGATTGATTGCGGTTTTGCCGAGGATGTCATAAAGACTGCCCTGAAGAAAGGGGCAGACCAGGCGGAGATATTCATTAAATCGACAAGAAATCTTTCGGTCGAAGTCAAGGGGCAGTCTCTCGACTCTCTTAACTCTTCCGATGGATTCGGATATGCCCTGAGGGTTTTTAAAAAGGGCCGTCTCGGGTTTTCCTATTCAACGGATAAGGATGATAGAGACAGCGTTGTAAAAAATGCCGTCGAATCTGCTGAGTTTCCTGATGTTGAGATATTTCATGATCTGCCTGATGCCTCGGATATGGCGGAAGTCAGTATATTTGACCCGAGTTTAATAGATATGCTGGAAGATGCTGCCATCAGAAAAGTTATGCTGATGGAGAGAACGGCTCATGAAGAGGATCAAAGGATAAAGAAAGTCCGCAAGGCATCGGGCTCGTTCACCTCATCTGAGACGCTTATCGTTAACTCAAAGGGGCTGAAGGCAGGATATCCTTCTTCATCATGCACTGCTCAGATCATGGCAGTTGCCGAGACCGGCGGCGAGAGCCAGATGGGATGGGATTTTGAGGGGAGCAGGTTTATCTCTGATGTCTCATTTGAAGAAGTCGGAAAGAATGCTGCCAGAAACGCACTGCGTCTGCTGGGCTCAAGGAAGATCCAGGGGCAGCGTGCGCCTGTTATCCTGGACAGCTCCGTTACTGTTGATTTCCTGGGCATTTTTGCTTCCTCCCTTTCTGCAGAGGCTGTCCTGAAGGGTAAGTCCCTACTGGCAGGCAAGACAGGCAGGAAGGTTATAAGTGATAAGATTAACATCATCGACAGCGGGCTGATTTCAGGAAGACTGGGTAGCAGCCCAGTTGATGACGAGGGCGTGCCGGTGCAGGAGAAGACCCTGATCAGGGAAGGCAGGCTGCAGACGTATATTCACAATACATATACCGCAAAAAAGACGGGAACAACCTCTACCGGAAACGCTGTAAGAGGAGGGACTTTTTCCCTGCCGGTTGTTGGTATAAGTAACCTGTTCATCGGGAATGTTCCGGGTGCACGCAGAGAAACTAAGGAGGGGTTGTTCAGACTTGCAGGCAGCGGATTGTATGTAGTGGATGCCATGGGCGTGCATACTGCGAATCCGATATCCGGTGATTTTTCGGTCGGTGTCACCGGGCTATGGTTAGAAGGGGGAGAAGTCGTCTATCCGGTAAAAGAGGCTGTCATATCCGGAAATGTCCTGGATTTTTTCAGCAGGGTAGAAGCCTTTGGGGATGATCTCAGATTCTATGGAAATATAGGCGCACCAAGCCTTATAATTTCGGATATCGATATAAGCGCCTAAAATGAGTACGGAGAAGATCATGCAGGTTGCAAGATATTACGGTAAGGATGATATCCGCATCGAGGAGATGCCGGTTCCCGAGCCCGGTCCCGGTGAGTTGCTGTTACGCGTCAAGGCAAGCGGTATCTGCGGAAGCGATGTCATGCACTGGTATAGGGCCGGTCGTGGCCCGGTTGTATTGGGCCATGAAATAGCCGGGGAGATCGCAGGAGTCGGGGAGGGTGTCACGTCCTGGTCAGTTGGCGACAGGGTGGCTGCTGCCCACCATGTGCCCTGCAACACCTGCCATTATTGTCTGACCGGACATCATACAGTTTGTGATACCTTGAGAAAAACCAACTTCTATCCCGGTGGGTTTGCCGGGTATGTGAAACTTCCCTCCATTAATGTTGACAGGGGGATCTTTCCGCTTTCAGAGAGCGTATCCTTTGAAGAGGCATCTTTTATTGAACCTCTTGCCTGTGTCTTCAGGGGGCAGCGAATTGCAGGGATGGGGATCGGCAAGAGTGTCCTTGTGATCGGAAGCGGAATTTCGGGCCTTCTTCATATCCAGCTTGCCAGGGCCCTCGGGGCTGCGCTGGTAGTCGCCTCTGATATCAACCAGTACAGACTTGAGGCGGCTAAAAGACTAGGCGCAGACGAAGCTATCCCGGCGGACGGTGATGTTCCAGCCATGTTTCGGAAAATCAGCAGGGGAAGGCTTGCGGATATCGTAATCCTGACAGCAGGCGCTGTTCCTGCAATAAGCAGTGCCTTCCGGTCAGTTGACCGCGGTGGAACCATCCTGTTTTTTGCACCTGCGAGTCATGGAGGTACTGTTGATCTTCCTGTGAATGACCTTTTCTGGAGAAACGAAATAACACTGACGTCGTCATATGCAGCCAACTATCAGGAGCATATGCAGGCCCTCGAGCTGATACGTCAGGGAAAGATTAATGTCCGTGACATGATAACCCACAGGTTGCCTCTTTCTGAGACCTCAAAAGGGTTTCATCTGGTGGAAAGCGCTCAGGAATCTCTGAAAGTTGTTATAGAGCCATGAGGGGTGAGACGCATTTACTGCCCAGGATTCATGTTCACGGTAAGAAGGCCATAATTTTTTTATAAGGAGGATTTATGACGGATTGGGGACTTAAGAATCGTCTTGCAAGGATATTCAGGCAGGACGGGAAGACTGTTATGCTGGCCGTGGACCATGGCTATTTCCTGGGACCTACATCAGGCCTTGAAGACGCAGCCGGGACCATTAAGCCGCTTCTGCCTTACGCTGATGCCCTGATGCCCACCCGGGGGATCATCCGTACCTCGGTAGACCCGTTAACTGCCACGCCTATGGTGCTGAGGGTATCCGGCGGCAACAGCATCCTGGATGAGGACCTTTCGAACGAGGGTATAACGGTAAGCATGGAGGATGCCGTGAGGCTGAATGTTGCTGCTGTCGCCCTCTCCATCTATGTCGGGTCGCCGAACCAGAAAGAGACGCTCCTTAATCTTACGAGGCTCGTAGATGAAGGTCAGCGTTATGGGATACCGGTCCTTGCCGTAACCGCCGTTGGAAAGAGTATGGGCCGGGATGTGCGGTATCTTGCGCTTGCGTGCCGCATTGCAGCTGAGCTTGGCGCCCACGTCGTAAAGACATACTACTGTGAAGGCTTTGAGAAGGTTGTCAAGACCTGTCCTGTGCCGGTAGTCATGGCAGGCGGAAAGAAGCTTCCTGAACCGGAAGCGCTTGAACTGACTTATAACGCTATCAGGCGAGGTGCTGCCGGCGTTGATATGGGGAGAAACATCTTCCAGGCCGAGGCGCCGACAGCGATGATACAGGCTGTAAGTGCTGTGGTCCATGACAATGAAACTCCGAAGAGGGCCTTTGACCTTTATAACAGTCTGAAGTCGCAGTCAAAGGGAGGCAGGAAGGCTAAATTAAAAGGCGTAACTGCAAGCAAGGAAGAGTTGAGCCGGCATTAGACAGAAGAATTTTCGCAGGAGGCGCTGCGGGGCCTAAAGCGCCTCCTGAATTGACCTGAGAACCCCTGCCTATCCTCGCGGGGCGATTTCTTTTCTTCCCAAATTCCATTGTTTTTTGTTAAAATGTCCACTCTTGTAAAGACAGAGTGGCATGTGTTTGAGCTTTGCAAACTTGGAGGTTGAACAGAATGGATTATTTCTTGAATGAAGAGCAGCTTATGATACGGGACCTTGCACGGCAGATCGCTGAAGAGAAGATTGTACCGGTAAGGGCCGAACTTGACGAGACAGGGGAGTTCGCCTGGGACGTCATGAAGACATTGGCTCAATCAGATCTCTTTGGTCTGTTCATACCTGAGGAATACGGGGGGCTCGGCAAGGGATGTCTTGAACTCTCTATAGCAGTGGAGGAACTCTCCAGGGCCTGCCTGGGAATTTCGACATCGTTTGCTGCCAATGCCCTTGGAACCTATCCGATATTGCTTTTCGGCACCGATGAGCAGAAGAAGAAGTTCCTGCCTGATATAGCATCCGGAAAGAAACTGGTTGCATTCGGTCTTACCGAAGCGAATGCCGGAAGCGATGCGGGCGGAACTCAGACGACCGCTAAACTCGATGGCAGTGAATATGTTATCAACGGTACAAAACAGTGGATAACCAACGGAGGCGTAGCGGATATATACACTATTATCGCAATAACCGACCGCTCCAAAGGACCGCGCGGCGCATCTGCATTTGTTGTGGAAAAAGGCACTCCGGGGTTCTCTTTTGGAAAGAAGGAGAACAAGATGGGTATCAGGGCCTCTGCTACTACGGAACTCGTCTTTGATAATTGCAGGATCCCAAAAGAGAATATCATAGGGAAGGAGGGCATGGGATTTGTGGTTGCGATGAAGACCCTTGATAACTCGAGGACAGGAGTTGGATCTCAGGGTGTTGGTGTAGCCCAGGGCGCGTTTGAGGAGGCGGTCAAGTTCGCCCGTCAGAGGGTGCAGTTCGGTCATCCGATTATTACCTTTCAGGCGATCCAGCATATGCTGGCGGATATGGGTACCTCGATCGAGGCTGCAAGGGCCCTTGTCTATGCAGTTGCAAGGTTTATCGACAGCGGCGCTAAGGATGTATCAAAGGAATCGGCAATGTCAAAGCTGTTTGCCACAGATGTTGCGATGAAAGTAACGACAGATGCCGTACAGATACTCGGCGGATCCGGGTATATGAAAGAATATCCTGTTGAAAAGATGATGAGGGATGCCAAAATTCTGCAGATATATGAAGGCACCAACCAGATCCAGAGGAATGTCATCGGACAGGCCCTGATCAAAGAAGCAGCCCGAAACAAATAAAAACCGTATTCCGAGAACCGCTTACCTTTATAACCGGGAGGAAAATCTTCAGTGAAGATAGTCGTATGTATTAAACAGGTTCCTGATACCGCTGAAGTAAGGATAAATCCTGAAACAAATACACTCGTGAGGGATGGAGTTGCGAGCATCATAAATCCCTACGACATGCATGCGCTGGAGGCAGGCCTTCAGATGAGGGAAGCTGCTGGTGCCGGCACTGTCACTGCCCTTACGATGGGACCGCCTCAGGCTGAAAATGCGTTGAGAGAAGCTGTCTCGATGGGGATTGATGAAGGCGTACTTCTTACCGACAGGGCGTTTGCAGGCTCTGATACCTGGGCTACTGCATATACCCTAGCGAAGGCCATTGAACATATCGGTGCCGACATCATCATCTGCGGAAAGCAGGCGATAGACGGGGATACTGCCCAGGTCGGTCCTGAAATAGCCGAATTCCTTCAAATCCCTCATGTAGCCTATGTGCGGAAGATAGATTCGTTGAAGGACGGTAGTATCATCGTGCAGAGACTCATGGATGACGGCTATGATATTGTCGAGTCTTCGCTGCCGGTCCTGCTTACTGTTGTAAGAGAGCTGAATGTGCCGAGAATGCCTTCTCTTAAGGGAAAGATGGCTGCCAAGAAGGCCGTCATCAGGCAGATGAAGGCCTCTGATCTTAAGGCGGATGTAAACAGCCTTGGGCTCCAGGGCTCACCGACACAGGTTAGGAACATCTTTGCGCCGGAGGCAAAAAAGGACAGAAAGATGCTCGAAGGTTCTTCCGAGGAGAAGGTCGATCAGCTTCTGAAGGAATTGGCAGGACTTAAATGTTTATAAGAGTCAACACAGATAAGTGCACCGGATGCGAGACCTGCCTGCAGTCCTGTCCCTATGACGCGATCATCATGAAGGATGGAAAGGCTGAAATAACTGAACTCTGCCAGCTCTGCAGGGCATGCCTGAACGTCTGTCCTGAAGGAGCGATCTCGGAGGTCAGGGAGGAGGGTGCGCCGGGAAAAGAGAAGGGGCAGGGAAAGGGGGTCTGGGTCTTTGCAGAACAGAGGGATGGCAGGATAGCCGACGTCTCCTTTGAACTGCTTGGTGCAGGCAGAAGACTTGCCGATATCCTTGGCGCAGAACTTTCTGCGGTGCTTTTCGGGTCATCTGAAGACGGCGCTGATGAACTGATAAAGTGGGGGGCAGACAAGATCTACCATTGTCCGGATGAAATTCTTGGCGTCTTTAACGATGAACCTTACGCACAACTTTTGTCTGACTTGATACAGGAGCATAAGCCTGAAATAGTCCTTGCAGGAGCTACCCCCGTAGGAAGATCATTTATCCCGAGGGTTGCGGCCCGCCTCAATACCGGTCTTACAGCAGACTGCACTTCACTCGACATAGACAGAGAGACAGGCCATCTCCTTCAGGTGAGGCCGGCCTTTGGCGGAAATATTATGGCGACGATACTCTGCCCTCTTACACGACCGCAGATGGCTACAGTGAGGCCGAGGGTTATGAAAAGGGGTGTATACGACCCGGACAGAAAGGGAGAGGTCATCAGGATAAGCGACAGGAAAATATCCTCCAGAACAAGTGTAAAAGATACCGTGAAGGAGGCATCGGACCTGGCTCTGAACCTTCAGGAGGCCAATATCATCGTCGCGGGCGGAAGGGGAGCGGGAGGAGAAAAGGGGTTTGCCCTGCTTTATGAGCTTGCAGAGGCGCTCGGAGCGTCTGTGGCGGCATCCAGGGCTGCAGTGGATGAAGGCTGGATTGCATACAGGCACCAGGTCGGCCAGACAGGAAAGACAGTCGGACCAAAGCTCTACATCGCGTGCGGTATATCCGGCGCAGTGCAGCATCTTGTCGGCATGCAGTCCTCAGACATTATTGTGGCGATCAATAAGAATCCCGAGGCGCCTATCTTTAATGTCGCGACATACGGAATAGTGGGAGATCTGTTTGAGATTCTGCCTATTTTCATAAGAAAGGTCAGAGAGGCGAAGGGACTGTGAAAATAGCATTTGTCTTTCCGGGACAGGGGTCCCAGCATGTTGGTATGGGCAAGGCTTTATGGGAGGCCTTTGATGAGGTCAAGACGCTTTATGAGGAGGCCTCTGAGGCATTGGGGTATGATCTGGCGGCATTGAGTTTCAATGGCCCGCAGGAAGAACTTAACAAGACATTCAGGACCCAGCCAAGTCTGTTGACCGCAAGTATTTCTGCCTATAAGGTTTTATTCTCAAAGGGAGTAATACCGTATGTTATGGCAGGACACAGTCTCGGCGAATATTCAGCCATCGTGGCTGCAGGAGTTATTCCATTTAGGGAAGCGGTAGCGCTTACCGAAAAGAGGGGAATCTTCATGCAGGAGGCCGTGCCCGAGGGTAAGGGGCTTATGGCTGCGATTATGGGGTTAAACAGGAATAAGGTGGATGATGTCTGCCTGTCAGTTGAATCAGGGTATGTATCCCCTGCCAATTATAACTGCCCTGGACAGATTGTCATCGCCGGCGAAAAAATCGCGGTAGAAGATGCGATGAATCTAGCCAAGGCAGCCGGAGCCAAGAGGGTCATCCCCCTGGCAGTCAGCGTTCCTTCTCACTGTACTCTTATGGTCAGTGCTTCGAACCGGCTCGCAGAGCTTCTCGATACAGTCCCATTCAGGGATGCCGGGGTACCTCTTGTGAATAATGCAGACGCTCTGTTTATCTCGAGCGCTGAAAAAATCAAGCTGTCCCTCATTAAACAGCTCAACAGTCCGCTTTTGTGGGAAGACTCCATAAGGAAGATGTCAGGAAACGGCGTGGACGCCTTTATCGAAGTCGGTCCCGGGAAGGTATTATCAGGTCTGATAAAAAGGATCGAGCCTGAGATAAGGACAATGAATGTCGAGGATGTGGAAAGCCTCGAAAAAACCCTCAAAGAGCTCGGTCAGTAAGCCCGGCCGTCTAGTTGTATACGACGCGCCATTACGCTTAAGAAAAGGTTCCTGACGCAGTGGCCGTGAAATACTCGGCCGTTTCATGAATAATCTGGGCTAAGAAAAGCTCACCTTGACCGGCTTTCTTTCAACCCCGGGCTCTTCAAGTTCAAAAAACTCTTCCTTTTCAAATTTGAACTGATTTGCAACAATATTTGAGGGGAAGGTCTCGGTAAGGATATTGTAATCCCGAACAACCGCATTATAGTATCGTCTTGCATATTCGATATTGTCTTCGAGTTCCTTCAGCTGGGACTGCAGCTGCTGGAAATTTGCATTGGCCTTGAGCTCGGGATATGCCTCTGCAACCGCAAACAGGCTCTTCAGGGTCTCCTGGAACATGTTTTCCGCTTTTGACTTGTCTCCCGGAGAGGACGCCTTCATCGCCATCGAACGGGCCTGGGAAACATTTTCGAATACAGATCTCTCATGGGTTGCATATCCTTTTACTGTTTCGACGAGATTCGGAACGAGGTCATAACGTTTTTTAAGTTGAACGTCTATGTCTGACCAGGAGGAATTGACCGTTGTCCTCAGTCTGACCAGTCTGTTGTAAATCGCTATTCCGGCAAGAAGAACGAGTACTGCTATACCGAGGAAAATTATTAATATAATGGTAATAACTGCGATCATGCTTCCTCCCTTGAAATATATTCATTTCAAATATAGCAAATTATCGTCAGGGATACAAATGGAAAGACACTATCTTACAATAGTGCTATATCAGAGATACAGGATTACAATGAATGAAAATATCCAGCAGAGAATCGATAACTGAAGGAATCTGTCTTTCAGAAAAACATCTGTGGGGGCCTCTCCCTTATTTTCGACAAATTCTATCTGCATGTATCTAATGATACCCATGATAACAAATACGACCGTCAGATAGAGTTTGTCGCTATGGGTCTTAAGGATAACCTCAGGAGACAATGTGTACATGATGTAGGAAACTATCACAACCGACGCCATAATCAACATCGAGCCGTTCAATAGTTCCATATTATATCCATTTACAACTTCCCTCGTCTTGATGCCGGTATCGATGAAGATCATAACATCATCTCTTCTTTTGGCCAGCGCCAGAAAGAGGGCCAGGAGAAATGTCATTAGAATGATCCATGAGGAGAGTTTGATATGCGTGCTCATTGAACCAACGAATATTCTGAGTACAAATCCGATGGCGATGACAAAGACATCAATAATCGCGATATGCTTGAGTTTAAGGCTGTAAGAAATATTCAAAAGGGCATATATGACTATGAGATAAAATATCCCCTGATTGAAGAAATAGGCCGGGACAAGTCCGGAAATTAATAAAAGAGTCATTAAGGACAGAGCTGTCGAAACAGGGATTGCGCCCGACGCGAGGGGACGATTTCTCTTTGTGGGGTGTATCCTGTCCTCGGCAATATCCCGGTAGTCGTTAAAGATATATATGGCGCTGGCAACAAGAGAAAAGAGGATAAAAGCGGTTAAGCAATCGAGAAAAAGGCGAAGGTCGGTAATCTTCAATCCAAAAAAAAGGGGCGAGAAGATGAAGAGATTCTTGAAGTAGTGTCGGGGCCGAAGAAGCACCAGGTAATGGTTGACGTGGTCAGCTGTCATTTAGACCGGCTTCCTTATATCAAATAATAAGAAGCGACTGTGATTAAGTCCGTCCAGCGCTATCTTCGATCTGAAAACTTCCTGTGCGGGATGAAGCGGGATTATTTCTGAAAAAGTGTTATAGAGATAGGAATATACCGCAAACTCGATTAAATATTTCTTCCCGTATACGGCCTGGAAATTAACCCTGTGTTTATACATATTTTCATTGTCACGCAGCTGATATCTGGGCTTGTCCGCCCAGACTCCCACTAGAATATGTGTAACGCTGTTTTTGTCCAGAAATTCTCTGAGGCGTCTGTCCCTGATCGCCTCCTGATATTCATAACTGTTGATAAGACCGTCAAGATTAACAACTCTTCTTTCCGACCAAAATCCTACCATGCCGCAGTCGGTTGCTCCAATAACTGACTGTTTATCCAGAAAGCTGAACAACCCGTCAGAGTAGGACTTCTCCTTTACAGCCTGAGGCGCTTGTGCAAGATAGTATGCCCCGAAGACCGAGAAAAGGACGATTACCGCTATCGATCTAAGACCCGGGAAAGCCTTTTTTGCCGGCCAGCTTCGCAGTGAACACGATAATGTAAATATTGCCAGTAGCGAAGGAAGCACGAGATACCATGACTCAATCTGCTTATTCCACTTCTGAAAAAAAAGAAGATTCAGGACAAGCAGATAACATATCCCATTGAAAAGAAACAGAAGAGAGGTCCCTTTCCCTTCTGGTGGTTTTTTCAATAAAAGATAGGAACTCACAATTATAATGCAAAAAATATTTACCAGATTGGGATAGATCAGCAAATCAAAATACCTGCCGGACTGAATTGAATACATTACCGGATCGCTCAGGAAAGAAAGATGCATCACCGGTCTCGGGAAGGATGATTTAAGCGCGCCGCTAATCGGTTTGAAATGATCAAAAAGAAGATAATTCGACAACAAGTAAATGAAAACTGTTAAACCCAGGGGGAAAAGCAGAAGAAGCAGCCTTTTTTTTGAATCGGCACTACGGAAGAGATAAAACAGAATGATCGGTGAAATAATGAAAACCAGTGAATCCAGTCGCGCAAGAAAGAATAGGGGAAATAAAGCAAAAAGGAGGGATGTCCCGGAGCTCACCATGCCATAGATGATCCATATAAGTATCAGCATCGACAGCGTTGATTCCATGCCAATCAGAAAGAGTCCTCGTGCCTGGGGATACAAGAGAAGACAGAGTATGCCCACAAAGCCAACAAATAGGGGGTTGTCCGCTTTTTTCAGTCTGTAGGCGAAGAGACAGGAAGACCAGATTGCGAGAACAAGCAGAAAGGTCTCTACCAGCTTAACCGAAAATATCTGGGCGTGCAAGGGAATCTCAGTCCCCGCAATCTTATATGTTACAGCCAGCAGAAACATCCATAGAGGATGAAATCCGTTTGTCTTGTTTACGCCGTCAAAGGAAAAAATCCCGGATTCAACGAAATTCCTCGCAGGGACTATATAGTAGTATGCGTCGTCGGAAAAGCGGTTTGCACCGTTCCATCCGCTGATGACATCTCCGGATACGGATAGGACTCCTATCGCGGCAATGAAAAAATAAAACCACTTTTCCCCGAAAATATCATTTACTGAAAGTCTTTTCATAAAACCTGGAAAAAAGGACTCGCTTTCGACAAGTCTGAATTTCTACTGTCCATGCTGTGGATAGGAATCAAATAATTTCCCCCATTTTGTATTTCTGACTCTTTCCTTCTGGATTTTTTTGCCTTTGAAAGGCCACCAGATAAAGTCATGATAGAAAAAAGAACCGAATACAAAAAGGTATACTAACGGAGTCCTGAAAAAGAAATGCTGAATAGACTTCAGGGGGCCGAACCAGAAGACGTCTCCTATAGTGCTGGCGAAATTGTCGCCGACCGAAAATCCAAAGTTTATCCCGGAGACATCTTCTCCTACAATCTCTATCTCTTCAGGCACGCCGGTCCCGAGGCCGTCTTCGTGAGCCATCCTTATGTAAGGAATACTCATGGGATCAAAACCCATCATCTTAGCAGCCACAGCATCAATAGCCACACTGTCGGAGCTGGCAAGGATATAATCCTTTTCAACAGGGATCATGGTCCTGGGACCAGGTCCGTTACCGCAAATCGTACCATCCATGACAGTGAAAATCCCGGAATGAATCTCTTTCTGGATCGCCAGCAGATCAACAAGGGTTTCGTGAATCCAGCTGTGAGTGTAATGCCTTTTGGTATTCAAAAGACCGCCGAAGGCATTTTTCATGGCACCCGTAGTAGTTGTATAGATATGTGTCTTAACCGTAGGCAGGTGAATTATGTTTTTCCCTATAAAGTACTCGGGAATCCTGATGCCCTCGGGATAAATCTTGTCAAGCACCCTCATTCTTGCTTTAGGCCTATAATCGATCCAGGTTATATCTGCGGGAAGAAAATTATATTTTTCCTCTACAGCATACTTACTGTATAGGGGAGCCAATTTGTTTAATACCTCTCCTTTGTACGGATCAGTTACCACTGTATTATTATGAACCGATACGATATTCCCGTAGCCTGCTTTTTTTAATGAAAGAATTACTCCTTCGAGCTGCCAGGGAGTCGTATTGGCGCTTAGATAAGGAAAATGCCATGAAATGTTATCCTTGAGGATGGTCGTCTTATCCTTAGCCAGAGCCTGTTCCATGCCGGCAGAATGCATGAGGCGGTCAATATCCATCAGGACGCTTTCAGGCTTTGTCTTTAGGACGGTAACAACGGATTTGTGCATGAATTTCCCCTCATCTTGGTGAGACGTATTTGACTGTTTTCATATTATATAACAAGCATAAAGGAAGATGCTTCTCATTCATGAAAAAAGTCTGAAAAGAAAGAATGTGAGGAAGGAGCCCATTAAGGCGCCTGCTATGACCTCCCAGGGACTGTGAACCTTGACCGCAACCCTGCTCTGAGCTATCACTGCTGCGAGAATAAAACAGAAGACCGAGGTAATGAAGTCTCCTGTAATATAGGTGACAGAGACCCATACTGAAAAGGCAAGGGCCGAGTGACCGCTTGGCATGCCGCCGCTTAGCGGGTGCCCCTTGCCGAAATAGGATTTTGTGATTATCACAAAAATAAGCACAAGAATAAAGGCGATGAGAGAGATTTCCTCTTTAGAATGTTTTGCAATATAAAAGCCCTGAAGAAAGAAAGATTTGAGATAGGGGAAAAGGACAATGTAGCCCAGGACCGCTGCGCCAAAGGCCGTTATGAGCACCGCTCCTGCCGCTATGTCCTTGGTGATCCGCGCCTTTTCAGAATATTCGGGGGACAGGAGATCTACCATAGTCTCTATCGCACTGTTGAGCATTTCGGAAAGAAGCACGAGTATCACAGCCAGAGACAGAACAATGAATTCAGACTTGGAGACCCCCAAAATGTAGCTGACAAATAAGACAGCCGCTGCCGAAAAAAAATGGTATCTCATGTGTCTCTGCGTTTTCGCGCCATGCAGGATACCCTCTATGGCGAAGTTAGCGCTTTTTAGCCACTTTCTTAACGGCATTCAGCAGTTCCCTCTCTTTCCTCTGCATTTTTATTTTCTGATAGGAATTTTTTTCATGATCATATCCGATGAGATGAAGCAGTCCGTGAAGCATAAGCCTCAGGAGTTCATCATGGAAAGATACGCCATATTCCCTGGCCTGACTCACAGCCTTCGGAATGCAGATGACTATGTCGCCAAGAGGCACGGAAGGCGCATGAAATAACTGACCATCCATAGGAAAGGAAAGGACATCAGTCACCTTATCAATACCCCTGTAACGGGCATTCAGGTGTTTCATTCTCCGGCTGTTAACCAGAAGAACACTGAGTTCAGCCGTGTGAAGCCCGAGCAGCTGAAGTGCCCTGCCTAATTCCCTTCCTATCTTCCGCTGGTCTAAGTTTATCGACCTTTGACTGTTCTTTATGGATATTTCCATCGCTGAAATCAAACCCGGGATAATCTATCCTTTTGTGAAAAATACCTGTCAATATATATGTAAACCTTCTTTTTATTTCAGATATGTCCTTGAGTGTGAGCTCGCATTCATCGAGCTGGCCGTCAAGAAAGATGTGGTTGATTATCTTTTCGACAAGAGCGGATATCCGCGCAGGAGTGGGGTCGTTCAGTACCCTGGAAGCTGCTTCGACTGCATCAGCCATCATTACCAGCGCAGCTACGCGGGTCTGTGGCTTCGGGCCGGGGTAGCGGTAATCTTCTTCCAAAGGAACATTCTCATGTGTATGCTCTCTTGCCTTCTGAAAAAAGTAGGTTATAAGTGCGTCACCGTGGTGCTGTCTTATGATATCTATAACCGAATGCGGGAGCTTGTACTGCCTTGCCAGATCAACTCCTTCCTTTACGTGACTCGTGATGATCATGCTGCTCATATGAGGGGTTAGCTTGTCATGTTTGCTGGGAGAGCCGCCTTGATTTTCTATGAAATACTCCGGCATTTTGATCTTGCCTATATCGTGGTAGTAGGAGCTTACCCTTGCGAGAAGCGGGTTTACCCCAACCGCTTCAGACGCAGACTCCACAAGATTTCCGACAATTACGCTGTGATGATATGTCCCCGGCGCGTTTATCATAAGCATCTTCATGAGCGGCTGATTGAGGTCGAGTAGTTCAAGGAGACTGATATCGGTCGTGATCTTAAAAGCATACTCAAGGAAAGGCAGCAGCACCGAGACGATAGATGACACCGTAATACCGGAAAAAATGGCAAAGACAACAGCTGAAGGCGCCCTGTCAGTGAATAACTGCTGCTTGGAAATCAGGAGGATAAGGGCTATGACCACATTTGCCAGGACTACATAGAAACCTCCCCTAAGCAAGGCAGACCTTCTTTTGCATCTGATCACGCTGAAGGCGGCGGTAAGGCTTCCTACAAACGCATAGATCGGATACAGGGCGTCATGAAGCCAGTACCCTGTAAACAGGCTGATCATGAAAGAAAATGTGATAGCCGTGTGAAAGTCAAAGAGAAGCGCGACAAGCATCGCCCCTGCCGGGATAGGGATTCCGTATACTGCAGCGTCTATGGCGATAAATCCCAGGCCCTTGGACAGGCTTTCGAGAAGATATCCGAAGAACCTCCCGATGCCCAGAGTGCTGACAATCATGAGCCCGAGCAGGAAGAGCATGTTGTAATTATTGATATACGCCGGTTTATAGCGCATGATGTCACGGTAGAAAATGAACAAAAGCACAAAGGAAATAAGCGCACCGCCGATGAATCTTGCAGGACTCAAATCTACCATGAGAGACAGAGAAACAATGAACGATACGATACAGAGAAATACAATCTTCAAAAGAGGAGATTCCGAATCTGCTATCTTGATCTTATCCATCTTTATGCCTTCCTTCGTGTTTTTCATAGGCCTTTACTATGGCCTGAACCAGCTTATGCCTGACAACGTCTTTTTCTGAAAAGTAGCAGAAACGTATATCGTCGATGCCTTCAAGTATTCTTGCTATCTCGATAAGACCGGATGACTTTCCCGGGGGGAGGTCTATCTGTGTAATGTCCCCGGTGATCACTGTCTTGGAGTTGAATCCCAGACGCGTGAGATACATCTTCATCTGCTCCGACGTCGTGTTCTGGGCCTCGTCAAGAATGATGAACGAATCATTCAGAGTCCTTCCTCTCATAAAGGCAAGGGGGGCTATTTCAATCACGCCCCGTTCTATCAGTTTTGACGCCTTTTCAGTCTCCATCATATCGAACAGCGCGTCGTATAAAGGTCTTAGATATGGATTTACCTTTTCGTACATATCTCCCGGAAGGAAGCCGAGCTTTTCCCCGGCCTCAATTGCCGGTCTGGCAAGTACTATCCTGCTTACCTGTTTTTTCAAAAAGGCGTTAATCGCCATCGCCATGGCAAGATATGTTTTGCCGGTGCCGGCAGGCCCGATACCTATGACGATATCAAATCTGCGTATTGCCTCTATATACTTCTTCTGATTATCTGTCTTGGGAATAATAAAGCGCCGCTTGGAAGAAACAGGTATATTGTCCAGAAAAAGATCTTTCATCGATATCTCCCCGCCTTCAGAGACGGATTTAATAGCGAAGCGGATGTCTTCCGGGTTTAGCATGGGTACCTCCGTACTGAGGAGCCGGAGATCTTTTATCAGCTTTTCTGCAGTCTTGACACGCCTGTCGTCGCCTTTCAGGAATATCTTATTCCCTCGTGAGCTGGCGCTGATGCCGAGGCTTTCTTCCAGAAACCTCAGGCTTTTTTCTAAATTGGTGAAAAGAGCGGGATATTCCTTTTCGCTGTCGAATTCTATAATTTTGGTATTCGTATAAGCTCCGGGTCAGTCTTTAATGTAACGAACGTGTTCAGGCCCTCATTTTTTTTAAGTTTCAGAGAAAGGATGTCAGCATCTTTTCTTTGCCTGAATTCGCCGGTCCTGATCTTGAAAATCTTCTCGCCCCTGTTATTTCCCGATGTTATCACATATGTCTTGTATCCTTTTTTTTCATACTTTAGCCTGAAGTTTTCAGCCTCCCTGGAGCTTTTCAAGGCGCCCATCTGCACCGTATAGAGGGTCTCATTCTTAAGTTTATTGTCCAGGGCGGGTGGTGCTTTCTTATCACTTAAGGGTTCTTTTCCGGTTTCTTTAATCTTTGTATCCGCAGGCTCCTGCCCGATCTGCTGCAGATTTTCTCCTGCAGGAGCCCCGGATTTTCCCTGCGATGTTCCCAGAGCCGCCAGGGGATCATCCGGATTGCCTTCCGTTACTGGCGGGAGAACCGGCGGCATCGAACTCTGATTTTGCGGATCGGCTACGGCCTCAGTAGGATGCTGAAGGCCGTCTGCCTTCTTCTCCCTGCCGATTTTTCCCACAAAATAACCAAGTGTAAAACTCAGCATAGAAAAGATTACCACGATAACTGCGACATATTCTTTGCCCTTCATTATTGTGGATGATTTTTCTTTAAAATCAACGGTATTCATAAAACAAGCATAGCATCACCATAGGAGAAAAATCTATAGCCCATTGATATGGCGAGCCTATAGGAATCCAATAATTTCTCACGGCCTGCCAGCGTCGCAGCAAGCATGAAGGGCGTTGAACGCGGAAGATGGAAATTTGTTACAAGGGCGTCGACCGCCTTAAACCCGTAACCTTCATGGATAAAGATGTCTGTCGAGCCTTTGATCGTGCCGTTTGACGAAGCAAGAGTGCATCTTCCGCTCAGATACCCTTCCAGGGTCCTTGTTGTCGTTGTGCCGACAGCGATTACCCTGTTTCCCCTTTGTTTGACCTCACTTATCTCATCTAAAAGCCGGGGATCCAACTCGAAAAATTCCCTTTCCATTGTATGGCCTGCCAGAATCTCCGTTTTCACCGGTCTGAACGTGCCTATCCCCACGTGAAGCGTGATTCTTCTTATATGCACTGAACGTGCAGAGAGTGTATCAAGCAGCGTCTTTGTGAAGTGAAGACCCGCAGTAGGAGCCGCGATAGAGCCCTCGTTTTCCGCATATACCGTCTGATAGCTTTCCCTGTCAGCCCTGTCAGGAAGTCTTCTGATATAAGGGGGAAGAGGCATCAGGCCCACTTTCCATATGAGTTCCATCAGGTCACCATTTGCTTGGAAGGAAGCCGTTTTTCCCTCCCTGATATGTGCCGACAGGTTGTCTGATATTGTGAGGGGGCCTGTATAGCTGCCTCGTGACATGATATTCCATGTTCCTGGAGAAATCTCGCTGACCATAAGGATATCGAGTTTTAAGCCGGTAGGTTTGAAGCCGGTAAGACGGGCCGGGAATACCTTTGAATCATTCAGTATAAGCATGTCACCGGCATTCAGAAAGGAAGGAAGCTCGAAAAACCTGCTGTGTTCCATGCTCCCATCCCTATGCAAGACCAGAAGTCGTGATATGTCCCTTTGGTCAGCCGGCCTGGTTGCTATGAGCTCTTCCGGGAGGAAGAAATCGAAATCAGCGGTTTTCATAGATCTGCAAGGTAGTGCCCGGATAGAAATATGAAAGAATTTCCCTGTAATTCATGCCGTCCTTTGCCATCTGGAGTGCGCTCCACTGACAGAGTCCCACACCATGACCATATCCTTTTCCGTCAAAAACAATAGTGCCATTGTCGCGCGACAGGACAAAGTTTGTGCTGGGCAGGCGGCTCCAACCCAAGAGCTTCCTTAATTCCGTGGCCTTAACGGTTTTTGTACCGCCGCTGTGGGTTATATCAACTGTTTTAACCCTGTCCGTTGATGTCATGGAGCTTATCCTTATTTCCCTGATTCCCGGGATATTTAATGACTTCTCAATCTCCTCTACCGGGATCTTTCTCTCCCATATCCAGTAAGGAGATATATCACAGTTCGACTCAACAGGTTTCAGATACGGATAGCTTTTTCCAAAGACCTCTTCAGGATCTTCGGTCTTCCCACCGCTGGTAGAATGATAGAAGGCCTCGACCAGTTTGCCTTCATACAGGAGAACTTCTCCCTCGGTGTTCATGACAGCATATGAGACCCTCGCGTCAACTGTGCTGCCCTTGTATACCTGGTGAAGCACCGATGATGTCAGGTCATAATTCATGCTGTTGTTCTGTTTTTTCTGGTATAAGGCATAGGTTCTGGATATAACTGCCTGCACCTTGAGCGCTTCCATGTCCCAGTTTGCGCCGACCTCCGAGCTGATAACATTTTTTATATATTCTTCAAGGGGAAGTTCATTGATCAGGTACATTCCTGTCTGACCTTTCCAGACCTCGATATCGCCGAGATAATGGGTTCCATTGACAAGAAGGTCTCCCCGTAGTTTACCCATTTTCTCCATGACCTCGTCCTTCTTTGGTATATCCCGGAACATGTCGTCGAGGATGAGAACTTTGATGGTGCCTGCTTCAACTGCCGACGATAGGATGATACAAATTACACAGAAGAAGAAGGAGAAACGTATCCATACCATTTTACTTTTTCCCCAGAAGCCGGAAGACGATAGTCAGGAGAAGGCTTAGCAGTATGCCTGTAGCGAGAGGA
>JACRHE010000174.1 GCA_016217695.1 Nitrospirota bacterium | reverse complement strand
TGTATTCAACATGCTCATCCTTGCCTTTCTCGATGCCATCCATAAGCCGATGCCTATATCAGCCAAGGCGCATCATGGACATGTGCTTTCCGCAGGCTTTGGAATATTTCTTCTGAGTGTCGTTGCCATGAGCCTTTTTCTGGGAGGGCGGCTGGTTCCGTTTGGCTGGATAGGACTCTACAGCCTCGTCTTCATCCTTGTCTATTTAATAGCGATGCGGCTGGTATATTTTTATGAAAAAAGGCAGATCACTGAATTTGTCAAGGAAGTGGCTGCTGAACTGAGATACGAGAAAATATCGACAAAGAGCGCCGTTGCCAGGTATGTCATAAATGCAGTAGTTGTAATGAGCGCAGCCACCTTTTTACCAAAGATCGGTGAAGGCATAGCAGAGGTAACAGGACTTGGCCAGACCTTTGTGGGGAACATCTTTATTGCGATCTCAACGTCTTTGCCTGAAGTCGTTGTCTCCCTTGCAGCTGTGAAAATGGGGGCTGTAGATCTGGCTATCGGAAATCTTTTCGGAAGCAATATCTTCAACATACTCATACTTGCGCTCGATGATATCTTTTTCATCAAAGGACCTCTTCTTTCATCTGCAGGTGCAAATCATATTATTTCTGCATTGTCAGCCGTTGCCATGACAGCCATAGCTATCATAGGCCTGACTTACCGGGCAGAGCGAAAGGCGATCTTCATGGCGTGGGATTCTTTGATTATTGTATTTCTGTATGTTTCGAATCTCATGTTATTGTATATGCTTGGATAGCACGTATTTAATCAATTTGAAAACAGAGTGTTATCGGGGAGGAACATGAAAGCAAAGGACTTGATGATAACCCTTCAGGAATCCTTAAAGCCTGACAATACGCTGAAAGAGGCTGCTGTCATCTTAAGGACTGCAAGAAGGGATGAGGACAGGACCGGAGTAAAGGGTCTTCCGGTGCTTGATCCTGACGGCAGAATGATCGGCTTTCTCTCGATCGGCGACATGCTGAAGGCTGTTTTCCCTTCGTATATGTCCCTTATGAACCTGGGGGATTTCACCTGGGACGGGATGGTCGAGGATATGGCAAGAAAGTCCGGCAACAAGAAGGTCTCTGAGATGATGACGAGGGATGTTATAACAGTTGACGAAGATGCTCCGTTGATGGAATGCGTGGATCACATGATCAGAAATAATGTAAAGAGGCTCCCTGTTATCGGCAAGGACGGAAGGGTTTTGGGGATTCTCTACGAGCGTGATATTTTTTTTGCAATCACGAAGGCCATGCTCGATGAAAATAGCAGGGGCGGGAAATGACGCATGAAGTAGCGGCATCAACCCAGCCGTTTGTCATGGATACGGCATTCTGGACAGCCACGACTATATTCCTTTTGGCGTATGCTGTTATCGTCTCTGAAAAGATTCATAAGACAATTGTTGCCATATTCGGAGGGGGCTTAATGCTCGTTCTGAAGATCCTGGAGCAGCATGAGGCGTTTCATCTTGAGGAATTCGGGATAGACTGGAATGTCATATTTCTTCTTATCTCGATGATGGTGATCATAAATCTTATGAGGCCGACAGGTGTTTTCGAATATATAGCTGTAAAGAGTGCGAAATTGGGGAAGGGCGAACCTTTCAGGATATTGGTTATCTTTTCGCTGGTGACGGCAGTATTGAGCGCACTCCTGGACAATGTTACCACGGTATTGCTGATCGTTCCGGTGACGATACTGATCGCCGACGCTCTCGAAGTAGATCCCCTGCCATATCTTATCTCGTGCGCCATAGCCTCGAATATCGGTGGAACTGCAACCCTCATCGGTGATCCGCCCAATATCATGATAGCCTCAAAGGCTCAGCTGGATTTTATGGATTTTGTCTATCATCTTACGCCTGTGGTGGTCGTGCTTATGATCATTTATATCTTTGTTATTAAGCTTATCTGGGGGAAGAAGCTCGTAACCCGGGATGAGTTAAAGCAGCGCATCATGGGCATGAACGAGAAAGAGGCGATAAAAGACCCTGTGATGCTGAAAAAGTCACTTGCTGTTCTTGCGATGGTGCTGACAGGGTTTGTCTTTCACGGGGTTCTTCACTTCCAGCCTGCCACAGTAGCGCTCTTCGGAGCCGGTTTGCTGCTGCTGCTTTCGAAGACGCATGAGCCACACCATATTCTGGCAGAGGTAGAATGGCCCACAATCTTTTTTTTCATCGGTCTTTTCATCATCATCGGCGGCGTCGTTAAAGTGGGCCTTATCAAGTGGATGTCCATTAAGGTTCTCGATATAACTCAGGGCAATCTGTTTGCAACCAGCATGGTTGTCATGTGGTTTTCGGCTTTTGCATCAGCCTTTATAGACAACATACCGTATGTGGCTACGATGAACCCGCTCATAGTCGATATGGCAAGACAGTTATGGCCTGACCTGTCCGGCGTTCAGCTCCTGCAGCATGCTGATCTTATGCCGCTATGGTGGTCGTTGGCCCTGGGGGCCTGTCTGGGAGGGAACGGCACTGCGATAGGGGCTTCAGCAAATGTGATCGTTGTCGGCATGTCTGAGAAGGCAGGCAGACGGATATCCTTTGGTAAGTTCATGCTTTATGGAATGCCTGTTATGATTCTGACTGTTGCTGTTTCGACGGTCTATGTCTGGCTGCGCTATTACATTCTGAAAATATAGGAATGAGGGAGTAAAGGATCATGGGAATAGTCTCATCATTGGCAGGTGTCTTCAGTAAGGAAAGGGCTCTGCAGAAGGCCCTGATCAAAAAGATGAAGGGGTTGCCTGAGGAAGAGATGGATATTGAATTAGGGCTCTTTCTCCATGACCAATGCGTCAGGCATGCCTCTGAATTTGTGAAAGCGGAACTGGTCAGGGGTGATTCTCCGTTTAGGGGGCTTGAGGAGTACAGGTTTTTTCATGAGGTGATGTTCCTGAATCTATGGATAGTCGATAAGGTCGTCTCGCAGAAGAAGAAAGGGCTGATCGAGCAGGTTCGGAGGAATTACCTTAAGGCCTTCCACTATTCAGGGGAGCGCGAAAACGAGTTGCTCGATACGCTGGCAGAGAGATACAGGACCTATTACGATTTCTGGAATGAGCATACCGGCCATCATGACATATTCGGAGAAAGGTTTACGGAGATCATCTTCGGTAAAGACAGTAAGGTCCCTGTTGCAGAGACATCGTTTTGGATAATTTCATACACCGACTCGACCATAAAAGCTTTTACGGATATAAAAAAGATCTGCCGAAGTGCAGGTATAAAGCTATGAGTTATTATTTCACGGCCACTGCCTCAAAAACTTTTCGTAAGCGCCGGTTATCGGAATACTCTCCTGATTGATCAGAGCACACATTGCAAAGTCATCTGAAAGCATGCCCCGTACTGACAAAAAGCTCTTTCGGCATACCCGTGAAATTTATCAATAATGTGGATTAGGCGAAGAGCCTGCTGAAACTGTTCGAAAGCCTCCCCTCGCGAAGGAGGGAAATATCCGGTCCCTCGCCCATCGAGGGAGAGGTGTATTTTCAATCTGTATAGATTAGTATTTCTTCAGGTATAATAATGCGCAATGGTCAAGAACGATCGCTGGATAAGGGAGATGGCTGCAAAGGGCATGATAGAGCCCTTTAATAATGAGCAGATGAGGAAGGGAGTGATATCCTTTGGTGTGAGCGCCTACGGGTATGACATGAGGATATTCGACGAGTTCAAGATTCCAAGGCCTGCTGAAGGCAGGGTTATCGATCCCAAAAACTTCGATGACAGCAATTTCATTGATCTTAAGTCGGACATCTGCGAGATACCTGCCAATTCCTACGTCATCTGCCGCTCCTTCGAATATTTCAGGATCCCCAGGGAGGTACTCGTCCTCTGTTTCGGCAAGTCGACCTATGCAAGAAGCGGGGTGATAGTCAACATAACTCCACTTGAGCCTGAGTGGGAGGGGTTTGTGACCATATCCGTCTCCAATACCTCTCCTTTCCCTGTAAGATTATATGCGAATGAGGGGATTGCACAGATAGTTTTTATCGAGTCAAGCGAGGTCTGCGAGACCTCCTATGCCGACAAAAAGGGGAAGTATCAGGCGCAGCAGGGTATTGTCCTGCCGAAGATCTAAAACGATGTCAGTAAACGAGAAACTGATCCTGGCCCTTGATATTGACGATTGTGAGTACGCCGTAGAAATTATCGATAAATTCAGTGGTTATGTTGATATATTTAAAGTAGGACTTGAGCTTTATACTGTTGCCGGTCCTGCAATCATCAGGGAAATACACAACAGGTCCAGGAAGGTATTTCTTGATCTCAAGTTCCACGACATCCCTACAACAGTCGCAAAGGCTGGGATAGCTGCAGCCAGGCTCGGCGTCTTCATGTTCAATGTACATGCATCAGGAGGCCTGGACATGATGAGAAGATGCAGGGATGATGTGGTTAACGTATGTCTCAAAGAGAATCTCAGCAGGCCCAAGATCATAGCAGTAACGGTCCTGACCAGCATGTCGCAGGAGGTCTTGAAGAACGAGGTCGGGATAAATCATAGTATGAATACACATGTAAGGCACCTCTCCGGCCTCACGCTAAAAGCAGGTCTTGACGGTGTTGTGGCCTCAGGAAGGGAGGCTGCCATGATACGGGGCCATTGCGGAAGAGGCTTCCTGATAGTCACTCCCGGTATAAGGACCTCATGGACACCTCAGGATGACCAGATGCGGACAATGACTCCGAAACAGGCCTTGCGTGAGGGAGCTGACTATCTTGTGATGGGAAGGGCGATCCTGGGCCAGTCTGACCCTTTGAAGGCCATCGAACTCATAAACAGCGAGATATTAACAGCATAACCTGTTCTCTCACCAGGAAAATGAAGACAGAAGAGATGACCCATCCCCCCGTATTCAGAGAGATCCCTTTTGAGAGTCCCTTTGAGGTATATCAGAAACTCAGATCGAAAAACAGCTTTCTCTTTGAGAGCGTGAAGGGCCCTGACAATATAGCGAGGTATTCCTTTATAGGGATCGAGCCCTATCTGGTCTTCAGGGCAAAGGACGGTACTGTCGAGATAGAGGCAGGAGGAAAGAAGACCATATCCTCCAGAAAGCCGCTTGATCGTCTGAGAGAGCTTGTCAAGAGTTATAGTCAGCCTTTGGTAAAAGGTCTGCCGCCTTTTCAGGGAGGTGCTGCAGGCATGCTCTCCTATGATTTTGTCCAGTATCTCGAAAAACTTCCGCAAAAGGCCGTTGACGACCTCAATATCCCTGATGCCCATTTCTTCATGATAGACAGGCTTGTGGCGTTTGATCATCTCGAAAAAAAGTCGTGGATCGTTGTCTGCCCCGGAGTGAGAGATACAGTGCTTGGATATACCGAAATCATGGAAAAACATGAGGCATACTCAGAAGAGGCCCTGAAGGTCATTGAGTCCATCCATGAGCGGATCAGTAAAGAGAAAGCAACCGCTCCTGGGCAGCAGGGCGGGGCTGGTGAGATGATCAGGCTAAGGTACGACACAGGCAAGGAAGATTATATGGCAATGGTCGGAAGGGCGAAGGAGTATATAGCTGCAGGAGACATATTCCAGTCAAACCTCTCGCTCCGGGTTACTGCCGGGATCGGAGAACTGGATCCGTGGGAACTGTACACTATCCTCAGGCAGATAAACCCTTCCCCTTTCTCATGTTTTGCGGATTTCGGGGAGTACTCTATAGTCAGCTCCTCTCCGGAGAGGCTCGTAAGGGTAAGCGGAAGAACGGTCGATACGAGGCCGATAGCAGGCACCAGGCCCCGGGGCCGGGACCTCAGCGAGGATGATGAGATGAGGGCAGAGCTGCTCCTCAATGAAAAGGAGAGGGCAGAGCATATCATGCTCATCGACCTTGAGAGGAACGACCTCGGGAGGGTCTCTGACTATGGAACCGTAGTGGTTGATGAACTCATGGTCACCGAAGACTATTCCCATGTCATGCACATAGTGTCTAACGTAAAAGGAGCACTCGCAGAAGGTAAGGATTGCTTTGACGTCATTAAGGCGACCTTTCCGGGAGGCACCATAACCGGTGTTCCGAAGGTGAGGTGCATGGAGATTATCGACGAGCTCGAACCCACAAGGCGGGGGCCCTATACAGGCTCTGTAGGATATATAGGGTTTAACGGCAACATGGACCTCAATATCATCATCAGGACATTTCTCATCAAAGAGGGAAAGGCCTATATCCAGGCAGGCGCAGGGATAGTGGCTGATTCAGACCCTGAACGGGAATATCACGAATGCATAAAAAAGGCAGAGGCCCTTATCAGAACGCTTGAGAAAATATAAAGGGCGGATCACAGGAAATGTGCGCCGCCCTTTATATTAGTGACTCGTAACTAACTATTCCAGATCGATCGCCTGTTTTGTCTTTTCCTTGCGCCTTGATTCCTTGGCAGCATAGTTCTGCATGCAATCGCTATCCTTGCCCTTTACCATGGAGCATTCGAGATACTCTGCTATCTCTATGATGCAGGCCCTGATGGCCTTGCCTGCAGGGGTCTTTTCGTACTGGGCAAGATGGCCGCCGAAATCGCCGATATGGCCTCCGAGGGCAAGCCCGCCTGAAGATGAGGTTGCCTCGACCGTTCTGTTATCCACGATCTCTCCCGTCTCTGCGTCTATCACCTTGAGGTCGACCGCCATATAGGCCTTCTCTTTTTTCCCGCCGATAGAAAATCCCTTGATCGAGATGCCGCCGCCTGTGCCGCTGGTATCCTCTTCATAGGCAGAGACCGTGCCGGCAACAAGATATTTGGCGCCTTTTATCTTGCCCATCTTCGCCCTTGTGGACTTGTCGATCCTGCCTGAGGCCCCGAGATTCTGCTCGCCAAGGACCGCGTCGATCTCTTTTCTTTCAAGCACGCTGAAGGCCTTTGTGCTTGCCAGTTCGGATATGAGCATATCCTGAAGCTCGCGCCCGACGCTTGCCCTCCACCAGCCTGCATGCGTGTCATTTGTGAACCGTAGCACTCCTATCCTCGGTTTTTTCTCTGCAAAGGCCTGAGAAGCACTGAATACCAAAAGGCATATCAGCAATGCGATGATTTTTTTCATGAAGATCTCCTTTGATTGATTTGTTTAACAAAATTATAAGAGAGGTCCCGGCCATTTGCAAGACAAAAGATGGGAAAAATGAATGCGGGCTATCCAACCCACTGCATTCCGCAGATATAGCGGAAGTCGCAGCGGGGGCAGGCTTTTTTTCTGGATCTCGCCGGTCTGAACGGCAAAGAGGGATCTGTAATCTCCTGAAGCAGTTTCCGGATAATATCCGCAAGCATCCCATATCTCTCTGTCCTGTCCTGACCATCACAAAGAGGCAGTTCCATATCCCTGTCTATCCCCGATCCGCCGAGGATAAGGAACATGGCGTCCATATCAGCCATGTTTATGCCGGTATGTCCTGCATAGAGCATAAGGTAAAAGGGGAGCTGGAGGCTGCCGATTGCCCCTTCCCATGACTCCCTCTGACCGGGATCCAGTTTATCAAAGGAGATCTTCAGCGGATTCAGGTTTGAGCCCGTCTTGTAATCGACTATGCATATCCTGCCGTCCCTCTTTTCAACCCTGTCGAGGCGGCCTTTCAGGAAGAAAGAACCTGATCTGATCTCTATCTTCTCCTCGCTGGAGATGACAGTCACATTTTTTTCGCGGATCAGCGGCAGATAGTAGGATTTCAGCAGCTCGCCCAGCCTCCTTCTTATCTGCTGCTTAAGAAGATAAACAGATCCTGAAGGGTCCTTGCCGTATTCCTGAGTGAACAGATCATCCGTCAGAAGCTGCATCTGCAGCTCATCGATATCCTTTTCCTTCAAAAGAACTCCGGTCTTTGTTTCAAAGTATGCGGAGACGGCCCGATGGACAAATTTCCCTATATCAGCCCTTTCAACTCCTTCGGATATCCCGTCCCTTCTGGAAAGCCCTAGAATATGGCTGTAATAAAACTGCTGCTGGCACTGCAGATACCTGTCAACGGAAGTCGCGCTGAAGGGGAAGGTCTTCAGGTATTCCGTTATCGCAGCGGTCTTCGCAATTTCTCCGGGCAGGGCATTTTTCAGATTTACCCTGTACTGGACGGATTTGATGTAATGCCCTGTCTCTGCCTGCCTCTCTTTTTTCTGTTTTTCCCACAGGAGTTTTTCTGCAAAGCGTGACTTCTCTTTGGTATCATTTTCGATAAAAAAGAGGTGCACCTCTTTAGCTCCCTTTACGAGGATATCGAAATAGTAGGCAGTCAGCCGGTCTCTGTCCCTGTATGTAGGAAGGCCGAGTAACTCACGGGCCTTAAATGGAAGGAGCGAATCCTGCTTTTTCGTATCCGGCAGCGTCTCCTCATTTACGTCAAGGACAAAGACCCTGTCGAACTTTAGCGCCCTTGTCTCGAGAAAGCCGAGTATCTGGAGGCCCCTTACAGGAGTACCTTCAAAAGGGGAGTGACAGGTCATGATATATTTTCTGAAGAAGGTGAAGTAACTCTGCCTTTCGGAAAAGGAGACATCCTTCATCAGCGATCCTGAGATCACGTCAAGGGCCCTGATGAAGGACTCTGAAAAGGGATGAAAGAGGGGATGGAGACGGGCGGTGCTGTTTCTGTAGATATAGGTCAGCACGTCAGCGCATTTCCCGGAAAAGTCGCCTACATCTTCAAAGGAGAGGAACTTCTCTATGGTGTTGAGGTGGATAGTCCTGAGGTGTTCCCTGAGCCGTTCCTTTGTGATCCCTGTAGCATAGTCCTTCATCTTTTCTGCGATAAGGGCAAAGAGGGCCTCGTCTGCGATGATATCCGGGAGGGTCGAAAATGTTCTGGTCCTGCGCCGAGTAAGCCCCTCTTCCAGGGCATGAAAGAGTATCCTTGTTGTCTCGGCATCTCCATCAAAATAGATATTCTTCGTATACGGATGAAGCACGAATCTAAGGTAGTCAGGTGCATAGATCCGGTCATTGTTCATTGAGGTTATCAGTTCCATGAGGTTGTTGAGAAAGCCGTAGACAGGGGTGCGAAGGAGAGGGTAACCGAGAGAGACATTAATGTCCTCCTCTGAGGCAAACGAAAGTCCGTGGCGCAGGAGAGGAAAAAGGGTTTCAGAGGCAGGCAGAACGACTGCCGAACGCTCGGTCAGTACATCCCCCTTTTGAGCTGCCTTTTCCAGCATATTGCCGAGGGTATAGATCTGACCATGGGTATCAGGGCTGCTGTAAAAACTGATCTCGGGTCCGGCTGAGTCCGACTGACTGTTTTCAGCCCTGATGCCGATCTCCTCAAGCCTCTCTCCAATACCCTCTCCCTCCTGAAAAATAAAGAGGGTATTACTATGAAGAAGGAGTCTCCCGAATAAGTCCTTCTCGTATCTGGTGAGGGCAAAAAAACCGGCGAATATGATCTGCCTGAAGCGGTCAAGCCCTGCCCCTTCCGTATCCAGCGATGCCGCATGGTATCTTGCCGACCTTGTAGAGAACCCCTTTTCTTCGATAATCCTGTAGAACCCCTCATAGAATAAGGAGAGCGACTGGAGCATCTTTACGGCATTCTCAGGGATTGTCTGCCCGTAATACGGTTCGATCTCCCTAACGTGCCGGTGATCGAGACCTTCTATACGCAGTTCCTCAAGATCACGATAGATCTTGAGCCCTATAGGGAAAAAACTGTCCGGCGTAAGGAAACTCGTTCCGCCGAGAGGCCGGGTCGATTTTCTGTGAATGTCATACAGAAGAGCGACCGCATCGATAGCCTCCAGCTTTCTCTGTTTGTGCGTCTTCTCAAATATAAAATCAACGAACTCGTCCATGGAAAAGATTCGGGGAGGGATGAAGCTTCGGCCTATCTGTTGGGAAAGGGCCTTTCTCAGAAAATGAGCAGGTCTCCTGCCGGGGAAGACGACCATCTGAGAAGAGAAGTCCCTTTCCTCTTTAGGAAGGCAGGATATCACCTCTTCCATTATGCTTCGGGCAGGAGAAATAAGACGAACATTCATCGGATCTTCTTCACCTCGGAAAGGTCTGTATAGGCTACGACGCCCTCTATCGTCTTTTCGGGGAAAAGGTCTTTTAGCAGCCTCATGTAGGTCTTTATCTGGGCTGAATGCCTCTCCTGCATCGTCCTGTCGCCTCCGGTCTTGAAGTCAATGACCGTCACCCTGTCGGTATCTACCACTACCCTGTCCATCCTGAAGAGCCTGCCCTGGTTGTCGGAGAATTCCTGCT
>JACRHE010000020.1 GCA_016217695.1 Nitrospirota bacterium | reverse complement strand
TTATTCCGGAAAAAGTTGCAGTAAAATGAGAATAAAGTTTATCAAGGAGGTATCTCATGAGCAAGGAAAAAGACAAACAAAAGGCAAATGCAAAGAAAAAACCGCAGCACACCCTGAAGGAAAAGAGACTGGCAAAGAAAGAAAAGGCTGAAGGCAAGCCCGCCCAACTGTTCACCAAGTGAGCTTATAAAAGGGAAGTGGGCCAAAGCCCCGAGGCCCTGGCCCACTTCCCTTTTATTTACAACTTACCGCGCGTGATCATCGCAAAGAGAAAATGGTATTCTCTATGAGAGGTCACTATTTTCCATGACGCCAAGAGGAATCTTTTCATCCGCATTATTTGTTCTGGCCGCGCTCCTGAGCGTCCCCTCTTATGCCGGGGAAAATACCCTTGCTGATGAGCGGGTCATTGTCCGGTTTGACGAACCGCTTCACAGGCCCGCAAGAGAGGTTCTCAGGGTATATCCCCTGATACGCGAGGAGCTGCTGAAGGTCCTTGGGTGGCAAACCGCCTTCCGCCCCGAGATCGTCCTGGTTAAGGACAGCGCCTCCTTCAGAAGGATCTCCGAAAATGATCTCGTTACCGCCATCGCGATTCCCCGCAAGGATCGCATCGTAATCGATTACTCAAAAATGAATATCCGCCCCTTCACCCTTGAGACAACCCTGAAACATGAATTGTGCCACCTTGAGCTTCATCATCATATCCCCGGAGGGGGCCTTCCGAGGTGGCTCGATGAAGGTATATGCCAGTGGGTCACAGGAGGTTTAGCTGAGATAATGACTTCCGGAAACCGGTCGACGCTCAGGGCGGCTGTCCTTTCGAACCGGCTTATCAGCGTTGAAAGGCTGTCGGAAAGTTTTCCTGCCGGAGAAAAAGACCTTGTCCTTGCCTATGAAGAGAGCAGAAGCATTGTCGAGCATATCGAAAAGGAGTTCGGCGCCTCCGGGGTGCGGGGGATATTGGAGAATATGAGAAGCGGTGATAGTCTGGAAATCGCGGTGCATAGGAGCCTATCGATCTCTCCCGATGAACTTGAAAGGAGATGGCGGTCGTCTCTGGTCAGGAAGACCTCATGGCTTTCCTATATCAGCGATAACCTCTATGAGATACTCTTTCTGTTCGCAGCCCTGACAGCGGTATACGGATTTTTCGTGATTCTCAAGAAAAAGAGGGCATACAGGGACGAAGATGAGCAGGAAGAGGATGAATTGTGAATCTGCCCCTGTCCATAAATAGTAATTGGTGAAGAACCCGACCGGTTATCAACGCACCGGCAGCAGCTGTCTTCTTGCCTATCCAGGATTATTTTCCGATTTTAGACAACAGCATCAGAACAACGGCCATTCCCAGAAAGACCATCATCAGAAATGCTGAGAAATTCCTTCTGAACCCCAGCTCATGAAAAATCTCTTTTTCCCTTGCCTCGATCTCTTCCAGCTTTGTTACAAATTCATCAGTCCTCCCCTTGATGAGGGAAACATCAACTGAATGAAAGAGTGTGCGGAACGCAGCCTGGGTGTTGAAAAGGGCCTTGTCCTCGTTCTCGGTATAAACACCGGCGCTCTTCAGCTGCCTGAGGCCGTCTTCGACATCCTTTATCTTCTTTTCGGTAACTGAGAGCGCCTGCCTCATCGCCTTTGCCCTGTCATAGGTATGGCATTGTGAGCAGCGTTTTTCATTGATGATACTTACGTCGGCCTTCTGTATGTCGTGTGAGCCGTGGCAGGTAACGCAGTTCGGGCCGGTCCCGGCTGTTTTCAGTGCTTTGCCGTGACCGCTTTCTAAATAATTTTTCAGTATGCCTATATGGCATCTGCCGCAGAAATCCGGAACCTGGTCATACTGCGGCCTGCCTGCAAAACCCCTTTCCGGCGACATGGCCATTGCCGCGTCTTTGGGATCACCGCCGTGGCAGTCATGACAGGATATGTTGTTCTGATAATGCCGGCTCTTTCTCCACTCAGATGGGATGGACCTGAGTTCAGGCTTGATGCTGTCGGAGTCATGGCAGTCAAGACAGGAGGTACTCCGCATCTCGTCTCCTTCAGCAGTCTGAGCAAGGGCAGGAGCTGCCATATACAGGATGAGGGATATTAAAATACAAAGGTGCGGGCATTTCATGAATAGTGCCCCCATACGGTCAGAACAGCCCAGGCGGTCAGGGACAGCACAAATATTGCCAGCAGGAGAGGACGCTTAAGGATATTGTCTTCATCCTTTGTATCGAGGAAAGGCCAGAGGATGACTACTGCAACAAGCGCCATCTGTATGCTGATCCCGAGGAGTTTGTTCGGAATGAGTTTCAGCATCTGGTAAGGGGCCAAAAAATACCATTCAGGTTTTATGCGGCCTGGAGTCCTGAACGGGTCTGCCGGCAGATTGGCATTTTCCGGCAGAAAAAGTGTCGGCAGAAAACCTATGATGAAAAACATCACTCCGAAATATACTGCAACCATGCTCATTTCCCTGAGGATGAAATAAGGGTACAGGGGATGTCCGTCAGGATAACTCTCGTGCCTGAATGACGTCCATGTTTTTTTGATTCCTGCAGGCCTGCCGAAGGGAGGTGCAGAGATGCCTATTCGTCTGACAAGGAAAAGGTGTATCCCGATAAGCGAGATAAGGAGAAGGGGCAGCAGCGTCACATGCATTGCGAAGAACCTGTTGAGGGTAATGCCGGAAACAGCCTCTCCTCCCCGCATTAGCCGCGTCACAAAATCCCCGACGTAGGGGAATGCCGTCGGGATGGTCGTGACTATGGTCGTTGCCCAGTAACTCAGCTGGCTCCAGGGCAGGAGATAGCCGCTTAAGCAGAAGGTAAGGGTCATAAGCAGCATGAGCAGCCCCGCCACCCATGTCATCTCCCTCGGTTTTTTGTAGCTACCCATCAAAAAGACCGAGAGCATATGAAGGATAACGACAGCCACCATAAGGTTGCTGCCTACTGCATGCATCGATCTGAACAGCCAGCCAAAAGGCACGCTACTCATCATATCCTGCACACTCCTGAAGGCCTGTTCGGAGTCAGGCACGTAATATATCAGGAGAAAGAAACCCGTAATCACCTGCGATACGAATGCCGCCAGGGCTACAAAACCGAGAGTATACGCCAAGTTAATATTCCTTGGGATCATATACCCGGTCAACTGTGTTCTTATCAGTTCTTCAAGGCCGATCCTTGTCTCAAGCCAGTTTTTTATCTTCGCTGTCATGACATCATCCTATTACGATATCCTCTCCCTGCACCTTGACAGCATACTTCAGCAAAGGTTTCGGCGGAGGGCCGGACAACACTTTGCCTTCAAGACTGAACACTCCGGCGTGGCAGGGGCAGACCAGCCTCTTTTTCGTACTGTCGTAGTCCACGAGACAACCCAGATGGGTACAGACTTTCGAAAGAGCGATAAACCCTTTGTCCGGTATATTGATGACGATAGCAGGGGCGCTGTTTATTACAATATCCCTGGCAGCTCCCGGAGGAATGTCGCCTTTCTTTATAATGACTTTAACAGCCTTTGCTCCGGCGCCGGGCGGTTCGAGGAATCTAAGAAGAGGATACGCAAATGAGACAAGCGCTGTTGAACCCAGAAAGATTAGAAGTGACCGCAGGAAGTTTCGTCTGTTCATCACAGCTCCACTGATTGAGTATTGTCCATAAAATGAGTCTATGGCAAGAAAGCCCCGTTGTCAAATGGCTCATCTGAGCACAATCCACCATCAAATTTGCGAAAGGGCAATCTGATATCTTCAGTTTGCGACAGTCCGAGGCGTTGATTCCGGTATAATAAAGGTACAGGAAACGGAGGAACATCTATGGCAAAGTATACGGCAACAATCGACGAAGACACACGACAGAGGATCCTTGCCTTACCGGGACACGTACGCTTCTCGGCCTTCATGCGAAAGGCGATCACCGTCTTTGTCGAGGAACTCGAGAAGAATCCGGACCTCCTGCCTGAGAATTTCATCATCACGCACACCGCCCGGAAAGACGGCTCTGATAAAAAAGGCAGATAAGGGCATGCAGCCAACCCGTAATAAGGCGAATACCTCCAGTTACATTACCCCTGAGGGTCGAACGCAGCTCAGAGAGGAACTCTCATATCTCTGGAAGGTGAAGCGGCCCCAGGTCACACAGGCAGTTGCCGAAGCAGCGGCCATGGGGGACCGGTCGGAAAACGCAGAATATATTTACGGCAAAAGGCAGTTAAGGCAGATCGATTCCCGTCTGCGGTTTCTCACAAAAAGGCTGGACGAGCTGATTGTCGTGGACAGGCCGCCTGATGATACGTCGAAGGTATTTTTCGGAGCCTGGGTCGGACTTGAGGATTCGGAGGGGAAGCTGTTTCAATACCGCATCGTCGGCCCGGACGAATTCGATCCCAAAAAAGGTTTTATCAGCATCGATTCTCCGATGGCAAAGGCATTGCTGCGAAAGACCGAAGGCGAAGAAGTCGTGGTGAGCAGACCCCACGGTACGGACTCCTTTGTGGTGACGTCAGTCCGCTATGAAGTGATAAAGTAAGCGCATGGCCTTAATCGTCAAAAGCATCCGCCTGAAGTGAGTTCCCTGTGCCCTCTCACCGCGAACTGATCACTGCAACGCAGCTGTTATGAGAAGAATCCTCCATATGGATATGGACGCCTTCTTTGCCGCTGTCGAGGAAAGACGCCGTCCTGAACTGAGAGGTAAGCCCGTTGTCATTGGAGGATCCGGCGATCCCACACAAAGAGGAGTCGTGTCAACGGCATCCTATGAGGCCCGCAAATATGGTATCCATTCCGCCATGCCGCTGCAGACAGCATATAAACTCTGCCCGCATGCCGTCTTTCTCCCTGTAGATTATGATGAGTATTCAAGGGTCTCATCAGTCATCAAGGAAGCACTCAGAGAGATCAGCCCTGTAATGGAAGATGTGGGCATCGACGAGGCATTTCTCGACATATCGGATATTCAGAAATCCTCTGAGCTCATTGCCCTGGAGATCAAGGAAAAGATCAGGGCCAGGACAGGCCTCACATGCTCAGTAGGCATCGCCTCCAACAAGCTCCTGGCAAAGATAGCCTCGGACCTGCAGAAACCGGATGGTCTCACGATACTGTCCGATGCCGACGTAGAAAAGCTCATCTGGCCGCTGCCGGTCAGGAAGCTTTGGGGCGTGGGTCCCAAGACAGAGGGCCATCTCAGAAAGATGAAGATCACGACGATTGGGGATCTTGCGAAGATCCCACTGGAGGGGCTGATCGAACACTTCGGCACCTCATATGGAAACTACCTTTTCGAAGCCTCTCACGGGATCGACAAGGCCCCGCTGGTAACCCACTGGGAACCGAAGTCGGCAAGCAGGGAGACCACTTTCCAGACCGATACGGACGACTGGCAGGTGATTGCGCGGTGTCTGGCCGGTTTAGTCCGGGATGTTGTGGATGATATCAGGGAGAAGGGATACAGGGGGAAACAGATTACGGTAAAGATACGGTTCAGCGACTTTGAGACCCACACAAGGGCCACTACGCTGAAAGAACCCACAGACAATCTGGAACTTATCAGAAAGGCCGCATTTTTCTGCCTCGGCAAGTTTGAGATGAAGAAAAAAGTGCGCCTCGTAGGCGTCAGGGCCGGGCTGTCAAAGGGATAGGGACTCCGCGTTCTTTCCGGAGAAGACTCCGCCCGGGAAGAGGCTTTATGATCTCAGAGTGTTCCTGCGCATCAATCCAGTGTCCGCCGATAACGCTTTACGCCGATGGTCAGCGCGACAGCGGCAAACAGCACGATCTGCCAAAGCTGCCTGACAACCTCCTGGAGGCCGTTGCCTTTGAGGAGGATGCCTCGGACAATGCGCAGAAAATGGGTGAGAGGAAACAGTTCACCGAGCGCCTGGGCCCAGCCGGGCATGCCGCGATAGGGGAACATGAAGCCCGACAGCAGGATCGACGGCAGGAAGAAGAAAAAGGTGAGCTGCAGCGCCTGCATCTGGGTGCGCGCGACGGTCGAGATCGTGTAGCCAAGCAGAACCAACGCC
>JACRHE010000170.1 GCA_016217695.1 Nitrospirota bacterium | reverse complement strand
GACAGGATAACGGTAATCCGCGATACGGTCGTCATTCTCTTTAACAACCTTTACAGCCCGGGTGGCATGCTCGCGATCCTCGCCGGCAGCTATACGGTCTATTCGTTATTGCTGAAAGACCGAAAAGAGCGGGAGCTTCCTTCCCTGTGGCTTATGGCAGTACTTTTCATGTCCGGTCTTTCTTTTATTCTGATTCTTCCCCATGCAGCCAGAATGCCTTATGAGGCCAGGCAGATGATACCGTTTGCCGCACTCCTGGTCGGGGGTGTCACCTGGTCGTTTGTCAAAGAGTTTAATAATGCTCTTCATGGCGGGGCTGAGAATCCTGAAGCTGCCGAGCCCTTGCTTAAAAAGGGTGGCAGGCCGGTCTATCTGTTGTTCACGGCTGTGCTGCTCCTGCTCTTTTGGTACCGCTTTGCCCTCAATGACCGCCAGCCTGTTTACTATATCCCAGATGCCGAGACTGAGGCCAGATATAACAGCGAAATACAGACGATGAAGCGTTTTGATTTAATGCGTTACGTTCAGCTCAGGTCTGAGGTGCTGTTTGCCAAAGAGCTCAAAAGCATGCCGACTGCCTTTGAGCCGGTCTTCTTCAGCCTCGACGGGTTCCAGATGTTCTGGGATCCCAAATATGTGCCCGGCTATCCGCAGATCATGCCGATAACCGAGTATTACACAGGGAGCAGGCCGGTTCTCTGTTTTAACGATGCTGATGGTCTGGCATATGACATTATCTACATGATACAGAAGACGCCAGCCCCTTTTTCGCCGGTCCTGGTCTCAGATAACCGGGAAAAGATTGCCGGGGCGCTTGACAGGCTTCTGCAGGCGGGTGTTCTGTCGGGAATGCCGGAGAATATGTATGACGTGATGGGAAGACTTGTTGTTGATCTTACCCCTTATCTGATTGTGGGAAACAGGTAACACGAGTGTTATTCCCCTTTTTGGCAATCTGAACATTTTTGATGGATAACGTCTCTGTAACAATTATAGGCGCCGGTGTTGTAGGTCTGGCAATCGCAAAGGAGCTCTCCGCGAAATACAGCGATATCGTTGTATTGGAGCGGCATGAGAGTTTCGGGAAAGAGACGAGCAGCAGGAACAGCGAGGTCATACATTCGGGCATCTATTATCCTGAGGGTTCCTTAAAGGCGCGTCTCTGCGTCGAAGGGGCAAGACAGCTGTATGAACTCTGCCAGGCCAATCTCATCCCTTTTAAGAAAACCGGCAAACTGATTGTGGCTGCGGAGCAGTCTGAGGTGAAGGGCCTTGAGGGCCTTTATGAAAAGGGCAGGAGAAACAGCGTAGAGGGACTCTCCCTGCTCGATTCCGGGGACGTTCGCAGGCTCGAACCCGATGTTCGCGCAGTTTCAGCCCTGCATTCCCCTGATACCGGGATCATTGATTCCCACTCCCTGATGAAAAGTCTTTATACCATGGCCGTGGCAAAGGGCGTTATGTTTTCCTTTCAGAGCGAAGTTGCGGCTCTCGAAAGGGAAAAGGATGGATTTGTCGTCAGGATAAGGCAGGAGGATTACTCCTTCGGGTCGAAGATCGTAATTAACTCCGCCGGCCTTTCCTCCGACTCAGTGGCAGGACTGGCAGGCATGGATATTGAGGCACGCGGCTATAAACTGAAATACTGCAAGGGATCATATTTCTCTTATGCCAAGGCCTCTCCGGTTTCGATGCTGGTTTATCCTGTGCCTCATGAAGAGCTCATTGGACTTGGCGTTCATGCAACCCTGGATTTGGGAGGACGCCTCCGCTTCGGCCCTGATGCAGAATATGTTGATCATGTGGATTATGCTGTCGACCCCGGCAAGAGGGACTCGTTTTATGAAGGCGCAGTCAGGATAATACCGGGGCTGGACAGGGAGGCATTCATTCCGGATATGGCCGGCATACGTCCCAAATTATACGGCGAGGGTGATAAGGTCAGGGATTTTGTCATCTCTGATGAAGCGGACAAGGGGCTTCCAGGCCTGATAAATCTTGTCGGCATCGAGTCTCCTGGCCTGACCGCTTCTCCTGCCATAGCTAAAATGGTTGCCGGCATGGTTCAAAAATACCTGTGAGCCCGTTATGTAAAGAAGCGATCATTCTCGCAGGCGGTTTGGGAACGCGCCTCAGGGCGATACTTCCTGATCTCCCGAAACCGATGGCTGATATCAACGGAAGGCCTTTTTTGTCATATCTTATCGATTTTCTTGCTGATAAAGGGATGGAAAGGATCCTCCTTTCCGTGGGCTACAAGTACGAGGTGATACTCAATTATTTTGGCAGGCATTACGGGCATATCGAGCTGGAGTATGTAATTGAAGACAGGCCGCTGGGTACAGGGGGGGCGATCAGGGAGTCGATGAAGAAGGTGATGGGCGAAGACGCTGTTGTTCTCAATGGAGATACTTTTTTTCAGATCGACCTCGACAGGCTACTTGCTTTCCATGCCGAAAAAAGATCCCTGCTAACTCTTGCAGTTAAGCCCATGCATGACTTCGATCGTTACGGCACTGTAATCGTTAATGAAGACCGGGTCACCGGTTTTGAAGAGAAATCCTTCAGAAGTTTTGGTTACATAAATGGCGGCATTTATGTTATAAATAAAGGGATTTCAGAATATTTTCAGAGGTTTGAGGGGAATTTTTCATTCGAAACAGATTTCCTTCAGAACTGTCCCGGAGAGGTTGATGTGTTTGCGTATTGCGACAAAGGGTATTTCATCGATATAGGTATTCCTGAGGAGTACGGACGTGCGCAGAGGGAACTGGCCGTACTCTTCGGCAAGGGGCATCAGAAATGATTATTTCGAAGACACCCCACAGGATTTCGTTCTTCGGAGGGGGGACCGACTATCCTTCGTGGTATCTCGAGCACGGCGGAGAGGTGCTGGGAGTTACCATAGACAAGTACTGTTATCTGACATGCAGGGAACTGCCGCCTTTTTTTGATCATCATCACAGGATTATCTATTCCAGGATTGAGACTGTCCGCGAGTTCGACGAGATCCAGCACCCCTCGGTAAGGGAGACCTTAAAGTATCTGCAGGTGAAGCGGGGCGTCGAGATACACCATGACGGTGATATCCCTGCACGTTCCGGCATGGGATCAAGTTCGGCCTTCACTGTCGGGCTTCTGAAGGTCCTTTACGCCCTTGACGGGAGGATCATTTCGAGGGAGGACCTTTACAAGGAGGCGATCCATATCGAGCAGAACCTCATCCGGGAGAACGTCGGGTCACAGGACCAGGTCTGGGCCGCGTGCGGAGGCCTGAATACTATCGAGTTTCTGCAGAACGGGGAGATTATCGTCAGGCCTATCATCATGAAAGAGAACCACCTCAAGAGCTTCGAAGACAGGTTCATGCTCTTTTTTACCGGACTGGCGAGATACGCCTCGGAGATAGCGAAGGAGCAGATACAGAATATCCCTAAAAAGAAGGCTGAGCTCTCTGAAATGAAGGACCTGGTGAGGGCCGCCGAAAAGGTGCTCACCTCAGGCAGGGACGATTTCACCGATTTCGGGAGGCTGCTGAACGAGACCTGGAAATTAAAGAGGACTCTGTCCAATTCGATCAGCAATACCGAGATCGACGACATTTATGATATAGCCATGAAAAATGGAGCGGTCGGCGGCAAACTGCTGGGGGCAGGCGGCGGCGGCTTTATGGTCTTCTTTGCGGAGCCCGAACACCAGAAGAGAATAAGAGAGGCCCTGAAGAAATATCTCTGTATACCCTTCAGGTTTGATTTCTATGGCTCTGAGATTATCGTATACAAGCCGAATTATCAAAATGAGAAGGGGAGATAGGATGCGGTACGAACTGGCAGCGTCAACATGGGGAGAAGAGGAAAAACAGGCCCTTCTGGATGTCGTAAAAAGCGACATCTACACCATGGGGAAGAATGTGCGGGAGTTTGAAGAGAGCTTCGCGGAATACTTCGGAATGAAGTATGCGGTCATGGCTAATTCCGGCTCTTCAGCCAATCTCATCGCAGTTGCCTCGCTTTTTTACAGGAAGGAAAAACCGCTTAAGCGTGGAGATGAGGTCATAGTTCCCTGCATTTCATGGGCTACCACCTATCACCCTCTCCAGCAGTACGGCCTGAAGATGAAGTTTGTGGACATCGACCTCGATACCCTTAATATGGACGTTGCGGAGCTGAAAAAGGCGATCACAAAGGATACGAAAATGGTGGTCGCTGTCAGCGTTCTCGGAAATCCTTGCCGGTTCGACGAGATTGCGGGACTCTGTGAAGAAAACGACATCATCCTTTTTGAGGACAACTGCGAAGCCATGGGAGCGCGTTTCAACGGCAGGTATACAGGGACGTTCGGGCTGGTAAATACCTTCAGCACCTTTTTCTCTCATCATATATCGACTATGGAAGGCGGGCTTGTTCTGACCGACGACAGGGAGATCTATAATCTCCTGAAATCCATGAGGAACCACGGATGGACACGGGATCAGGACCCTGACAGCCCGATTTATGAAAGAAGAGACGATGACTTTTTCGAGGCCTACCGGTTCATTCTTCCCGGGTACAATGTCAGGCCTGGTGAGATCCATGGCGCCATAGGCAAGGTCCAGCTGAAAAAGCTTGACGGCTTTATCAGAACGAGAAGAAGGAATGCAGAGCATTTCGTAAACCTTTTCAGGGATGATAAAAGGTTCATTATCCAGAAGGAAAGCGGAGAGAGTTCCTGGTTTTGTTTTACCATGGTCATCAACCCCGAACTCGGGATAAACAGGGCAAAGGTACTGCAAAGGCTCAAAGATGCAGGCATTGAGCACCGGATAATAACCGGAGGCAATATACTCAGACACGATGTGATCAGGCATTATGATCATGAGCTGACAAAGTCGGCCAATGCCGACATCGCCCATTACAACGGCTTTTTTGTCGGGAATTTCCCTTACGACTTAAGGGACAAGATAGACTATCTTCACAATACCCTGAAAAACTTATAAAGAGGAGAGAGGAATGAAATACAATATCCTGGTCACCGGAGGGGCCGGTTATCTCGGCTCAATACTGGTGCCTGAATTACTGAAGCTGGGTCACAAGGTTACTGTACTGGACACTTTTATATTCGGTCAGAACGCGCTTCTGGATTGCTGCGCAGAGGAAAACTTCGATGTTGTTCGGGGAGACGCCAGGGATGAGGATATCCTGAAAAATGTTATGAAAAAGGCCGATTATATAATCCCCCTGGCTGCCCTTGTCGGAGCGCCCCTCTGCAGCAGGGACAAGATCGGCACAGTGACTACAAACAGGGACGCTGTAGCGTCTGTCGCAAAGCTTGCGTCACGGGAACAGAGGATTATGTATCCCTGCACAAACAGCGGGTACGGAGTTGGACAGAAGGGCATATACTGCACTGAGGAGACCCCACTGAACCCTATATCCCTTTATGGAAAGGCAAAGGTGGATGCTGAAAAGGTGCTGCTGGACAGGGGTAACGCGATCAGCCTCAGACTGGCAACGGTCTTTGGCATGGCCCCGAGGATGAGGATAGACCTTCTGGTCAACGATTTTACATACAGGGCCGTTAAGGACCGGTTCGTTGTGGTTTTCGAGGGGCATTTCAAGCGCAACTACATTCATATCAGGGACGTTGCCAGGGGTTTTATCCACGCCATGAACAATTTCGATGCGATGAAGAACGAACCCTATAACATGGGACTTTCCGACGCGAATCTTTCCAAGCTCGAACTCTGCGGGAAGATAAAGGAGCAGGTGCCGGATTTTGTGTATCTCGAGGCCCCTATCGGAGAAGACCCTGACAAGCGTGACTATATCGTCTCCAACGAAAAGATCGAACGGACAGGATTCAGGCCTGTCCATTCGCTTGATATGGGTATAAGGGAGCTTATTAAGGGCTACCGGATGATCACCAACAGCAGATACAGCAATGTCTGAGAATAAGACTGATAATAAAAGCCTTTTTTTTAGATCCCTGGAAGATAAGGCGCTGTGGGTAAGGGAGGAGACGCTTAATATCCACAGGATAGCCCAGCAGACAAGGCTTGCCTCTTCCCTGTCCGCGGTCGAGATATTCGTTGTTCTGTATTACGGCGGACTCCTGAAATTCGACCCCTCCGATGTGTTGTGGGAAGGAAGAGACAGGTTCATAATAAGCAAGGGGCACGGCTCGATCTCCTTGTATCCCATTCTTGCCGACGTCGGGTATTTCGACAGACAGGAATTAAGCCGGGTCTGCACGGATGAGTCTTTACTCGGCGGAATTCCGGATGCGATAATACCAGGCTACGAAACCATGAACGGCTCTTTGGGGCATGGACTGGGAGTTGCGTGCGGCATCGCCATTGCGCTGAAGAGAATGAAGAGCGATAAGAAAGTCTTCGTGCTCCTTGGAGACGGCGAGCTCTACGAGGGCTCGGTCTGGGAGGCTGCGATGTTTGCCGGTGAGCATAAGCTGGACAACCTCATAGCGATAGTCGACAACAACAGGATCTGTATGCTCGATTACTGCAGCAAGATCCTTAATATGGAGCCTCTTGAGGACAAATTCAGGGTGCAGAGATGGCAGGTTGACAGGGTCGACGGCCACAATGTGGGCATGCTGCACAGCGCTCTTACGAGGCTGAAGGACGACACAGGCGGCAGGCCTAAGGTTCTGATAGCCGATACCGTAAAGGGCAGGGGAGTACCGAGTCTCGAGACTGACTCCCTCAGCCATATAAAGAGCCTTAAGCCGGAGGAGATAGACCGGATCATTGCAGGGATGAAGTCATGACCGAGATAAAGACCATGAGAGACGTGTTCATCGAGGGCGTCTACAGACGCATGTTTGGGGACGACCGGATATTCTTCCTGTCCGCTGATTTCGGGTCTCCGAAGCTGGATAAGCTCAGAGAAGATTTCAGCGACAGGTTTATCAATGTCGGCATTGCCGAACAGAATCTCGTTAATGTTGCAACGGGGCTGGCCCTCGAGGGATTTACAGTTTACGCTTATGCCATCGCCCCTTTTCTTACTATGCGGGCCTATGAACAGATAAGAAATAATCTCTCACTCCTCTCGCAGACAAGGCAGGTTAATGTCAACGTCATAGGTGTCGGAGCAGGTCTGAGCTATGATGTCTCAGGCCCGACCCACCATTGCCTGGAGGACATCATCATAATGCGTGCCCTTCCAAATATGCATGTCTTTTCTCCAAGCGACTGGAGGCTGACCGAAAAATTTGTGGATTATTCAGTAACGGTCAAAAAGCCCAAGTATCTGAGGTTCGACGCAAAGCCCCTGCCGGCGATCTATAAAGAAACCGCAGACATCGACCTGCGGAAGGGTTTTTGCGAGATAGCGGGCGGTGAAAAGGTCTGCCTTGTGTCGACAGGATTTATGACGCATAAGGCGCTGAATGTAGCCCAAAGGCTCAAAGGGGAAGGCATCAATGTGGGGCTGATCGATGTCTTTTTACTAAAACCGCTTGATGAGGACCGGTTTTTCGAAACCGTGAAGAAGTATGAGCTTCTCATAAGCCTGGAGGAGGCGTTTGTCAACAAGGGCGGATTAGACGGACTGGTATCCTCCATTGTCGGAAACAGGGGCTCACGCATACGGCTTAAAAGGATGGGCTTGAAGGACGAATATTCATTCAGTCAGGGGAGCAGGGACTATCTGCACAGATTGAATGCCCTGGATGAAGAGAGCCTAATCGGAAATATCAGAGAGGGGCTGCGGTCATAGCACGATGAGCATGGACATCGTTCTGATCAACCCGGGGGACAGAAAACAGGTGTATCAGGACCTGTCAGGGGATTTTTCCGCAGTAGAACCTCCATTTTGGGTAGCGGTACTGGCTGCGTACCTGAGGAAAAACGGATTCAGTGTGGCTGTTATCGATTCCAATGCTGAAAATATCTCGCCTGAGGAAACCGCAGAAAGGGTCCGCGACATGAAACCTCTGGTGGCAGCGGTGGTCGTATACGGTTCTCAGCCTTCTGCCTCGACCCAGAACATGACGATCGCAGGAAAGATATGCGGGGCATTAAAAGAGAGAACGGATGCGAGGGTTGCTCTTGGCGGGCTTCATCCGTCAGCCCTTCCGGAAAGAACCATGGAAGAGGAGAAGGTGGACTTCGTTATTGAGGGTGAGGGGTTTTATACCCTTACGAATCTTATCAGCTCATTGCGGAGCGGTCTCGGCGATTATGACGGTGTGCCCGGCCTCTGGTACAGGCACCGCGATGAGATCAGGCATACTCCAAGGGCCGCACTGGTGCAGGATCTGGACGAGGTCCTGCCTTCTGCAGCATGGGATCTTCTGCCTATGGAAAAATACCGGGCTCATAACTGGCACTGCTTCGATGATATCAGCAACAGGATGCCTTACGGAGCCATTTATACCAGCCTTGGCTGTCCCTATTCCTGTGTCTTTTGCTGCATCAACGCGCCGTTTGGCAAACCCGGAATACGGTACAGGAGTCCGGAGCTGGTTGTTGACGAGATAGGACTCCTGGTTGAGAAGTATGGGATAAAGAATATCAAGATAGTCGATGAACTGTTCGTGCTGAAAGAGAAACATTATATGACTATAGTCGATCTGATTATCAAAAGAGGCTATGATCTGAATATCTGGGCATACGCAAGAGTTGACACGGTAAACGAGGAGAACCTGAAGCAGATGAAAAAGGCCGGGATCAACTGGCTTGCTCTCGGGATCGAATCAGCAAACCCTGACGTCAGAGACGGCGCCGAGAAGAGGATGAGGGTAAAGGATATTGAGCGGGTGGTACGGACCATCCAGTCAGCCGGCATCAGGGTTATAGGCAATTATATCTTCGGCCTTCCTGATGACAACCTGGCCACAATGCAGGAGACCCTGGAGATGTCGATGTCCCTGAACTGCGAGTTCCCTAATTTTTACTCCGCCATGGCCTATCCCGGCTCACGCCTGTATGAGATGGCGGTAAAGGAGGGCTGGGACCTTCCGAAAGAGTGGCACGGTTATTCGCAGCATTCATACGAGACGCTGCCTTTGCCGACCAGGCATGTCAGCGCAAAAGAGGTGCTGAAATTCAGGGACGACGCCTTTCATGCCTATTTCTCCAACGGCTCTTACCTCGATATGGTGGAACAGAAGTTCGGGAAGGACGTAAGGAGCCATATTGCGGATATGAGCTCCATCCGCCTCAAAAGGAGACTCCTCGGTGATTAGGACCCCCGAATGAAGCTGTCGCTTGTGTTCCCTTCCTGGTTCGGTGAATTCGGGTCGTTCAGCCATGCCGCCAAGAAGGTTTCGACCTTTCCTCCCCTGAACCTCTGCATTGTGGCTGCGATAGCGGAACAGGAGGGCTGGGAGGTCCAGCTTATCGACGCCCATATCGAGCAGCTCGACCATCCTGCCGTGGTCAGCCGCGTGAAAGATTTCCAGCCTGACCTCATCGGACTTACGGCAACGACACCTTTTTTCCATAATGCCACATTGCTTGCCCGCACGCTGAAGCAGAGCATGGACGTACCGGTTGTGATAGGCGGCACCCACGTGTCGATAGTCCGGGAGAAGGCCTTCGAGGAGTGTTACGATTATCTCTTTATAGGCGAATGCGAGATGACGTTTCCTGATTTTCTCAGAAGTTATGCTGCAGGAAACCGTACCCCTCAGGTCGCCGGCGTAATGATGCGTCAGGGCAATGAGGTCCTTTACCACGGTGATCCCCCTTTTCTTGAAGACCTTGACAAGGCGCCTCTTGCGGCCCGCCATCTCCTGCCGAATGACCGGTATTTCATGGGCACTCTGAGAGGCAGGAAGCTCTATACCTCGATGCAGATGAGCAGGGGATGTCCCTTTAACTGCGTCTTTTGCGCCTGCGATCTCCACGGCAAGCGCTTCCGGCTGCGCAGCCTCGATAACGTAATGCAGGAGCTTGAATACGTCATCAGGGACCTTCGCGCCGAACATGTTTATTTCGTGGATGATACCCTCACCCTGAACAGAAAATTCATCATGGAGCTCTGCGACGAGATCGAGAAGAGGGGTCTGAAATTTACCTTTGAGGGCAGTACCAGGGCAAACCTCTGGGATGAGGAGATGGTAAGAAGGCTTAAGCAGTGCGGACTCATTCGAATCAGTTTCGGTCTTGAGTCTGCGGACCCGACAGTAAGGGAGATCATCAGGAAGAACGTCCCCCTTGACAGTTATGCTGAATCAAACAGGCTCAGTAACAGGCTCGGCATAGAGACGATCAACTCCGTCATTATAGGACTGCCCGGAGATACCCGCGAAAGTATCGAGCGGACGGTCGAATATCTCTGCAAGGCAAGAGACCTGCTGCACGTGACGCTCAATATCGCGATCCCTTATCCCGGGACCGAGATGCTCAAGATGGCAGAGAGCGGTGATTACGGGCTGAAACTGATTGAGAGGGATTTTTCAAAGTACCAGCGGTACGAGTCTGCTGTCATGGAGGTAAACGGTATAGCTCCTGCTGAGCTTATAGAGCTCCAGAAAAAAGCGCTTGCGAGGATTTATTCACGGTGGTGGCGGATCATCCCGACTCTTAAACGCTTCGGTTTTATGACGGTCTTCCTGACGGCATTCAATACGGTTGTCAAACCGAGGTTCCAGAAGATGTTCGGACCAAGGGGCGCCTGAGTTGGGTATTTTTCGCGCATTACAGGTTCAGGATGCGGGCAGTACAATAAACAGAGAGACCGGGGGATAATGAGCCATGCTGTTGTCTGTGGTTTTTTCGTTCAGAAATGAAAGTTCGGTGATAGAGACTCTCGTCAAGAGGGTTATTGGCGCACTCGAGCCCTTGGGCATCGACTTAGAGATCATCTTTGTCAACGACGATTCGGACGACGGGTCTCTGGATATCCTGATGAGGCTGAGGGAAACGGATAAAAGGGTAAAGGTCATAAATATGTCCAGGAGGTTCGGCGTGCATCCCTGTGTTATTGCCGGACTTAAACATACCAAAGGGGATGCCGTGGTATACATGGATGCCGATCTTCAGGACCCGCCCGAGCTCATACCAAAGATGATCGAAAAGTGGAAGGAAGGGGCTGATGTCGTCAATACCGTCAGGACAAAGAGGCTTGGCGAAAACCCCTTCAGGATGTGGCTGACGAAAAAGGCCTACCAGGTTATAAACGCTGTCTCTGATATTGATCTGCCTGTGAACATGGGGGATTTCAAACTCCTTTCCAGGAGGACCGTTGATGAGCTGCTCAAGATAAACGAATATGACCCTTTTATGAGGGGTCTTGTAAGATGGGTAGGGTTCAGGCAGGAGACCGTCCTGTACACCCGGGATGCCAGGTTTGCAGGAGAAACGCACTTCTCCCTCTTGAGGTCGACCGGCCCGACCAAGGAATTTCTCAGGGGGTTTACCTCTTTTTCCACAGCGCCTCTGTATATATCTCTCATCTACGGCTTTATCATCTCTCTCTTTTCTTTTTGCTATCTCATTGTCGTGATAATCGACAAATTTCTTGGAACCAACCTCCCGGGATGGACAGCTATCATGGCTGCAACCCTTTTTCTCGGAGGCAATATACTCCTTACCAATGGTTTCCTGGGGCTCTACATTGCGCGTATCTATAACCAGGTGAAAAACAGGCCGCTCTTCATTGTCAAGGACAAGATCGGCTTTGATTAAGCTGCCTGACTGCCGGAAAAGTCTGTTACAATGTTGACCTATACCGGCAAGAGCCGATATCTCCTGCTGCTGGGCTTTCTGGGTATTTTCTGTTACGTATACTGCGACGTGCTGACAGGCGGGAGCGTGTTTCAGCATGAGGGCACGATGTGGTACGGGAGCTTTCATTACTATGTGGAGAGCCTGTTGCAGGGGCATTTTCCATACTGGAATCCTGATCTGCAGGCCGGCACATATTTCTATCCGAACATCCCTTTTCTTGGCCTCCTGGATCCGACAGTGCTCGTTGTAGTAGCCTTGAGATACCTGTTCGACTTTTCGACCCTTACCGGCTATGTCTACTTCTATATCTTCCGGCTCCTTATCTTCGGAGCGGGTGCTTACCTCCTTTACAGGCATGTGACAAAGAGCAGGACCGGAGCGATGTTAGCTGCCGGGATACTGGTGCTTTCTCTGGCCCCGCAGTATCTCAGGCAGCCTGGAGCCTTGTACGCAGGGTTTTTGACGCCTCTTGCTCTGTACTGCCTGCTCCGGTTTATGGAGGAGCCGCGGGGTGAGAAGGGCAGGATATATGTCATTGGAGCGGCTTTGCTTTACGGTATAAGCATGAACGTATATATACCCGCTTATGAACTCTTCAACCTGGCAGCTTTTTTGGCAGGAGTCTGGGCGACCGGCGTCGTGGACATGAAGGCTTTTGTGAGGGGATTTAAGGACAGGAGGGTGCTGGCGGCATCAGCAGCGGCTGTCGTTATCGTATTGATGATGATGGGGCCCGGCCTGATGGTCTACTTTAAAGACGCATCAGGAAGCGGTGAACTCTTCCCTGTCCAGAGGATAGCCTTAAAGAGCGGCGGAGAACTTAAAAAGGTCATGGCTTCCGACATCGGAAGAGAGTCGCTTTCCGATACGTTATCGAACAAACAGGGGTATTTTATCGGATACGGCAATCTGGCCAACATCCTGTTTCCTGACGTCTTCAGGTCCCTTCCCTATTTCGCGTCAAAGGACTATCTGGCCGAGATGGGCGGATATATCGGCATTATCCCCTTTTTATTTGCCCTGCTGGGTTTTATCTACGGTAAATCCCGTTACAGATATCTCGCCCTCTTCATGCTGATAGTCATAGGGATCAACATGTTCGGCTGGTCAGGCGTGAGCCATAAGTCATTCAACCTTCTGCAGAGGCTCTTTAACGGGATATTTCCGCCTCTGAAGCTGATAGACATGAGGGAGACGTTCAGTCCCTTTTTTCAGCTGTATCTCTGCATGCTCCTCAGCATGGGTCTGGGAGTTTTTTTTGACACCGAAAAAATCGATTCCGCTGTCAGAAAGAGGCAGAGGGGGATGATCTTTCTCTGCGCCGCAGTTGTTGCCGTTAAAGTGGCTGTCACAGCATTATTTGGGGAGAGATGGATTTATGCTTCATTACATGATCTCTTCCTGCTGATTGCGGTGATAGTGTTTGCAGTCTGCGTATATGCCTTTAGCAGGGGGAAGCTTGCAGGGAAGATTATGTATGGTGTTACGGTGGCGGTGATAATGGGGGAGCTTTATTCCTTTAATGTCTATGCGTCAGAGAGCGTGCTGATGGACAGCCGCATCTATTCTTCCATGGTGGAGGCCGGCAGGGAATCAGGCAGGACAGGGTTTCAGTTTTTTCGGGAGCTGTTTCCCTCACAGCCCAATGTTGCGTTTGGAGAGAACATCATAAAGGTAAAGGGAGCCCTGTCTCCGGGGATCAATCATAGTCCGTTCAGTACCAGGCGGTACTATGATCTTTTGACGCATCTGCCTCTCCAAAAACAGGTTGCCACAATGGGCATTACATATCCGGTGGTGAGGTTTTATCCTGCGGATAAGGTGCTCAGGATGCGGTCAAGGCACGAGCTCTTAAATTACATGATTAACGCTCAGGAGACTGAGCTGGCTGAATATCTTTTCATTGAAGAGGGAGCGGCAGCTGTTTCAAACCCCGTGGAACCTGATATCTTCGAGAGATCTGAAAACCTCTCCTGGCTTAATTCCGTGAATCTTTTCCTTATGAACAGGGAGTTCAGGCAACAACTGGCGGCACATCCGGATGACGTGCGTGCCGATCTCCATGCCTTTTTGAGCACGCCGGATTATGAGCTGGAGGTTAAGGGGTATTCCCCGAATGAGATTGCGATTTCGGTAAAAAACGGCAAGGCCGGTTTTCTCTATTATAACGACGGCTGGAGCCGTTACTGGCAGGCCTTTGACAACGACCGGGAGATACCTGTGAATATCGCCAACTACAACTTCAAGGCGGTCTTTCTTGAAAGAGGCGGGCATATGGTCCGCTTTGTCTTTAATCCGGTGCATTACAAGATCGGTCTGATATTTTACTATCTCGGCATGGTGTCAGCCGCGGCCATCGTGGTTTTTCTGCTTGTGAGATCGGGGAAAGGCGCTGCGCGAGATGCAGCTGAACAGACATGATTCAGGTCTCCTGTTCATCCAACTCATATTTTTGATGGTAGATTCCGGGCATATGGTATTATTGAGATGATTGAACTATGGCTGAAAAAAGAAAAAAACTGATCTCTGTGGTTGTGCCTGTCTTTAACGAGGAAGGCAATGTCGAGCGGCTCTATGAAAGGATAGAGCAGGTCATGTCACCTTTGTCCGGCAGTTACGATTACGAGCTCATTTTTACGGACAACCACAGCATAGATGAAACGTTTGCGAAACTTCAGATGCTGGCGTCCCGCGACAGGCGCGTTCGGATTTTTCGTTTTTCCCGCAACTTCGGATTTCAGAAATCTATTTATACGGGGTATATTAAGGCGCGGGGAGATGCCGCGATCCAGATCGACTGCGACCTCCAGGACCCCCCCGAGCTGATCCCTGAGTTTATAAAACTCTGGGAAGAAGGATATCAGGTCGTATACGGCGTGCGGCGTTCCCGAAGAGAGTCCTGGTGGATCAACGGGCTGCGCAAGATTTTTTACAGATTTATCGATATCCTGAGCGAGGACCATCTTCCGTATGATGCAGGGGACTTCAGGCTTGTCGACAGAAGGGTTCTGGACGAACTAAAGAAGGTTGAGGATTCCCAGCCTTACCTTCGCGGAGCCATCTCGACGATGGGGTTTGACCAGATCGGCATACCTTATGACCGCGCAGAAAGGATGACAGGCGAGAGTAAGTTCTCAATGTCAGACCTATTAGGCCTCGCAATTGACGGAATATTGAATCATTCGGTTATCCCGCTGCGAATCGCGACCTTTACAGGACTGATTGTTTCTGTTCTCACCTTCCTGGGTATTATAGTATACCTTGCCGGGAGGGCGTTTTTCGGACGGGACTGGCCTGCCGGTTTTGCTACGACTACGGTGCTGATCCTGCTTACCCTGAGCCTCAACGCCCTGTTCCTCGGTATCATAGGCGAATATCTCGGCCGTATATATAAACAGATAAAAAAGCGGCCTCTCACAATAACAGAGAAGGAGATAGACCCCTCTGATGCCGTCAGGTGAGGCCGGAGAAAAGAGATTTCTTCTGCCGGCCCTGATCGGCCTCAGTTTTTTTGCCGTTTATTTCCGGCTCTTTTCCTGCGAAAAGGTCTTTACGAGCGATTCTATTATCTGGTACGGCAGTTTCCATTACTTTGTCGACAGCGTAGTTAGCGGCCATTTTCCTTTCTGGGACCCTTATCTTACTACAGGGACCTATTTTTACCCGAATGTGCCTCATCACGGCCTGCTGGACCCTGTGGTACTTCCCGGTATTTTAGCGGCGAAGACCTTCGACCTTTCACCCCTTACTCTGTATATATATCTTCACATTACGCGCCTTGTTCTCAATGTGGCCGGCGCCTATTTCCTGTTCAGACACATGACCAAAAACCGGCCGGCTGCGGTTCTTTCCGCAGGTGTGCTGCTCTTTGCCTTGCCTCACAGCTATTTCAAGCAATATGGGGTCCTCGACCATTTCTATCTCACACCGTACGCGCTCTGGCTCTTACTCCTCCTTTTCGAAAACCCTTCCGGCAGGAGGAGGTATCTTTATATCTCCGGCCTTGTGTTTATAACAGGCATTACCATAAATATCTATATCCCGGTACAGTATCTTTTTAATCTTCTTTTCTTTACTGCCGGCATTCTGCTTTTCAGGATCGCCAGGGTCAGGGAGGTTATCGGGGAATTCAGGGACAGGAGGCTCCTGATTTTTTCCGGTCTGGCCCTCGCTGTGACTGTCATGATGACAGCTCCTCCTTTTGCGCTTATGTACAAAGATGCATCTCAGGACGGCGAGCTCTTTCCGATGCAGCGCATTATCCAGAAAAATGATGCAATTTTCAAGCAGATCATGGCATCGGAGGTGAACACCAGCAACCTTTCGAACAAGTTTACCGGGAACCTGGCTGTCTTTAATTCATGGGGGAATGTCGTGAACCTCCTGTATCCCGACCTGCTGCATTCATTCCGGTATTGGGCTATCGAGGATATGATGTCGGAGATAGATCAGTATATAGGCATCATACCCCTCCTGTTCTGCATTATAGGATTTATATATTTTAAATCGAGATACAAATATCTGATACTGCTGATGCTTGCCCTGAATTTTATAAACGGCTTCAGTTCATACGGCTTTATGAACAAGCCCTTCAATGGTGTGCAGGAGATACTGAACACTATCTTCCCTCCTCTTCAGATGAGTCAGGGGCGCGAAACCTTCGGCTACTTCGTTATCCTTTATCTCTGTGCCTTCATGAGTATGGGCATCACTGTTTTCTTTGAACAGGCTGATCTCCTGAAGGCCCGGTACCGCAGTATGGTCGTTATCTGCGCCGTATTCATCCTTGCCAAGGCATGGATCAGCTGGCACTACCTTGAAAGGCTCTTTTTTATTTCTTCCTATGACCTGTTTGTCATGCTTCAGATCCTGTTTTTTGCGGTTATGGCATATATCTCTGCTCGGCGCAAGGTCCTTTCCAGGATAGTTTTCGGAGCGATGGCCTTTGTGATTATCGCAGACCTCTGCATATATAACTATATATTCAGGGACGACGTGCTTCAGGACAGCTCTCCGTTTTACCATGCCTTTGCCGCCTCGGCAACGCCTGAGGGAGAATTTCAGTACTTCAGGGAACCGGTCGTCACCCTGCCGCTGGGAGGGAGATATATCTCATTTGAGGAGAGCATTTCCAGGGTCAAGGGCGCCCTGTCACTTGGATATAACCACAGCCTTTTTACGACGAAACGGTATTACGATCTCCTTACCCATGTGCCGCTTCAGAACCAGCTTTTTCTCTCAGGTGTCGTCTATCCGGTAATCAGGTTCTTTCCGATGGACAGGGTTGTGACCGTCCCTGACAAGAAACAGCTGATGGAGTTTTTTGTATCGGGTGATCTTTCCGGGGAGGATCGAATCTTCATTGAGGCCCCCGGGATAAGGAAGAAACAGACTCTGGACCTCGGAAACCTGCAGCAATATCCGAATGTGGAATGGCTGAAGCTGGAAAACCTGTTTCCGATGATCTCCGCGGCCATGGAGAGATATGAAGGAGTGATAAAGGGGGTTCGCGAAAATCCTGACCGGTATTTCAATAATCCGCTTTATGCGATTGAGGTGAAGGACTTTTCGGTCAATGAAATAAATATCTCCGTGAAGAACCGCGAGGAGGGCTATCTTTACTACAATGACGGGTGGTCCAGATACTGGGAAGCCTATGACAACGACCGGAAGGTGCCGGTCAGTATAGCCAACTACAATTTTAAGGCGGTCTTTCTGGAGCGGGGAGAGCACCTTGTACGCTTTGTCTTTAATCCGGTGCATAACAAGATAGGGTTATTCCTGTATTATGCCGGATTGCTGTTATCCGCAGCGCTTATTGTAGTATCCTATATAAGGCAACCGAAGCTGCTGAAAGATGATGGAGTGAAAGAAGCGGAATAATGTTCGACACCTGCCTGTACTTTTTTTATCCGGAGTAATCCGGAGTAAATCCATGCTCCTGAATATCATAAAGAGGTCTTTTGCAAACCAGAAAAAGGCGATGCTTTTGATGATCGCCTCTGTTGCTGTCGGCACTGCCATGGCAGCGTCCCTCATCACCATCTCTCTTGAGATAAGCGGCAAGGTTTCGAAGGAACTGAGGTCTTTCGGAGCGAATATACTCATAGAGCCGCGCCTGGAGGGACTTGCGGACATCTCGGGGCAGAAGAGGTATCTGAGGCAGGAAGACATCGTGAAGTCAAAGACGATCTTCTGGAGACATAATATCCTCGGCATATCGCCGTTTCTGGACACGGAGTCGGAGATTTCTGTCAGCGGCGTGAAGGAGACGGTCAGGCTGGTCGGCGCGTGGTATGAAAAGGGCCTCCCGCTTCCGGGTGAGGCGAAGGAGTTTCCTGCGGGTATAAAGACGGTCTCTCCCTGGTGGTATATCGAGGGACAGTGGCCTGATCAGGCTGATAAGGTGGTTGCAGGGACTTCTCTTGCCGCTCGGCTCGGCATAAAAAAAGGCGACAGCCTCATGATCGACGGCAAGGGCTTTGTCGTCTCCGGCATACTCGAAACAGGAGGGAATGAGGATAATGAGCTGTACATGGACCTTGGCCATCTTCAGGAATTCAAGAACCTCAGCGGCAGGGTATCCAGGGTTTATGTCAGCGCCCTGACCACGCCGATGGATAAATTCGCCTATAAGGACCCCAAGACAATGAGCAGGCCTGAATACGAGAAGTGGTACTGCACGGGATATGTCACCTCCATCGCAAAGCAGCTTGAAGAGGTCTTTTACGGCTCAAGGACAAAGCCTATCTGGCAGGTTGCCGAGACCGAGGGTAAGGTCCTGGAGAGGCTTAGGCTCCTTATCTATTTTCTCTGCGGTATCGCGCTGGCAGCCTCAGCCCTGGGCGTTTCAACGACCATGATCATGAGCCTGCTGAGGAGGATAGACGAGATAGGGCTTATGAAGGCGACCGGTGCGGATAGCAGCAAGATCATCACGATTTTTGTTTCCGAGGGGTTTGTGATAGGGACCATCGGCGGCCTCCTGGGTTATGCCCTGGCGATAGCAGCCGCCCAGTATATAGGCATGAAGGTCTTCAATTCTGCTGTTGAGCACAAGGCCCTGCTGCTGCCTGTTGCGATCGGAAGCGCTCTGGTGATTTCGATTGCAGGCACGATCCTTCCCATCAGGCGGGCCCTTCGCATAAAGCCCGCGGTTGTTCTCAAGGGCGCCGGATGAAGAGACGCCGGTTTTTCTTCTTCTTTCTGAAATCCATTTCCCAGAGAAAGGGACGCATCCTTATCGCCTCGGCCTCTGTGACTCTCGCTGTTGCAGTCGTCACCGGAATGTTCGGGGTCACGGTCGGAATCCGCGAGAAGCTGGGGACAGAGCTGAAGGCCTATGGCGCCAATGTCGTTATTTCGCCTCAAAGAGGCGACTATCTGCAATATGAGATGGTGAAGGCTGTCTCAGGCATAAAGGATGTGGATGAGGCATCGGGACAGGTATTTGGCAGGGCCAACGCAGGAAATCAGGTCGTTGAACTTATAGGCCTTGATATAAGCAGTATTAAGGGAAGAGGCTGGCGGTTTGAAGGTCAATGGCCTGCCAGGCCTCATGAGGTGCTTGCCGGGACGAATATAAGAGATTCCCTGAAACTTGCGAAGGGACAGAGGCTGGAGCTGGTTCAGGGAACGAACAGGGCGGAATATACAGTAAGCGGCTTTTTTGAAAAAGGCGGGTCTGAGGACAGCGCGGTTATCATGGCCATCCCTGATATATGGGAACTGACAGGGCTTGAGGGTCAATTAAGCGCTATCCTTGTCAGGGGCAGATCAGGGCGCCTTGAGGAGATCGTCAGTGGGATTAAGGGGATCATACCCGATGCTGCGGTCAAGACCCTGAGGCAGGTTGCACTTGCAGAGGAATCTTTGCTGGCAAAGATCCAGCTTCTGATGGCGCTTGTAACGGTCGTGGTCCTTTTTGCGTCTGCCATAAGTGTAGCAAGTACAATGGGCGCCAATGTGCTCGAAAGGAGGGAGGAGATAGGCCTTATGAAGGCAATCGGCGCCACCTGGGCTGAGATAACCCTCTTTTACAAGGCCGAGGCCGTACTGATAGGCCTCTCAGGCGGCATGGCAGGCTTTGTCTTCGGTTGGCTTTCGGCTCAGGCCGTCTCCAAAGGGGCGTTTAATTCCTTCATATCCATGCCCTTTTACATCTCTTTTCTTTCCCTTGCCTCCGGACTGTTTATAGCCATGGCTTCGAGTTATTTCCCGGTCAGGGATGCGATGAAATATAATCCCGCGGTAATTTTGCGCGGTGAGTAAAGGAGAAGACCTTGTCATTTGTTATTGTCAGAGACGTTATAAAGGAATATGAAACGGCCCATGCCCTGCGGGGCGTAAGCCTGGAGGTGGAAAAAAGGCAGTGGCTCAATATGGTCGGGCCGTCCGGTTCAGGAAAGAGTACGCTCCTTAATATCATCGGCGGACTGGACAGCCCCAGCAGCGGGTCGGTGACCATCGACTCTACCGGGATTGACAGGCTTTCTGAAGATGATATGGCGAGGTTCAGGAGGGAGAAGATCGGTTTTATCTTCCAGCAGTCTCATCTTATTCCATATCTCAATGCAGTGGAAAATGTGATGCTCGCGCAGTATTTCCACAGCATGTCCGATGAAAAAGAGGCGATGGAGGCGCTGGCGAGGGTAGGACTTTCCCACAGGATTTATCACAGGCCCTCCCAGCTTTCAGGAGGTGAGCAACAGAGGGTCTGCATAGCCAGGGCCCTCATCAACAGCCCGTCGCTCCTGCTTGCAGACGAGCCTACGGGGAACCTCGACAGGGAGAATACCAGGGTGATGCTTGAGCTGCTGAGAAAATTGCATAGCGAAGAGCATTTCACAATAATACTTGTAACCCACGATCCGTTCGTTTCAAAGTGGGGTCAAAGGATAATAACCATGGAGGATGGAAGGATCATTCAGGATGAGCCTGTTCATGTATGAGGCGGCGGTTGTCGGCATCAAGGAAGGACTCAAGGCCGGCATCGTCTGGCTGGTCTTCTACACTTACCTCCTCGTAAAAGAAAGACCGTCGCTGATAAAACCGTTTTATGCAGGCCTTGTCTTTGTCTTCCTGACTTCCGTATCCGCTTTTTTCATTCCTGCGGGACCACTTATAAAGGAATATATCAAAAATGTCATATCAAGTTCCTTTGCGCTTTTCCTTATCCTAAGCGGGGCTTCTCTCTACCATGCAGCAGGAGTGAGGTTTTTCCGGGTCACGCAGGAGACTCCTCCAAGGTCTGAAGGAGGTACTGAGAGAGTCACCTTTTTCTGGCACGCTGCTGTTTTCCTTCTGACAGTGCTCTTTTTCTGTCCTGACAGTGCCGGCTCTGTCCTTTATCTCAGGGACCTGTCTTTCCTCAAGGAGATGCCCCCTGCGGAGACCTTTATGTCGGCAGTGGCAGGGGGATCAGGTGCCCTGCTTTTTATTTTCTTTGTAATGAAATTCCTCAGGCCTTTATGGATAGGAAGGTTCTTTGACCTCCCCCAGATCCTGCTTTTTCTCTCGACTGT
>JACRHE010000173.1 GCA_016217695.1 Nitrospirota bacterium | reverse complement strand
GTTGTTATGTCTGCATACAACAGGGGATGGGAGGTATACGGTATCAAAAATGGCTATGCAGGCCTGCTTGACACGGATGAGATAATTCATCTGACCCCTGAAATAGTCAGGCATATTTCGAACCTTGGAGGTACAATCCTCGGGACAACGAACAGGGGCAACCCCTTCAGGATGCCGATTACGAACATGGCAGGGGAGACCGGGATACGGGATGTATCCGACAAGGTCGTGGAGAATTTCAGGCGCCTCGGATTCGACTGCCTGATAGCTGTCGGCGGAGATGGAAGCCTGAAGATCGCCTATGATTTTTTCAAAAAAGGCATACCGGTCATAGGAGTGCCCAAGACCATCGATAACGACCTTGGCGCAACTGTTATAACCTTTGGTTTTGATACTGCTGTGAGTACGGCCACAGAGGCGATTGACCGCCTCCATTCAACTGCAAAGTCACATGAGCGGGTTATGGTTGTCGAAGTAATGGGCAGAACTGCCGGGTGGATAGCTCTCAACAGCGGCCTGTCCGGCGCAGCTGATGTTATCCTGATACCGGAGATTCCCTTTGATATTGAAAAGGTCTGCGATCATATAACGGCAGGTGAACTCCATGGCCAGCATTATGCCATTGTTGTCGTTGCTGAGGGTGCCTCTCCTGTCGGCGGGAAATCCATGGATAAAGGGAAGGGCGAGGTGGGAAGGCAGGAGGTCGTTCTTGGCGGTGTGGGGGAGTATGTAGCTAAAGAGATTGCCGGGCGGACAGGGAAAGACACGCGCTTCCTTGTCCTGGGTCATCTGCAGCGCGGGGGATCTCCTACAACATTCGACAGGCTCTTATCCCTGCGTTTCGGCGCAGCTGCCGTGCGTTTGATCGAGGCGAGGCAGTTCGGCATGATGGTTGCTCTTTTATCTCCTGATGTGAAGGCTGTACCGCTCGAAAAGGCAATCGATAATGTAAAGCATGTGTCTGTTGACAGCGACACGATAAAGACAGCCAGGGACATAGGCATATCCTTCGGCGACTGATCGAAACCCAGGATACTTTGTCACTGCAGGGCAGGACGGGGATACCTCAGAATACGGCCCGCTGAAACCGTTCGAATGAGCCCTCTCGCAAATTTGATGGTGGATGCCGGCATGCCTCGCCATTGACATTGTCCCGGGATGAGATAAAATCGTATCACAGGACAGGTTTAAACAATTTTCTTGTAAAATGGAGGAGCGGCTATGAAAAATCTTACTAAGGGTCTTCTTGCACTGGTATTTCTACTGGGTCTTTTGGGGATGGCTTACGCAATTCACGAAACCATTCCGTCTGAGACCCAGATTCCCTTGCCCGGAGCTGACGCAACGAAACTCTATGAGTATGTCACCAGGCACAAGCCCTATTCAGCGTGGCAGTTGTGGCCCGGAAAGGGCAGGATGTACAAGGGGACAGAGCCTCACGGAGCTCTGCTGACAACCTATGTGGACAATACCGCACTCGGTTCTATTAAAAAGAAGAGGGGCATGGCTGACGGCTCGATCATCGTGAAGGAAAATTATTCAGCCGACAAAAAATTAGCAGCGCTCACGGTGATGTACAAGCTGAAGGGGTATAACCCTGCCGCGGCTGACTGGTTCTGGGCGAAATATGACGATGCAGGCAAGGTGCTGGTCTCAGGCAAGGCGGAGGGCTGCATAAACTGCCACCAAAAGAAGAAGGACAATGAATATATCTTTACCGGTGAAGTAAAGAAGTAACAGGGTCGATAGACAGGGCCGTTGCATACCGGCCCTGTTATCGGCAAGTGTTGCAGGAGTTGCGATAGAAAAAGAATTCGCGGGCAGGAGATGTCCGCAAATCCTCAGGAGACTGCAAGGCAGTTGAACTTACCCGCCGAAGACGACTGCCTTGATCTTTTCCTTTGTCCGAATTTGAGTGGCTAATTGGGCAGCCTCTTTTTGGCTGTCGAATCTGCCTATCAATACCCTGTGAAGGGCCTTTTTGTCATCTGCCGGGGCTCCCGCCAAAAAGGCATCATATCCCTTTTCCTTATAGAGCTTGGCAAGAGCCGTTGCGTTAGCCTCATCCCTGAACGCACCGATCTGCACATAATACACGATCTTTCCTGAAGGTTTTTTATCCAAAATGGCTGCTGTCTTGGGTGTGGCTGCAGGAGCTGACTGAGGCGCTGGTGTCACTGAAGGAGAGGGCGCAGACGGAGCTGGCGGTACAGGCGATGCTGAAGGCTTGCCCTCCACTGCAGGCGATTGGGGCTCCTGAGGCTGGGGTGGAACTACCCTTGCAGCAGGCTCCGGTGATTTAGCAACAGGCACCTGCGTCGGCGATGGCTGAAGTGTCACGTAAACGAAGAGCCCTGACCCGATGATAATGACAAGAAATAAAACGATTGCCGGCACAAGTAACTTCCTCTTTCCGGTCGTTCTTGTCGGCTTATGCTTCGGCATTTTTCTTTTTTCCTGCTCTGTTTCGCCCGCCGCGAATCTTTCCCGGATACGGCTGATCTTGTCGCGGTCGGATTCGCCCGGTTCTGATGAAGGCTCTTCTGGCTGCACTGTCTCTTTTTCAACTTCTTCGCTCTCAGAAATGATCTCTTCACCGGCTGCTGCCTGCTCAACGGGAGAATGCGTCAGGAGGACGTCTTCGGTCTTCTTCAGTAGTTCGTCCGCACTGAAAGGCAATTTCAAAAATCCGGTGATGCCGTAATCAGCACGATCTACAGTTGAGAGAATCGTCTCATCCGACGAGAGGATGACAACAGGGACATCCCTGAGAGATCCAAACCCGTGGATCGCCTTACAGGCCTCAAGCCCTTTCTCTCCTGTCTTATCGACATTTATGAATATGAGGGACGGACTGATCTTCTGAGCCATGGTGATGCCGGTCTCACCTCCAGGCGCCGTAAAGACAAGATATGCCTCAGATTCAAGAGTCGATATTATCTGCTGGTCGGTCTCTTTGTCCGTATCAATAACAAGAATCGTCTCGCCTGCCATATTCGGTCACTCCTTAAGAAAATGTTTTATGCGTCTACAGAGGTTCCCAGTACTTTGAAGGCATGTCGAGCGCCAGTTTGAGCGCTCCGTCAGAGCCTGCAAAAAGAGGGTCATTCACAGAGGTGACGCTGCAGGGACCGTATTCCTTCAGTGAGTCCTGCAGATATTCACGCAGGCCCCTGATCAGGCTTCCGCCTCCTGCCAGGACTATATTGTTTTTAATCTTTATCTGGAACTCGGGGTCGAATCTGGCTATCATCTCTGTTGTGGCCTCGACAAGGGCAGGCAGGATGCTTTCGCATGCACGCCTGATCTCGTTTTTGATATCATGGAGCACGGGTTTTCCGTCTACTGGTATCTCAACCTTTATTTCATCCGGCATATCCCCGACAAAGCTGAACTGCTCCTTGAACTGGCGCACCATGTTTTTGTTGAACCGTGCATTGGGATACTTCTCGCTCAGATAGCTGTAGAGCTGGTCGTCTATATAATCGCCTGCATTCAGTATGGTTTTTTGATCTTCCTCTGATGGAATGGTTCCGTGCATTATGCAGAAGTCGGTTGTGCCGGCTCCGATATCTATGACAAGCGAATTGTTCAGCAGGTTCATGCCGTAAGCTACGGCAAAGGGCTCTGAGACGACCATCAGGGAATGTGCGAATTCGGATACAGCCCTTCTGATAGCAAGCTTGTTTACCTTCAGCGTGTCGGCGGGGACTCCGACAACAGCATAGATCTTCTGGCCGCCGGAGGGCTTGGCAAGTTCTATGAGGTGCTTGATTATCTCCTTTACAGCTTCTTCACTCTTTTCGATGCCTTCCTTGATTATGCCGCGCTCAAGAGGCCTGCAGAGATCAAGGGATAGCCTGTTTTTTAAAGCCTCGGCCCCGAAGAGGACCGGCTTGCCGACGACCTGAAGTGAGATGAAATCCTTTGGCCAGCCTACATAGCTTTCGACCCATTCCCGTGTATTATTGCTGGAAGAGATCGAGCTCCTCGAAGTCCCGAGATCGATACCGACAAACAGGATGCTTCCTTCTTTTTGCGTTTCTGCCTGACTCATAGTTTGCTGTCTCCTTTTCTTAGGTAGTCCAATATGCCTGCCTCAAGATAGTTGGCTATATTCTCCCGGTGGCTTGCTGTGTTCATCTTCATCTCTTCATCTCTGTTGCTGAGACAGGATACCTCTGCCAGCACGGATGGCACCTCAACGCCGAGGAGGACGACAAAAGGAGCCCTCTTCACCCCGAAATTATAAGCGTTACCAGTCTCCTTCTTTATATTTACAAAGAGATTTTTCTGTATGGAATAGGCGAAATCCCTTGATTCCTGAAGCTTCAATGTCCTGCCCAGTTTTTCGATCATATCCCTGAAGTCGCTCAGGCCATACTCTGATCCTGCATTCTCCTGTTCTGCGAGCCTGAGTATCTTGGAGTCGGAGGATGGACCGAAATAGTATGTCTCAATTATGTTTATGGGTTTTGAGGGCAGGTAATTAAGATGAATGGAGATGAAGATATCGGCCTTGTTGGCGATGGCCATGGTGACCCTCCTGTTCAGCGACAGGGTGGTATCCTCTTCCCGCGTAAGAACTATGTGATATTTACCATGCTTCAGAAGACGCTCCCTCAGTCTCTTTGCTATGTCCAGGGTGAGATCCTTTTCTCTTGTGCCCATTTTCCCGATAGTGCCGGAATCTGCGCCCCCATGGCCGGGGTCTATCATAATCGTCCTGACTTCCAGCCCAAAGACACGGCTGAGGGACCCCGGATTCTTCATAAACGCCCGATAGTCATCAGTCTTGGCCGATATCTCATCAGGGGTTGTGCGATAGTCGCGTGTGATCAGGCCGGCTGTCAGCTGTCTTTCCTGGAAAAAAGGGCCGGTCACGTAGTTTGCGTGAACCAGGAGGGCAACCAGAGAGAGACAGAGAGTCAAAAGGACTTTTTTTGCATAGTAGTACCTGTGGCTAATTAAACCATTACCGCCTTTTCCTATTATCCTCAGGTTATCTTCGTAGACACCCCTGAGGATGGTCTTCCTGACCCTCATCTCTCTTTTTTGATGTAACAGGGATATCATGGGATTAGACACACTTTAACAATTTGGGAAAAAAAATTCAAATTCAGGGCGTTACGGCAGGCACTGGCGCTACCAGATCGGCAGATTTCAGCTCAGCGGAGAGAAAAATCCCGGAAGAGGCTTTCTGCTATAAGATTGTTTCCGCTGTCGAATCCCGTAACCTTCCAGAAATATTTCGAGCCTGGAGAAAAGTGTTTTTTAAGTATTATGTCCGGAACGGCATAGGAAGGGGAATTAGTGTATGCAGAGAAAAAAGGACCGGCATCGGTTCTGTCAAAATACTGCACAAGAAAAAAGGATGCCTTTTCAGGCTTCTCCCATTCGAAGTATGCCGGTCCGTAATTGATAGCCGCATCTTTAACAGGCGATAGAAGCTTCAGATCAGCAGGTTTCCCAGCCGCATCATCCTGCGTTACGAAATAGACAAGTGACGGCAATGCCATTGCAGGTTCAGGATTTGTAATGACGAACCGAAGACTATGCGAGCCGGGCTCAAAGGTCGGAAGCGGAGGGATGCCCGGGGTCTGCAGGATGACGGAAGCCCCATATTTCAGGTGCTGGTTTACTGTGCTGAGGATTCTTCCATCAACTTCCCAGTATCCCTGCAACAGGCCGGAACCGGTGAAACGTATGTCTGCGTATGCCCTGAGATTACCATGGTTTCTTTCAACTGTTGCCTCTGCCTTTCCCTTGTCGAAAGAAAGCCCGATCCTCTTAATATCAAATGCAGCGCCGGCGTCTGTAGTTATGGTGAAGTTGATGATTGATACCGCGCTTATCCCGCCGTCGCTGAAGATCCTCTCATAAGTAAACCTGTTTGTGCCTCTCTGAAGTGCCCTTTCAATGACCCGTACAGGTATAATGATCGTCTCTGCTACCTGACCTTTACCACTCCGGATCAAGGCTGAAAGGGAAGCCGCATTAATGTCGATGATCTCATTGCCGACGGAAAAACTGCCGGAAGGTGAAATGATTCTGTCATTGGTTGAGGGACTCCCTGTAAACTGATGAGTGACACCCGCTGAACTGCCCTGGCCCCTCGGTATGCTGAAAAAGGAGGGGACAGGGGTCACGGTCACAAGGGAAGGTTGAGGCCGGATATCGATGGAGAATTTTTTGTTTGCTGTCTGGGGTCCTGCAGGACAGGTGTCAGCGACAATAACGGGGAACTGATAAGTTCCAGCGGTTGACGGCATGCCGGTTATTGTGCCGGCCGCAGTAATATTTAATCCGGGAGGAAGCGCTTCAGCAGGAGCGCTGAATGTATAAGGTGCTTGTCCTCCTGATGCCTGCAGCTGAGCAGCGTAAGGATTGCCAACTCTTGCATCCGGCAGTGCTGAAGGTGTAACTATTGACAATGGGGAACAGGGAGCAGGCGGCGAAACGACAATTGTAAAGGTCTGCTGAATGCTGTTGCTTCCTGCAGGACAGCTGTCCGAAACCCTTATCTCAAAGGAATAGCTGCCCGCAATTGACGGAACGCCGGAAATGAATCCTGAGGGGCTGAGGCTTAAGCCGGCAGGCAGAGAACCGCCGATAATACTATATGCATAGGGCGCCTGCCCCCCTGAGGCCTGCACCTGTGCCGAATACGCCTCTCCTGCTCTGGAAGGAGGCAGCGATGCTGAAGTAGTCACGGCCAGAGGGGGACAGTTTACAGTCAGAGCAGTCCTGGCCGGGTCAGGCGGGGCAGGCAATAATGAACAGGCGGGATTATGAGTTACCTGTATGGTCTTAAGACCCGGCGAGGTATAGGTATGACCGACTGTTGCAGTGCAGGAATAGACAAAGGTCGCTCCAATGATGCTGGTGCAGGTCCCGAGGCCGACAGAAGAGGATGATCCGTCCCCGAAACTGACATCCAGGGTGCAGGCAGGTATGCCGGAGAATGTTGAGCCGATCGTAATTGTTGAGCTCTGTCCTGCTGTTATAGTGCCGGGAGAAACAGCTACTGTAATTGCCTGCGAAGTCCCGGCTGCGAAGACTGTCAGTAATAATATAAGCAGGGCTAAAATATGTGTGCGTCTCACGTCTTCCTCCTTAAAATGAGAATGGCATCACAGTTGCCAGCACCAGAAACAGCGTAAACTCATCCCGGTTTGCGATCGGATTTATCCTGTCGGTTATCTTTATATATGTTCCCCGTACACCGATGCTCGGTTTCATGATTTTTTTCAGGAAGGCCTGCAGGTTATAGGAGAGCCTGAAGTTTGCATTTAGGTTTCTCATATCCAACGACCCGTTGTTGGCCTTCGAGATCAGATACGTGCCGCCAACGTCAAATGATACCCTTTCTTTAAAGAATCTGCTTCTCAGGTCGAGATTAACAGTATAGGTATCAGTTGTCACCTGAGAGACATGATTCTTCGACTGGTTCAGGGTGAGATTGGGGTTTATTGATAAACCCGGCGCGTTGTAAGCAGGTGTTACGGCGTACGTTACGGACGTGGTGTCATTGTTGCCCTGCGTCTTGTCGTTCATAAGGGAGTATGCTGCCATGGCATTGATCATGAACTTATCCCTGGTATATCCGACCCTGCCGCTCAGGGTGTCCGTATCAATCTCCAAAGGGCTGGTGCCGGAGGGCTCCCTTGTGCTGTCCTGTATGCTTTTCTGATAGTTTATTCCAAGCGGAAGGTTGGGGATGCTGTTTAGGGAATAGTCCACAGTACCCTGATAGCTGTCAATACGGGGGAAAAGCTCATCTCCTCTGACATTGTCATGAAACCGCGAGAGGGCCACGTTGACGGCATGAGCCCCCACGGCCGTACCTCCGATCATCGAAAACCCCTCCCTGTCCCTGGGAAGTCCCTGGCTGCCTATCGCCGCATAGTCCCTTCCAACATATTCATACATGGCCTCATAACTGAAGCTGTCAAGATAGCCCCCTGCCTTGATTTTATATGCCTTATCCTGTTTACTCCCGAACTCGTCTGAAAGATCCGGATCGAATTTCGAGAAGTCAGCCTCAAACTCTGTTCTCATCTTGTTGGAGAAGAAATCTGAGTTCAGAACAAGACCGAGTACATCTCCTTTTTTAATACCCGACGCGCCCGATATATTAAAAGAGTTCCCTGTATCTTCACCGGTTGCGTAGATTGCCTTAAGTTCTGCCTTGCTGTCAAAGAGCTTGACTCCGCCTGTAACCCCGAGCAGATGCCTGTCTGTGTTTCCCTCGATTCCGGTTCCTCCCCTTTGGCCGAATACCTGTTCGGTCATTACGCTGAACGCCTTGAAGCTAAAGCGGTCGTAGACAAGTTCAAAAATTCCACCCTTCCTGGCAAAATTCGCGACCGTATACGGCGTCTCATTTATCTGGACATCCCCTATGTTGGTCCGCAGCTGCAGGGATTCCTTTGTATAAAGGCCGGTAAAAAGCCAGTTTGCTGCGTCGAAACCCTTCTTAAATGGTCGTATGACCGGAATATCCTGGTCAAGGTAACGAATGTTTGTGTTAAAGGTGAACTGCCATCCCTTGTCCCTGATCTTTGTGTCGACTCTCAGATTTCCCTCCAGCCTTGAATGGGGAGTGGTATGAACCGTCTCCGGTTTTCCAAAGACATTTTCATACACCAGTGATGCCTCATTGCTCATATAGGCCTCGTCAAAGGCCTTTGTGTGGCGGGATCTGAAGGTTATATTTCTCTGAAGCTGCAGACCTTCCTTATCCGTGGCGCTTAAGCTTATCGTATGAGTGCCGGCCTGAATTACCATCACCGGGGTGAATTCAATGCCTGTTTCCGTGACCTTTGAGATCTGGGTAATATCAGCACCGTCAAGCAATATCACGAGGGTGCCTATATTGAAAGGTCTGAGAAATTCGATCTTGAAGGCAGGTTTCTGCGCAACAATCTCGGCAGTCTCTGTTGGTGATATAACGCGAACCCATTCTCCCTGCATCCCGGGTGCAGCAGTCTGCTCCTGTCCCTGCGCTGCCGGGACAGTGCAACAGCAGAGGAGCGCAAAGAATGCGACGGATATCTTCAGTCGTCTCATATATCTAAGGCTTGAAGTATGATCATCACTCATAAGCACGTCATTTCCTGAAGGAGAATCCCTGCGGATCATTCTCGCATATAATATTATATTTCTCATCAAAACAGATAACCTTCCAGTAATACTTCTGCCCCGGTCTGAAAAGCTGCCTAAGAACACTCTCAGGCAAGAGGTATTCCGTGTCATTGATGTATGCCGAAAAGAGGGGCTTGGAACCGGGTCTGCTGTAAAACCCGACCAGAAAGTGAGCTGTCTCCCGCGCCCTTTCCCATGTGAATTTCAGAGGTGCGTATGCGACTGATGCGCCGTTGCGGGGTGAAAAGACCCTTATATCCAGAAGATTATAAGGGCTGCCTTCAGGCACTACAAAATAGAGTATGGAGGGCACAGGCAGGGAGGTCGATGGATATACAATAATAAATTTGACTATTTGGGTGCCCGGATCGAATGCCGGCATGGGAGGGTCTTTTGGTGTCTGTAACGTAATGCTGCCGCTGCCCTGCAGATGCTGACTGACGCGGGAAAGCACCCTTCCATTGACTTCCCAGTATCCCTCTAACAGGCCGGACCCGGTAAATGCAATATCCGCAAAGGCCTTAAGGTCTGCCGTATTTCTCTGGACTGTTGTTTCGGGGCGCCTGTTTTCAAAATATAGGGATATCCTTCTTATTTTCAGTTCAGTCGCAGCCGATGCATCAGGAGAAATGCCCGCCGGAATAATAATTAAAATAAAGAACAGCCTCAGCGCAAGCAATATTCTTTTCATCTTTTCCCCGCATACAAACATACTGGTCTGTCAATCAAAGCATATCTGTCTTTTCAGTATTCTGCCACAAAAATATGGACGCGGCCTGCTTTTTTCGAAAACAGTCTTCGGGCTCAGATCTCTATTCTGAATTCCGCGCCGTCTTCAGTATTGGTCGCTTCCAATCTCCCGTTCATGCTTTTTTCGATAATCATCTTTGACATATAGAGCCCAATCCCCGTGCCCTTTCCTTCTTTTTTTGTAGTAAAATATGGATCGAATATCCTGTCCATAACGTGCACGGGGATACCCCCACCGTTGTCCCGCACCGTCACCACTGCCTTGTCGCCTTCTCTGAAGAGCCGGATCAAGACCTTTGGGCGCTCAATATTCCCTTCAGTGAGGACATCCCTGGCATTGTTTAAGAGGTTCATAAGAACCTGGGAATATTCATTGGGAAAGCCGTCAGCTGCCAGATCGTCCTTTATATCAAGCTCTATCTCAATATGACTTTTTCTGAAACTCTCTTCAACAAAAAAAACGGCCCTGCCTACAGCATCTACTACGCTGAATTTTCCCGGTTCTTTTTCCGGCTTGTAAAAGTATCTGAAGGCGTCTATGGTAAGAGACATGTGCAGAATCACCTCCATCGCCTTTTTGACGCTCTCGTCCAGATATTCCGCGTCAAGTTCGCCTGCCTGGTGAGCATTCCTGATATCCTGTACGATGAGCCCCACAGTGTTGAGCGGCTGACGCCACTGGTGAGCTATGTTGCCTATCATTTCTCCCATCGCAGCCAGTTTTGACTGCTGTATCAGGAGGTGGTCCCTTTCCCTGCCTTTTTCAACTTCCTCATTCACTCGCTGCGCGAGAGTACTGTTTAACTGTTCGAGCCGTTGCAGTGTTTCGCGCAAGGCGTGAAGGGGAAATAAACGCAGAGTGGCATATATTGCCAGGCCGAATGCCAGACCTCCAAATCCCAGAAGAGCCGTGGTATTCAGAAGCGGTCTGAGCGAACGGCTTATCTCCAGCCTTCCGGCAATATGCCCCGAATCAAGGAGATCACTCCGGCGTTTCACAATCGGCAATTCCAGCGTGTCCGCATTTTGCGCAATGAGATTGCCCTTTTTATCGAAGATACGGCGGACTTCTCTTGTCCTGTCGGTTGCACGCCGCGAAAGCAGATCTTCCAGCCTGTAGACCTCATAATGCCACAGAAGGGGATTGGCATTTATTATTCCTGAGGCTATATGGGCATTGACCTCTGTTTCTGTTTCCAGTATGGATACCTGTTGCCTGTAGCCGAGGGAGAAGTAAATGGAGGGGAGCGACACAGCTGCAATAAAGGCAAGCACAGCAGAGAGAATGTTGGTTGTCCTAATGACCCGGGAGATCGAATCCTGCATCTGAGGCAATCATCTCTGCTGCCCGGTTGCCAGGTGTCCTGTTTTGATCAGGATCGACTGTCCGGACAGAGAAAATACAAAGTCTGTAAACTGCCTGGCCAGGGGGGATGACCTGGGCCCTGTGACCATATAAAGACTGTTAAAAAAGGGATAGGTGCCATCCGACAGGGTCTTGACTCCTGGCGTTACGCCGTCGAGTGAGAATATCCGCAACCCACGTTTTTCCGAGATGAGCTGGCACAATGAGGCTGCGCCAAAGGAACCCGGAAGTCTCTCAAGCATATCCGCATTTTCCTGATCGTTTATGGCAATGTTCATGCCCTCTCTCGTCAATGCTACCACAACAGCTGCGTTCATCTCTCCGGACATGCCCTGCAACATCTTAATGCTTGACTCTGCCGCCGGGCGTAATATAAGACGGATAGTTGTGCCGTCAGGCCAGGTTATGTTCCTCCCTGCATAGATGTCCGCCGCCTGTCTCAGCGTAATACCGGAGAGCCTGTTTTCTTTATGAGCGACAAATACAAAGGGAGTTTTCCCGTATTCAATGCCCTTCAGTTCCTCGCGCTGCTCGGCAGCCGAAGGCATCTTGTTGGCCAGCGCGATATCTATGTCGCCTCCCAAAAGGGCTTTAATGCCGCCGCTGCTGCCAAGGCTGGGGTATATAATAATGTTTACATCCGGCCTCTTTTTTTTGAACTGGCCGGCCAGCAGTTTCATTGTACCTAAAGCCGCGCCTGTACCTCCGATTCTTATCGTCTTTGTGCCTGCCGAAGCCGCAGGACATACGCCCACTGCGAAGGGAAGACAAAGGCATGCGATCAAGAGCAGACCAAGCCCGGAGGAAGCGCATAAAGGCCATAATCTTTTCATCAGGCCCCGGTTTCTTTTTTAGCCATATATTTGGAATAAAGCTCCGGATAAAGCTTTTTCATGCAGTCAGGACAGATGCCGTGGCTGAACTCAGCCTCGGAATGCTCAGAGATATACTCTTCGATCTGGCTCCAATAGCCCTTATCATCTCTTATTTTCTTGCATGAGGCGCAGATGGGCAGAAGACCGCTTAATATCTTTACATGATCCAGCGCATCCCGGAGTTTGGCGATGAGCTCATCTTTTTCCCTGTTTTGTCTCTGTATTGTTCTCTGAAGAAGGACTGTTTCAGAAGACTTCTCCACAGCCGCAAGGAGTGTAGCCATATCAACCGGTTTCAGAATATATCTGTCGATCCCAATCTCAATGGCGTTCAGAATCAACCCCGTATCACTATGGGCGGTTGTCAGCATAATAATGGCGTTTTTGTCCAGAGATCTGATCTCTTTTGTCATGGCAATTCCGTCCATAACAGGCATGCTGATATCCGTTATTACCATGTCGGGCCTGTATTGCTTAAAAAGCTCGAGCCCTTCTTTTCCATTTTCGGCGATATGGAGAGTCGCTACTTTCCTCCGAAGCATCTTCGTCACGAGTTCCCTTGTAATGGGTTCATCTTCCACATAAAGGAGCGAGACTTCCATTTTTTTATTTTGAACGCTGTTTTCCATGCCTGTGCCCCGCGAGCAAATGCCGTGAACTTCCGTCAGAAGTATATCATATTCCCATAAGGATTGAGGACTCAATTTCCGTTGCTTACCCCATTTTGGAGCGGACCAGTCAGCCAATCCTTAAATCCTTTCAACGCGATATAATTTGGTAAGGGCATGGCGCCGTGCTGCGTGACATTGACAAAGAAGTACCATTTTTGCTATAAAAAAAGGCCGCAGTTACACATATTTCTTTAGAGTTTAGTCGATATTCCCGGGTAGCTCAGCCGGCAGAGCAGGTGGCTGTTAACCACCCTGTCGGGGGTTCGAATCCCTCCCCGGGAGCCATTTTTTCCCCTTGAGCGCATGGAGCCATCCGCTGACTGACCTGTATCAATATCTATATGGTAATTGTATAATCTAGTCATGGGAAGAAAACTGCTCTCGTGCATCCTTCCGGTCCTTTTATTGGCGGCTGCAGGCGCTGCCTCCATGGCTCTGGCAGAGTCGCAGGGCAAGAGAGTTCTGGCTGTCAGGGTTGACGGGGTTATCAACCCGGTATCCTCCGAGTTTATCGTTAAAAGTCTTGCTAGGGCGCGGGAGATGGCTGCTGAGGCGCTCGTTATCGAGCTTGATACTCCCGGTGGTCTTGACACCTCGATGAGAAGCATTGTCAGGGCTGTACGCGGAAGCGATATACCGGTGGTGGTCTTCGTATCACCCAGCGGGGGCAGAGCGGCATCGGCAGGGGCATTCATAGTGCTTTCCTCCCATATAGCTGCCATGGCGCCGGGAACGAACATAGGCGCGGCCCACCCTGTTAGTGTCGGCCAAAAGATGGACAGCACTATGTCGGAAAAGGCCACAAACGATGCTGCTGCCTACATCAGGGCTCTTGCTGAGCAGACGGGCCGCAATGCTGCCTGGGCTGAGGATGCGGTTCGCAAAAGCATCTCCGCGACAGAGAACGAGGCGCTCAACATGCAGGTTATCGACCTTGTAAGCAGGGATATGCATACCCTGATGAAGGACATTGACGGAAGAAATGTTTCTACTGTTTCAGGGCAGAGAGTTCTCAGGACTTCCGATGCGGTCCTTGTCTTTGAGGAGATGGGTTTACGGCATAAGCTCCTGAATTTCATCTCTGATCCGAGTGTTGCCTATATGCTGATGCTTCTGGGCTTTTACGGGATTTTTTTCGAACTCACGAATCCGGGAACGATCTTCCCGGGCGTGACAGGCTCGATATTTCTTGTGCTTGCCTTTTATGCGTTTCAGACCCTCCCGGTAAACTATGCCGGGCTGCTTTTGATTATTCTGGCGATCATCCTTTTTATACTGGAGGTGAAGGTGGTCTCCCACGGCCTGCTGACTGTCGGAGGGGTTGTTGCCATGGTGATGGGATCTCTCATGCTTTTCGATTCTTCGGCTCCTTTTTACGCCTTATCCATATCTGTCATATCAATCGCGGTTACTGTGACGGCTGTATTTTTTCTTGTAACCTTCGGGCTTGCATACAAGGCCTATCGGCGAAAGCCGACAACGGGAATTGAGGGGCTTGCAGGGATGGAGGGGAGGGCTGCAACGGACATAACCGGAGCAGGGGGAATGGTTGCCGTGCGTGGAGAGATATGGTCCGCCTATTCGGAAGAAATAATTCATAAGGGGGATGCCGTGTTGGTCGCAGAAGTATCCGGCTTAAAAATAAAGGTCAGAAAAAAGGAGGCAGTATCATGATACCGTTGACGCCGCAATTCACAGTCTTTGTTTTCTTTGTTTTTTTTATAGGGTATGTTCTCATGAGCGCGATAAGAATTCTTAAGGAATATGAAAGAGGCGTTGTTTTCAGGCTTGGAAGGATCATCCCGGTAAAGGGGCCGGGCCTTGTACTCATATGGCCCATCATCGACAAGCTGGTCAGGGTGAGCCTCAGGACAGTCACCATGGATGTGCCGCCACAGGATGTGATCACGAGGGATAATATAACCGTAAAGGTGAATGCCGTTATCTATTTCAGGCCCTTGGATCCTGTCAAGGCGATAACAGAGGTTGAGGATTTTTATTATGCCACCTCCCAGATAGCCCAGACAACCCTGAGAAGCATCCTGGGGCAGAGCCAGCTTGATGATCTGCTGTCAAAAAGGGATGAGTTGAATGCCGAGCTCCAGAAGGTGATCGACTTTCAGACAGAACCATGGGGTATCAAGGTCTCAACCGTTGAAGTGAAGAACGTCGACCTTCCGGTTGAGATGCAGCGTGCCATAGCCAAGCAGGCAGAGGCTGAAAGGGAGAGGAGGGCGAAGATAATCCATGCGGAGGGGGAATTCCAGGCATCGCAGAAATTGTCGGATGCAGCCAATGTTATTGCGTCTCAGCCGATCGCACTCCAGTTGAGATATCTCCAGACCCTGACTGAGATCGCGGCAGAAAAGAATTCCACGATTTTGTTCCCAATACCCATGGACCTTCTAAAGCCGTTTCTTGAGAAGAGTCTGCCGCAACCAGGGTCTCTTTCAGGAAAAGAATGATCGTGACTGATATATCTCTGTGTGCTTTAGAATGAAATTAGGTTAAAATAATCCGCGTGCCTGATTATTTCAGAAGGCTCCAGCGTTATGCCTGCGCCAAGAGAGGTGGAAAATAGCAGCGAAAAAAAGAAAAACGAAAAATGAGCACATTGTCATAAGGATATCCTTCCTTGTCTTTTTTCTGCTTGGTATCTTTGTCCTTTATAAGATAGGGGCATTCCACTTTTTTATGGACAGGGAACGGATAAAGGCCTTTCTCGATTCCCTCGGCCCGGCGTCATTCCTGGGCTTTATCTTTTTGCAGACACTACAGGTGGTTGCCGCCCCGATACCTGGAGAAGTCACGGGTTTTATCGGCGGGTATCTGTACGGCCCGGTGCTTGGCGTCTTTCTTTCAACGATCGGGCTTACTCTAGGTTCCCTGTTTGCCTTTTCCCTCTCACGGATATTCGGGAGTCCTTTTGTCGAGAAGTTTGTGAGGAAGGAGACTATGGATAAATATGATTATCTCCTTCATCACAAGGGAGCCTTCCTGGTGTTTCTCCTATTTCTCATTCCCGGCACGCCAAAGGATATCCTGTGCTATATCCTTGGATTGGGGCATCTCACGACAAAGGAGTTTCTCATCATAAGCACGGTCGGGAGGTTTGGAGGCACAGTGCTGCTGACGCTTGGCGGCAATTTTATCCACCACCATCAGTATTACCGGTTTTTTGCCCTTCTTGGCGCGGCGATCATCATCATATTTTTTTCCATGGTATACAAGGACAGGCTGGAAAAGAGATTTCACTCCTGGCATATCAGGTCTTTGGAGAAAAGGGGCATATTTTCAACCCATATCCACTCCGACGGCAGCCTGTCGGACCTCATTTGCCTTCCGGGTGGTGGCTCGCGAAATCCCTGCTCAAGGGAATCCATTCTCAAAGGGCTCCATTTCATGAAGATGAAGGG
>JACRHE010000172.1 GCA_016217695.1 Nitrospirota bacterium | reverse complement strand
GTGATTCTTCGCGTCGATGACTATTGCGAGCTTGCCGTCGGCATCATAACTGTACTTTGTCAGGTCCCCAAGGGGGTCTGTGACTTCCTTGGTCCTTCCCATAATATCATAATTATAATATGTGCTCTTCCCTTTTGCATCCGTCATCTTTATCATCCTGCTGAGGCTGTCATATTCCATAGTCGAGAAGTTGCCCAAGGGGTCAGTTACCCTGATGAGATTGTCTGATGTGTCGTATTCCATTGTTGAGGTGTGACCAAGGTTGTCGGTCACGGTCAACGGCTTGCCGACGGTATTATAGGTGAATGTCGTGGTCTTGTTATCGGGACCGGTTGTAGTAAGCATATTGCCCACTGCATCATAGGTCATGGTCGTAATCTGTCCCAGGGCATTCGTCGCTCTCGTTACATTGCTGAATGTATCCTCATATTCATAGGTTGTGGTATTCTGAGCATTATCGGCTACAGCCGTAACCCTTCCCTTTGTGTCGTAGGTATAGGTCATCCTTCTGCCCAGAGGGTCCGTTACCGAAAGAATCTTATTCGTCCCAGGCTCTCTTTCATAGGTTGCTGTGCCGTCAGGGGTTGTCTTGTCGGTAATGTATTTGTAATTGTTGAACCGCCAGGTAGTCAATGCCCCATTTGGAGAGGTCATCCGCGTCTCCGTGACATAGCCGCCTGCCACCGTATAGTCGAATAAAAATACTCCTCCGTCTGCATGGGTCTGTCTGATCACCCTGTTGTTGGCATCATATTCATTGAGGACTTCGAGCATACCCCTTTCATTGACCATACCAGACATCCTTCCTGCCGAATCATACTCGTACTGGATAGTGCTTCCGTCCGGATAGGTGACTGTCTTGAGTCTCGGATATGTGCTGAAAGGATCGGTTTCATATGCATATGTAACTGTCCGGCCTGCGGAGTCGGTTATCGAATCTGTCCTGAAGAAGCCTCCGATATAGGTCAGGTTGAAGGTTACGGTCTTGCCCTCTGCATTGGTAATATGGGTTATGTAGCCACCTTCGTCGTCTCCATAAGATACTCGCGATTTTCTTGAGATGGTCAGCTTATTGCCGTTTCTGTCCTCCATCTCGATCAATTCTCCGGAATATCTGTCCCTGTATATGAACTTGTATTTCGAGCCGTCTTTCATCTTCAGCGTACGGGTATCGTCTTCAGCATTGTAGGTAACAACCGCCCCTGCCATTGCAGGATCAGTCGCATTAAGATATGTCCCGTCTGTCTGTCTCGCAAAACTATACCTGTAGTTGCCCGGCTTTATAAGCAGCAGCATATCGCCATAATCCCCAAGCCACCAGTCATACTCGAAGTAAGTGCTCCTGCCGAAGGCCCCAAGGTTGGTGTCTCCGCTCCTGTAATACCTCGCTATCTTCACAGGGACTGCCCCCGGCAGATAGAGATCCTGCTTTGCATGAATAAAGCGGCCTGTGGCAAGGTCGACAGGATCGCCCGCAGTGCCTGAAGTGTGTGGGCCGTCCGAACCGCCGCCACCCCCGCCCGGGCCTCCGCCGGGACCACCAGGTCCTCCTGATGCGCCGCAACAACCCCCTCCGTCGCAACCCCCATCTCCCCCTCCGCAGTCGCCGCTGCCGCCTGAGCCTCCCCAAGCCGTGGCTCCGCAGCAGAACTTCGGTATCCCAACTCCGGGGTCAGAGACAATATATTTACCATCTGGCGTGACCGTTCCTGTTCCAGCAATGGCCCAGTCATTGGGGGCCTCGCCGTCGTTCGGGGATTCGTCATAGTACCAGAGTATTGCCTTTGCTCCCGGCAATAGCCCAAGGTCATTGGGGGCCTTCACAGGTATCGGCTGGTCAGGCGTGCCACCGCCGATCTTGTCGAAGTAGAACATATAAACTGTCCTTACAAAAGAGTTGTCAGGCAGGGGTTTTACAGGAAGCCTGTCAGTAGGCACTGTCCTTACCGATACCTTGAGGTTGGGCCTGCCGTCCCAGCCTGTGATCTTTACGCCTTTGGGAATCCTCATCTCGAAGCCGGGCACTTCAGGGTCCTGAAGGACTGTATCCTCCCCAGGGTTTATATGCTTGAAGTTCCTGGCTTTCTGTTTGTGCAGATAGACCTTAAACGGCATAGCATTGACGATGCCTGCCTGAATATTTACGTGTATGGGGATTGTAGGATAATGGCCGTCTCTCTTCATCTCTGTTGAGCCGTCCATGAGAAGCACATGCTTGCCTGCCGGGATATTCTCCAGAAGGAAATATCCGTCTGCACCTGTCTCTGCCCTGAGGTTCCTGATCCTTATGGTTACCTTTTCAAGCGGGACAAGATGAGTATTTACAATCCTTCCCCTGAGAGACCCTGTTCCTTCTGCCGCTTCCATGTTTCTGGTCGCACCCTGTAATTGGCGAAGCTTAGGGTCATTTTCATCAACAACCGTAAGAACTTTCGGGTTTGAGGTGAAGCTTCCCGGCGCCGGGTTCATTACCACAACAGGATATTGCCCTTTATTCTTTGTATCCGACTGTTTCATTTCAGCCTCAAGCAGTATGCTGCTAATGAACCTTGTCCTGAGGTTCTCGCCGTTTATGTTAATTATTGAGCCGTTGAAGAAGTTTCTGCCCCTGACCCTTATAGCAGGCGCTGAATCAAGCGCCACAATAGCCGGATATACCTCCTCAAGCACAGGGGCCGGATTGTATACCCTGAAAGTAAGCGCATTGGATATCCCGCCGCCGGGGGCCGGACTGGTGACAGTTACCGGAACATCTCCGGTTGCTGTCAGGTCTTCCGACGATATCCTGGCCTGAAGCCTCTCATTGGTGTTGAAATAGGTCGCAACATCCTTCCTGTTAAACTGTGTCTGAGTGTCCCTGACGAATCTTGTGCCTTCAATCGATAGCATGAACCCCGGATCTCCCAGCCTGCTCGCCTTAGGTATCAGCGAGGTAATCCGTGGCATGGGGTTTTCGAGCCTGACCCTGCCTATGCCCTGAGTATTTGCTATCAGGGCGATGTTATTAATGGGGTCAATCGACACCGCAGAGGGTCTTTCATATAAGGGGAGGACATCCAGAAGTCTCCTGTCTTCAAGGGAGATAACTGCGATGCTGTTATCTTTATCGTTTGTAAGGACTGCGATATGGGTCGATGGATTGACGGCAACACCTGAAGGGATTCTGCCTGTCTTTATCTCAGCCGTGAGTGTCAATGTCTCGGCATCATAAAGAAAGATGCTGTCTTTGCCGTCCATAACCACTGTCAGATAGCCAAGTGTGCCGTCTATGTCTAATGAGATGACTCTGTCACTGAGTGATGCCTCATTGATTACAGCCTCTGTCTTAAGGTCCAGCACCATAAGGCCGGGGTCGCTGCTCAGGTAAAGCCTGGACTTATGTTTGTCGATGGCTAAGGCGAAGATGGCGCTGTCTGTAACGATTGTATGGCTTAGTTTACCGGTCTTAAGGTCAAAGATATACAGTGAACCCTCTTTTGAAGATACAACCGCGAGATTTCCTGTCTCGTCGATAACAATACCGGAGGGCATTGCATCAAGAGGAACACTGACGACCTTGTCTGTTACCATGTCGATCAGATACAGGGTCCTTGTCCAGCTGCTGACCGCTGCCGCAACTCCGGTTCCCTGTTTGACTGCTATGGCTGTGAGCCCGTCTGTAAAGGGGATATCCGCCAGTCTCCTGATATCAAAAGCATACGCAGAAACAGAGCAGCTCAGCAGAATAACTGCAAGCAGTAAAGACAGCACCCTCTTCATTATAATATCCCCTCCTGACCCAGCATTGTTAATTCCCCATTTTTGCCATGAGCTCTGCAGGGCTTATCTCCCTGCCCGAGGCTGTAATGTATGTGACCTCAGAGCCCCTGCCCATTGCCGTGGCGACCCTCACCTTCTCTATCTGTTCATTGTTGAAGTACATGGCTGTCTGGATAGTAAAGGTGGCCTGGGCAGTCAATATGCATTGGTATGATGTTGAAAGCGTAAGCGATACGGTAGAGGTTGAAGACTCATTCGTCCCGCTCAGACCGGCACTCACAACAGTTGTAGCAGCTCCATATTCCGGGACCGACGTTATGGTGACCTGCGTGCCGACAGGTATGTTTGCCGCTGATATATTGACCGTTACAGGGTTCGTTGTCGAAGAGGGAAGAGGCACGTCCACTGTTCCGAACTTTCCCGAGGGATTTGAAGGTACATTTACCCCTCCGACAGAGGTTATGCTGAGCGTAGGTGGATTGGTCAGAAAGACGGTACCCGGATAGCTCCATGTGCTTGAAGGGTTGGTGGCTGCTGTCCGAGTCACTGTATTTGCTTCAAACCGTATTCTGCCGTTGCCGCCGGTTCCGCCGACATAGCTGCTGCCGCTTGAGCCGCCTGTCCCTCCGGTTGCAGTTATGGCGCCTTCTCCGGTGATTCTGTCCGACATAAGCTTGATAGCTCCGCCGCTGCCGCCTCCGCCTTGGCCTCCGTGTGTGCCGCTGCTGTTGGCGCCTCTTCCGCCATTTGCAGTTATCGAGCCTGTCACGGTAATCGTGCCTGATGACGCGATGACAACTACGCCGCCTCCGCCTCCGCCTGCCCCCCCTGTATGAACAAATCCAGTGACCGGGGAGCCAGGACCTCCTGCTCCTCCTGACCCGCCCATGACAGGGAGTACCCTTGAGTTGCCATATGTTCCGCCTGCGATACCTCCAGGGGCGTAGGTTGAATGACCCCCTCCGTTTGTCCCTGCAAAGCCATAGCCACCACCGCCGCCGCCACTACTGTAAGCGTATGACGGTGTCGGATTGGTGCTGAAATTGCCTGTATTGCCTCCGCCCGGCCCTAAGCCTTTGCCTCCAAGCACATTGAAGGCGCCTCCGAGGCCTCCGTCAAAACCGCCGGGGCCTCCCTTGCCGGAAACTGCACCGCTGCCGTCTGTTCCATTGACGCTTAGAGTGCCGGCTATAGTCACGTCGCCTGTTGCAAGCATATACACCGGGGTATTGGCATCATTTCTTTTGAACGTGACTGTCACGCCGGTCGGTATGTTTACCGTCGTGTAGTTAAGCTTCCCGTCTGCGGGCAATACAACCTCGATGCTCGACGCCGGATTGAAGGCGCCGTCCGCCCCTGTGCTTCCGCTGCTGAAGGCCCATGACATGGCATGGCTGCCCAAAAGCATCAGCGCCGCTATCATCAGACTTGCCGCTTTGTGTCTCATTGTGATCCCTCCTTGATATATTGCTGTCAGTTTATGATTTGTCAGTTGTTCAATATCTTCACGCAGACAGGCCGTGACAGAAACGGGTTTGCGGTCATCGGCATGGATACGCTCACCCTGTCCGAATACATCACCGAGCCGCCGTATAACTCGAAATTGACATTAACCGGTATCGAATGGATCAGCGTATCTGCCGGGACATAGCCTATAGACACGGCAACAGGGGCTGATTCAATGTCCAGGGCATTGACTTGGGTTACGTAAACTGTCGCGTCTGTGTTGCCGATGCTGATCGTTGCAATGCCTTCTCTGACAGCCCTTATGGTGAATCCGGCAGTGCCTCCTGCAGGTATGACAACCGAAGCTGCTTGCGCATCCACAATGTCGGGGTTGTTGTTCCTGATCACGACGTTGAGGTCTTTGGTTGCCGCGGGGGTGAGGTCGACCGTCATCGGGGCTGTACAGATTGTGAATAAGGATACCGCGGCTGGTGTTATATTGGCCTTATGGAGGTCAATCGTTATATTCGCAGTGCCGTATGATGTACTCACTGTAACTGTCGCCTGGCCGGGGACTGTAGCACTGCCAGAGGATAGCATGGCATGTATCGCTGTATCCATGGCGACAACCTTGCTGAAGGTGAGGTTTGGATTGTCGGTGGAGATGCCGCTGGTTGTCAGAAGGTTCTGTCCCCTGATCGTCACATACTGGATTGCCCCTGTCAGGAACAGCTCAGGGCTTATTGTTTGAAGAACGGGAGGCAATGCCTGAGGGATCGAGGTTTCGCCGCTTATGAAAAGGAGATTGCCCACCTCATCGTAGTAATAAAGGAGCCTGGTATTGTCAGGCTTTGAAACCCTTATGAGTCTTCCCGCATCATCATAAAGATAGTCGACCGAGTCGCCAAATGATCGATGAGCATTCATTATGAAAAGGCATATCAAGATAAAGATTCTGACCAACCGGTTCATCTGCTTATTCCCCATGTTTGCCCCATAAAAAAGGCCGTGACATCTATATGCCACGGCCTTCTGTCTCAGTTGATTTTATGCTTATAAGAGCTGATTCTGTCTGTCTGTCTGTCTGTGCAATGATTGTACCAAAGCCTTGCCCCCCAATTGCGGCTTGCAGTTTAGATAGACCTTAGCAGGCATGAATATGGTTGTCAAGAAAAAAATGAAAAAAGATTTCCTTTTTCCGTCATGGCCTTCTTTTTTCTGAACTGCAGATATTTTTTTTATAGTTCGTAATGTGCTTTGGAAATCGGTATAATACGCATTATAACGAACAGTAAATTCTGTAAATATCTCTGAGAAATCCATAAAGGAGGGCGGAATGAGCATCAAGGAGTTGGGCAATTTTATCAGAGTCGGGAAGGACATAATCGAGGTCAAAGACCGCAAGGGACTGGCTGCTTACATGGACACGCTTATTCACGAGGCGGTCTTTGCCGAGGACGACAGAAAAAAGGGGCTTTTGCTCCTGGTCAAGGAAATTGCCAAGGCATGCGGGGCCTTTCCTGCATCCATTCAGGGGCTATATGAAGAGATGGGAAGAGACTATCCTGGGTTTACAGTGCCGGCCATCAACATCAGAGGACTTACCTATGACACTGCGCGTGCGATCTTCAGGAAGGCGCTGGAGAAGAGGGTTGGGGCCTTCATTTTCGAGATAGCCCGCTCAGAGATCGGATATACAAAACAGAGACCCCTGGAATATGCGACTGTTGTCCTTGCCGCAGCTGTTAGGGAAGGTTTTCAGGGACCTGTCTTTATTCAGGGGGATCACTTCCAGCTGGTCAGAAAGAATTACCTTGCCGAGGCTGCGCCTGAGGTCAATTATGTGAAAGGCCTGATACAGGAAGCTATCGAGGCTGAATTTTATAACATAGACGTTGATACCTCTACAATAGTTGATATCGAGAAACCTACGCTCGCGGAGCAACAAAGACCAAACTTTGAGAGGACGGCTGAACTGGCCGCGCATATAAGAAGTTTACAGCCTCAGGGAATAGATGTGTCTGTTGGAGGTGAGATCGGCGAAATCGGTGGAAAAAACAGCACACCCGATGAGCTTAAGGCATATCTCGATGGATTTAAGCAAATATTTAAGTCAGGCAAGGGGCTGAGCAAGCTGAGTGTTCAGACAGGTACATCTCACGGCGGTGTTGTCCTTCCTGACGGAACCCTTGCAAAGGTTAATATCGATTTTGAGACACTGCGGCTGCTGTCTGATATCGCCCGCAGGGAATATGGTCTTTCCGGAGCAGTCCAGCATGGGGCGTCCACCCTTCCTGAAGAGGCTTTCACAATGTTCCCGGAAACTGCAACTTCGGAAGTGCACCTTGCGACAGGATTCCAGAATATTATGTACGATAGCGTTCATCTTCCAGCAGTGTTTAGGGACGAGGTTTACTCCTATTTAAAGACAGAGTTTGCAAAGGAAAGGAAGGAAGGTCAGACAGAGGAGCAGTTCATATACAGCATAAGGAAAAAAGGCTTCGGCACCATGAAGAAAAAATGGTGGGGTCTGGAGACTGCAGCCAAAGAATCGATCATGAAGGAAATAGAGCAGAAGTTTGACCTCCTCTTTTCCACGCTGAAGGTCGTTGATACCATGGAAATCGTTAGTAAGACGGTCAAGCAGGTCCTTGTCAAAAAAGAAGTGCCTGCGGGTCTGCTGAGCGAATTATGAGCAATGACGTTGTCGCCATAGTTGTCGGGGGAGGACCCGCCCCCGGCATTAATGGTGTCATAAGTGCTGCTGCCATAGAAGCCATTAACGAGGGCAAGAAAGTCATTGGAATCGTCGGGGGCTTTAAGAGTCTCTTTGCAGGAGATAAAAAAAGCGCTGTCAGCCTGACCATTGAGGATGTCTCGAGAATCCACACAACAGGCGGTTCCATTTTAAGGACATCCAGAGATCCGGTGGAAACAGCAAAAGAACATTTCAAAACCCTCCTTTCGACCCTGAAGGCGTTAAAGGTGAAATACCTCATTACCATCGGCGGCGATGGGACTGCATTTATGGCAAGATGGATAGAGAGAGAATCGAGGGGAAAGATTTCGATAGTGCACGTGCCAAAGACGATAGATAATGACCTTCATCTGCCTGGGGGAAGATCGTCTTTCGGATACCATACCGCCCGCCACTGGGGTGTTGAGATTGTAAAAAATCTGATGGAAGACGCCAAGACTACAGGCAGATGGTATTTTATCTCCACAATGGGCAGACACTCCGGGCATCTCGCACTCGGTATAGGCAAGGCTGCTGGGGCCCCGATTACCCTGATACCAGAGGAGTTTTCAGAGGAGAAGCTCTCTTTTAAGAAGGTTGCCGATATCCTTGAGGGCTCGATTATTAAACGGCTGTCGATGGGCAAAGACCACGGCGTTGCTATACTGGCAGAAGGCATATCAGGCAGGTTCGATATCAAAGAGCTTGAAACTTGCGAAGCCGTGGAAAAGGATGAAGTCGGCAGGATAAGGCTTTCAGAGATCCTGCTCGGCAGGATATTCAGGGATATCGTTAAAAAGAGTCTTGAGGCAAGAGGAATAAAGATGACCATTGTGGATAAGAATATCGGCTATGAATTGAGGGCTGCTGATCCCGTGCCCTATGATATTGAATATACCCGGAATCTCGGTTACGGCGCGGTTAGGTTCCTTATAAATGGCGGTACCGGCGCAATGATTGTGTTTGATGAAGGCAGACTGCGTCCGATATCCTTCGTTGAAATGGTCGATCCTGTTACAGGGAAGACAAAAATAAGGCTTGTCGATATCAGCTCAGAGACTTATGAGGTTGGAAGGAAGTATATGATACGCCTTGAGAAAGAAGATTTCGAGCAGAGGCGTGTCCTCCACCTGGCAGATGCTGCACAGATGAGCGTTAAAGAATTCAGAAACAGATTTTCTTATCTTGTTTCTTAATCTGAAATTTATACCTTAAAAATCCCCTGTCTTTCTCTCCTGAAACTTCTTTTTATTAATTTCGCATCTTATAGCGCTTTCATAGAAACTAACTTGACAAGGTCCAACTCATGTTTTATGATAGGAATCATCAAGGAGGAGAGATGGCTCCATCAGTAAAGGATTATTACGAAATACTCGGTGTAGATAAAAATGCGTCTCAGGAGGATATAAAAAAGTCCTTTCGCAAGCTTGCCCGGAAATATCATCCCGACCTCAATCCCGGGGATAAGAATGCTGAGCAGAAATTCAAGGAACTGAGCGAGGCCTACGAGGTCCTGGGAGATGATAAGAAAAGGTCTGATTATGATAAGTATGGACGCAGCACGCCTTTTGACAGTGGTGGCCCGGGCTTTGACTACAGGGCTTACACCTCCGGTGACCGTTTTGATTACGGCGGGTTTGGGGACGTCTTTTCGGATCTCTTCGGTCAGGGAACACGCTTTGATAGTGCTGACTTAAAGGGACCCGACCTCATTCTCGGATTAGAGCTTACACTTGAAGAGGCTTTTTCAGGCATAACAAGGCCGATATCATTCAACCGGGAAATTGTCTGCAGGGACTGCAAGGGCACCGGAGCAGAGACATACCAGCAATGTGACAAATGCAGGGGAACGGGAAAGGTTTCCTCATCCAAGGGTTTTTTTAAGATGTCCCAGCATTGCAATGCCTGCGGAGGAAGCGGCATCACGATAACAAAGGCTTGCAAATCCTGCGGCGGCCGTGGGAAGACATTACACTCTGAAACGATAAAGGTAAAAATACCGGCAGGAGCTGATACCGGATCCAGAGTGCGGGTGAGAGGCATGGGCGGCGCCGGCCAGGGTAAGGGATCGGCAGGCGACCTTCAGATAGAAATTATGGTAAAGGAGCACCCTGTATTTAAAAGAAAGGGTGAAAACATCAATGTTGAAGTCCCGGTCACCTTCGGAGAAGCGGCCCTCGGCGCGAAGATAGAAGTTCCCACTGTCGATGGAACAGCTGCGATGGTATTACCCCCCGGAACGCAGAGTGGACAGAAATTTAAGCTCTCAGGAAAGGGGTTCCCCTCCACAAAAACCGGTCACAGGGGAGACCAACTGGTAACGATAAAAGTAGCTGTCCCGAAAAATATAACCGAAAAAGCAAGATCAGCCATACAGGAGATAGAGACACTTTATCGGGAATCCCCCAGAAAAGGAATGGAAAGACACAGATGAATACAAGAGACAAAAAACAGCCATTGTATCTCATCAGTGTCGTTTCCGAGATGCTGAGGGTCCATCCCCAGACGCTGAGAATGTACGAAAAAGAAGGGCTTGTGAGCCCGCGAAGGACAAAGAAGCAGAGGCTCTACTCCGAGAGCGACGTTGAACGGCTGAATCTAATCCTTCAGCTCACTAGAGAGCTCGGTGTCAATAAGGCAGGTGTAGACATAATACTCAGGATGAGGCACCGGATGGAAGTCATACAAAAAGAGATGGAAGAGATGATGGACTATCTTGAAGATGAAATAAAAAGGGATTTCAGGGATAAACTGAAACGGGCACTGAGAGAAGAGTGAGGAGGACCATATGGATAACTTTACTATAAAGAGCCAGGAGGCAATACAGAATGCTCAGAGACTGGCGGAGAGGAAAGGCCAGCAGCAGATTGATGTCGAGCATCTTTGCTGGGTGCTCCTTGACGATAAGGAAGGCGTTGCCTCGCAGATGCTCAAGAGGCTAGGCATAAATACAGATATACTCCAGCGGGATCTGGAAGAGATCATTGACAGGCTGCCGAAGGTCGTTGGAGCAACGCCTTTGGGTCAGATATATATTTCGCCCCGTCTGAAAAATGTATTCGAGCATGCCCGCAGGGAGGCAGACCACATAAAGGATGAATACATCAGCGTTGAGCATCTCCTGCTGGCCATACACGCAGAAGGCGGGGCCTCTTCTGAGCTGCTGAAAAAATATGGTGCGGATCCTGACAGATTGCTTGCTGCTATGAGGGAGATACGGGGCACTCAGAGGGTGTCGGATCCGAGCCCTGAGGATAAATATCAGGCCTTAAAAAAATTCAGCAAGGACCTCACGGAGTCGGCGTCAAAGGGCAGGCTTGATCCTGTTATAGGCAGGGACGAGGAGATCAGGAGGATTATTCAGGTCCTTTCCAGGAGGACCAAAAACAATCCGGTTCTTATTGGAGATCCTGGAGTGGGGAAGACCGCCATAGCTGAGGGGCTGGCGCAGAGGATAGTTGCGGGTGACGTCCCTGAGACCCTGAAAGAAAAGAAGGTTGTAGCGCTCGACATGGGAGCCCTCATAGCAGGATCGAAGTTCAGGGGAGAATTTGAGGACCGGCTCAAGGCTGTCATAAAAGAGATTGAAGAGTCAGAAGGCAAGATCATACTGTTTATAGATGAGCTGCATACGCTTGTGGGCGCCGGAGCTGCCGAGGGTGCTATCGATGCGTCGAACATGTTAAAGCCCGCTCTGGCGCGGGGAGAATTACGCTGTGTAGGCGCTACAACCCTTGGTGAATACCGAAGGCATATCGAAAAAGATCCTGCCCTGGAGCGCAGATTTCAGCCTGTACTCATCAAGGAACCGACTGTAGAAGATACCATATCGATACTGCGCGGGCTCAAGGAGAGATATGAGGTCCATCACGGCGTCAAGATAAAAGACGCCGCGCTTATCTCAGCTGCTGTTCTTTCCCACAGATACATTACAGACAGGTTTCTGCCGGACAAGGCGATTGATCTGATTGATGAGTCGGCATCAAAACTGAGAATGGAGATAGACAGCATGCCCGTTGAGCTCGACGAGATAGAAAGGAAACTGAGACAGCTTGAAATAGAAAAGCAGGCTGTCATGAGGGAAGATTCAAGGGAATCAGGGGAAAAACTCGGCAAGATAAAAAGGGAGATGGCGGAGCTGCAGGTACGCAGGGATGAATTGAGAGCCCAATGGCTGTCTGAAAAGGAGATTATCTCCAGGATCCGGGACCTCAAGGGACAGATAGAAAAAACAAAGATTGAGTCTGAAAAGGCGGAGAGGGAAGGAGACCTCACAAAGGCGGCTGAGCTGAAATACGGAAAGCTCCTGGAATTGCATAAGTCGCTTGAGAGGGAAAACACCCTGCTTCTTGAGGCGCAGAGACACAGGAAGATGCTCAAGGAAGAGGTTGATGAGGAAGATATAGCAGAGGTAGTCTCAAAGTGGACCGGCATACCCGTTGCCAAGATGCTGGAAGGCGAGGTGCAGAAGCTGCTAAATATGGATGAGAGACTCAG
>JACRHE010000167.1 GCA_016217695.1 Nitrospirota bacterium | reverse complement strand
TTCATGGACAGGCTTCTCATCGGCATTTCCATCTCCGGAACTGCTGCCCATCTGGAAACAGCCGCCCTTGATAAGCGCAAACCTGCTGTCGATGGACTGATAAGGTTTTTTTTCCTCCGCAACGGAATGTGAGACGAGGAAGAGTATCGCAATTACAGGCAGGATGAATTTTTTCATAGTGAAAAGTTTATTAAATAATAGAACGCTCTGTCAATAATCCTGAAAAAAATTAAGAGGAAGGGGTGGGGGTTAATAAGGCCTCACCAATGAACTGATTAGTAATTCATATTGCCTGTCAGTGGATGACCCAGTCACTTCTCTTAATGAGTTCCGGCTTCTGTCCTTCGGTCAGCTGCACGATATAGCAGCCTTTTGATGCAAATCTCTGTCCCTGTCCGAAGCTCAGGCGCGGATAGTTTGCTACCAGATGGGTCTGGTCCCGCATCATGTCAATCACATCTAGGAAGTAGTCGCGGTAGTAATGCTGTTTCATATGCATCAGCGCATCAGTGAGGACCCAGCCGAGAAAGTATATACTTGAAGAGATCTCAAGGTTTGTTACAGGGATATTCTTTACCTTAAGCCAGCTTTTCACCAGGAAATAGATATCATCTCTGCCTTCCTGCGGGAGCCTGTAAGGATATGTTATGTACGTAAAGCTCCTTATATTTTCAGGAATCGTATTCAGGTCCTTGTCAAGGAGACTTGAAGAGACAAAGAGCATATGAGGTTTCTCCCCTGACAGGGCAATTCCTTCAGCAGAGGAAATATCCCTGCTGCCGAGCCAGGATATGATGATCGCTCCCCTGTGCATGCTGATGAGTCCTTCCCAAAAATCCCCGGTCACAGGCTCTTCAGAATTAAGGATCCTGTCTTCAGCCGGGGGCAGGCCGAATCGCTCCCATGTTTCCTTAAATCCCTTTGCCGGAGATGTCCCTTCAGCGGTCTTCCTGTAGACCTGTATGACCGGCATATTCCCGGCAGTTTCCATTATTCTCCTCAGATATCTGGCAACCGCCTCGCCTTCCTGATAGAGGCCTTTGGAGAAATATAAGGTATACCAGTCCGCATCCGAGACTACAGGAAAATCGGTAATGGGAAGGATGCAGGGGATCCTGTTGCGCTCGCAGAAATCATGGACAGGCTTCCATGCATGTCCTGAAATGCCTCCAAGCAGGGCAAATACCGGCTCCTGTCTGTAGTAATCTTCCAGTTGTGACTGCCAGGTCTCAGGGGGACCTTTCAACATCCAGCGGGCAAGGGAAAGCCTGCGGTATGACAGATCCATCTCCTCCGCAAAAGGGCCGCTGCCGGCCTTCAGTTTATGATATCCGGCCTGTTTGGTCCTGTCGAGGATATATGCTTCAAGAGGTGCGAGCATCGCCTCAAGGTCTGCGCTGCCGACACCTTCCGTGTAGACCGTCGCGAAACTCAATGTCGAATCAGTGACACCCGGCGACGGACTCGCAGACAGATTCCTGAGATAAAAGGCAAGGATTTCCATATCCCGGTCGCTGAGCAGATATTTGGGCATGGCCGCATTAAACCTTCTTCCCGCAGGATCGACCCCCATGCGCACGGCTGCGGCCAGGGTTTCATCGGTATAGGCTGGGCGCCGGTCCGAACTCTTAAGATATCCGGGTATCATTTTTTTTCTGGAGCCGGCCATCTCAGGTAAGCGCGAAAGGGGCTTAAAAAGAAGTTTTCCGTTTGCAGGCAGAGTGATGACCCTGCCTTCCACTGAGCCGAGGCCGCTTCTGAGGTGACAACTTACACATGTGAACATAGTGCCGTCCACAGGGATATCGTCCTGGACAATCGCCTGCAGGTGCTCGCCGGACGGCAATATGCCCTCCCGGTAGATCCTTTCACCCATTTTAAGGGCCTCTTCCCATGTAAGTCCGGACGGTATGTCCGCACCGACTGCCGGCAGATTACAGCTTAAGACAAACCAGAGAAGAAGGGCTCTTTTGAAAATTGTGAAAAGCAGGCTTGTCAGGCGTGGGAGAAGGCATTTCATCGCCTGAAGACTCTCTGATACTCTGTCATGAAGTCCGAGGTGCTGATGAGGCCGTATATTCGTACCCATCTGTCATTGTCCGGAGCCCTGAGCAGAGTCAAAGGATAATGGGACATCTTATTCAGTACATATGCATCAAAGGCCTTCATTACCGCATTGATATCCTCTCTGGATCCGGTCAGAAAGTCCCAGCCGGACTTGGCATTGTACCTTTTCAGATAGGACTTCATGACCTCAGGAGTATCATGCTCCGGATCGATAGATATCGAAACAAGCCGCACCTTTGCCGAGTCTGCTCCGAGCTTATTCTGGAGATTGGCATATCCCGCGGAAAGGATAGGACAGATGGTAGTGCATGTCCCGTAGATGAAGTCGAGTATCACGGTTCTGTCTGAATTCAGAAAAGACCTCAGACGGATCTTCGAACCGTTCTGGTTAATGAGCGTGACATCGGGAACAGTGTACTTTTCGACAGTCCTGGTGTATCTCTGTTTCGGTTCTGATCCTGCCGCATTACCCGTTAAAAAAAACAAGATGATACAGGACCAGGCAAGCAGATGGAAAGCTCCGTTATTAATATTTTTCATATCACTTCGCTATTTGGACTGGGCATGCAGATGTCTCCACGTACGTGAGTTTTTCTTCATTATACTTTGTTCGGTTCCCGCATACAATCCTTCCCGGCATTCTGTATGAAATATTTTGACTCCTACTCCTTTGTTTCACAGATGCCTTCCCCTAAATCTGCACTATGCATGACAGGCTTCGGTTGCCTCCCGGCGAGATCTGTTCCGGCTGTCACCGGATATGACACCTTTTACGCCATGATGAAAAAAAATTAATATAACTTTGGCCTGTTTTGTGTAAACATAGAAAATATATTCATATGAAAAGGAGAAAAGTATGGAGAGAAAAAAAGTTCTATTGGTTTTGTTAATCGTCTTATTCACCGCTTTGTGGTTCAGTCAGCCCCTTAAGAGTGATGCGGGGGTAAATGTCAATATTGGCATCAACGTGCCTCTTCCGCATTTTGTGATCTCAGCGCCTCCTCATCTGGTTTTTATACCCGGCACCTACGCCTATTTTGTCCCTGATATAGATGTAGACATCCTTTTTTATCATGGATACTGGTACCGCCCCCATGAAGGAAGATGGTACAGGGCGCGCGGCTATAACGGTCCCTGGGCCTATACCCCTTCTCACCGGGTGCCACGGCCATTGATGCAACTTCCGCCTGATTACCGTATAGCACCTCCGGGTCATGAGCGGATTCCATACGGTCAGCTCAGGAAGAAGTGGCGGACATGGGAAAGGGATAAATACTGGGACAGGCATGACAGGGGAGAAATGCAGAGGGAAAGGATGCATGAAGAAAGGGAGAGGCATAAGGAGGATAGACACAGGCATAAAGAGGACAGGGGCAGGGGAAGATACTGAGTCAAAAAAAGCTGGATTGGGGAGAGAATTTATGGCTTGATATATTTTAATAAAACGACTAATATTACCTATCTTTTTGGCTGACGGAGGTATAGTGAAGGGCTTTTGCTCTCTGAACAGGCTGCTCTGCCTGACCTTTCTTTTTTCCGCCCTTTATGTCTCGGGTGTATGGGCCGAAGATATAGACTGCCTTATGTGTCACGAGCCTCTGAAGAGCCAGAAGGTGGTTCATGCCGCTGTTGCTATGGGATGCCCTACCTGCCATGCAGCTATAGATGCAAAGGATATTCCTCACAAAAAGACGAATAATTCTCCGAAAGGACTTTCTTCTGAGGCGCCTGATCTATGCTATGGATGCCATGACAAGTCTCTCTTTTCGAAAAAGAATGTCCATGCGGCCCTCGGGATGGGATGCGTTACGTGCCATAACCCCCATTCATCTGCTAATGCAAAACTCCTTGTCTCAGAACAACCCGGTCTTTGCCTGAATTGTCACGACAAGGCTGCTTTCGGAAAGAAGGTTCAGCATCCTCCGGTCTCTTCCGGGATGTGCACCTCATGCCATAATCCTCATTCGTCGGATAATGATAAACTGCTTTCAGGAAAACTGCCGGAGATCTGTTTTAACTGTCATGACAAATCGAAGTTCGGCGAGCAGTATGTTCATCCTCCTGTCAAGGACGGTATGTGTATGATGTGCCATAATCCCCATTCAACGGACGCGCCGAAACTCCTGAGTTCAGGCATGCCGGATTTATGCTTCAATTGTCACGACAAGGCGCCTTTTGCGAAGAAGTCGCAGCACCCGCCTGTTTCTGCAGGGATGTGCGGCTCCTGCCATAATCCTCACAGCTCGAAGAATCAGAAGCTGCTCCATTCTGAGACGCCTAAGCTATGTTATACATGTCATGATAAAAAAATGACTTCTGAGAAATATGCACATCCGCCGGCAAAAGAGGGGATGTGCGGTTCTTGTCACAATCCTCACAGCTCCGACGCAAAGGGCAAGATGCTTACTCAGGATGTCCCTGGCCTCTGTTTTTCATGCCACGATAAGGGCAACTTCAGCGGCAAGAAGGTTCAGCATCCGCCGGTCAAGACCGGGATGTGCACTGCCTGTCATAATCCGCATTCGTCAAAGGCTAACAAGATACTCCTTATGGATATGCCGGAGCTGTGTCTGAGGTGCCATACCACAAATGAGTTCAAGGGAAGGGACAAGCATGGGCCTTTTAAGGCAGGGATGTGCAACTCATGTCATTATCCGCACCAGGGTGATATGGAAAAGCTGCTGATCAAGAGACCCCCTGAATTATGCTTCGATTGTCACAGGGACGGGGATTTTGTCAGCAGGCAGGGACATAAGCCGGTGCAGGAAGGGCAGTGTTACCTCTGCCACGGAGTGCATACTTCGAAATATAACAATCTGCTGAAGTTCAGGGATAATGACGTATGCCAGCAGTGTCATGATAAAGTATTCAAAAGCGAACATATATTGTCGGGCTTCGGCAGTAAAGGGCATCCTATTTCGGGCAAAAACGACCCCAAGCGAAAGGGCAGGAAATTCGGCTGCGTCAGCTGTCATGTGCCTCACAGCTCTGACTGGGTGAGGCTTTTCCGATACGAAGCGAATAAGCCCTTTGATTTATGCAGGCACTGCCATAAAGAGGGGCAGTTCTGATCTTCCTAACCCACCCCTGCACCCCTGCCTACCGGACAGGCAGGCCTCCAGGGAGGGGACTTTCGAGACAATGACACTGAAAACAATTATTCAACTTCAGACGCCCTGCGGTCTCGACTGCAGGGTTTTTCTTTTTTCAGAGAATGTTGAAAGACATTAGGTGAGACCTGAAACGATATTTATTGAGGGGGATAAAGACAGGCCGCTTGCCGTATTCATTCACGGCATAGGAATGAATATGAAGGTTTGGAGCAATCCCCGCGAGGCAAAGATTCTAGGAGGCAAATATCCCTTAAGTGCTTTGCTCTATGGTCTTAATACAGAACTCGATACATCTTTTTCGGAGCTGAGGAGGATTGGATTTTCTGTCCTGTCCTGGTCACAGTCAAGGCCTGTCGGGCCGATAGATGTGGCGGTCAGGGAATTACAGGAATTGATGAGGGAATATAAGGGACATGCTGACAGGGGTATCCTATTCATCTGCCACAGCCGGGGCGGGCTCATAGCCCGAAAATACCTTGAATGCGCAGATGATAACATAAAGGGGTTGATAACCCTTGCGACTCCTCACCATGGCACAACAATGGCAAGGTGGGCGGTCTATCTGTCACCTCTTACGATATTTCTGGATGAGCTGCTTAAGAACTTCAGCAAAAGGGATGTGGAGTCAGCTGCGAGTCGGATCCTCGGCTTTCTCAACAGCAGCGGCTTGAGGGAGTTACTTCCAGCCTCGGCATTTTACGGTAATTTGAAAGACAAGAAAAAGGAAGGTGTGAGGTACGTTTCAGTCGGAGGGACCAACCCTGATCTTCTTAGGGCCGTATCAATCTCTCTGCCCGAACTCATATCAAGAATAATCCCTGACAGAATTATTCCTGAGGAGATGAGGTATGGCAGTGGAGACGGGCTGGTGTCTGCAGAGAGTTCGATGCTGCCCTATGCAGATGAGCATCTGAATTTCCCTGACAACCATGCCTCGATCCTTTTCGATAAGAAAGTAACGGAATATATTCTGGATCTGGCCGCCTCGTTTTAAAAAAGAAATGACGTTCTCACTATCATTTTAACCCTGAGATCTCCCGCCTTTTTTGTGAGGATTTGGTATACTTTTTTATCAGCAGTCTGAGCCGATTAATGTATAAAATAACCTGATATGACAAAAAACAGTCCTTTGCTCGCAGTTGTCGTTATTCTTTTTGCCGGATATATCACAGGAAAGGCTGTTGCGCAGCCGGGTGATGGAGTCAAGAAGGACCGTCATCTCCAGAACATCACACAACTTACTACCGACGGAGACAACGGAGAGGCATATTTCAGCCTTGACGGCAAGAAGCTCATCTTCCAGTCAAACCTTGGCGGATATTCCTGCGATAAGATATGGACGATGAATATTGACGGCACTGACAAAAAGATGGTCAGCCCTGATCACGGAGCCCATACCTGTTCTTTCTTTTTTCCTGACAGCAAGCGGATTATCTTTGCATCGACAAGCCATCTTCCCGGCGTTTGCCCCCCAAAGAGGGAGCTGCCTGCTGGATATGTGTGGCCTCTTTATCCCTATGATATATTCGTAGCTAATGCGGACGGAACAGGCCTGAAAAAGATCACTGACAATCCTAAATATGATGCAGAACCGATTGTCTCGGCAGACGGCAGACAGATAGTCTTCGGCTCCCAGAGAGAAGGAGATTTTGATATCTATATCATGAATGCCGGCGGGACGAATCTCAGAAGGCTGACCGACAGGGTCGGGTATGACGGAGGACCGTGGTTCTCTTCTGACGGGAAAAAGATTGTCTGGCGGGCCTGGTATCCTGAAACCGTGGAGGAAAAGGCACTCTGGAGAGACTGCATGGAACGGGATTATATCGTCCCAGTTCCCCTTGATTTATGGATAATGGATGCTGACGGGTCGAACAAGAGGAGGCTGACGCATAACGGTGCAACTAACTGGGCGCCCTCATGGCACCCGGACAATAAGCGCATTATCTTCTCAAGCAACATGGATGACTGGAGGGAGGATATAAAAAAGTTCGGGCATAACTTCGAGCTCTACATGATTAATCTGGACGGGACCGGACTTGAAAGGATCACGCACAATAATGTCTTTGACAGCTTCCCCATGTTCTCAGCTGACGGTAAGAAGCTCTCTTTTGCCTCCAACAGGAACCCTCAAAAGCCGAGGGCAACGGACATATTCATTGCTGACTGGGTTGAATAGGGCCGGCAGATGAGACGTCTCTTTGTTATACTCCTGACCGCTGCATGTCTCTTGATGATCGCCACTGATTCTTCAGCCGATGAAGGCCGTATTGCCCGGGATGCTTTTATCAGGCATGACCTGAAGATTGTCCTTTATCCGCAGGAGCAGCGTTTTACGGCTGAAGATACTATGACACTGCCCGATAAGTATCTGCCGGAGTTCCAATTTACACTCCACGGCGGGCTTAAACCTGTTGCTAAGACTGATGGCGTCATTATCATTCCGGAAGGCAGCTTGGTGCAGGGGGGTGTATCTGTGGAGGCTTTTCGTGTAAACCTGCCGCAGGGTATGCGATCAGTCGCAATCTCATTCGGCGGTGTCATAAACCATCCGATAGAAACTCAGGGCAGGGAACTGGCAAAGGGTATCAGTTCAACACCCGGCGTTATCTCTTCTGAGGGGATATTTCTCTCAGGGAATTCATACTGGTATCCCAGGACCGATGAGCAGATCATAACCTTTAGCCTGGAGGTTTCTCTGCCTCCTCGCTGGGATGCGGTAAGCCAGGGCAGCCGTACGCTGCATGAAAAGGCCGGGGATGGAACCACAGTCAGGTGGGAGTCAGCTGAACCGCAGGACGAGATATTTCTCATAGCCGGACGGTTTCATGAGTATACGCAGTCTTCAGGAAGGGTTTCATCCATGGTTTTCCTGCTGAGCCCTGATGATGAACTCGCGGGAAAATATCTGGATGCCACGAACCGCTATATTGCGATGTATGAGGGCCTGATCGGCCGTTATCCATACAGGAAGTTCGCTCTTGTCGAGAACTTCTGGGAAACAGGGTTCGGGATGCCTTCTTTTACGCTCCTTGGAACTAAGGTCATCCGTCTGCCTTTTATCATCAACTCTTCCTATCCCCATGAGATACTCCACAGCTGGTGGGGAAACAGCGTCTTTACGGACTATACCTCCGGCAACTGGTCAGAGGGGCTTACCGCTTACCTCGCTGACCATCTTATTAAGGAGCAGCAGGGTAACGGCTCTGAGTACCGGATGACAACACTCCAGAAATACGCTGATTATGTCCGGAGCGGGCGGGATTTTCCGCTCACCGCGTTTCGCTCGCGCCACAGCTCTTCAACAGAGGCGATAGGGTATGGAAAGTCGCTGATGTTTTTCCATATGCTGCGGCTTGCACTGGGAGACCGGGTGTTCAAGGAAGGCCTTCAGGAATTCTTCAGGGAAAATAGATTCCGGTTTGCCTCATTCCAAGACCTGGAAAAGGGCTTTGAAAAGGCGTCTGGAAAGGACCTGAAAAATGAATTTGGACAGTGGGTCAAAAGGACAGGCAGCCCGAAGCTCAGGTTAAGGGATGCAGTGGCTATGCAGGATGGGGAAGGGCATGTCCTGACAGCTGTGATCGAACAGATGCAGGATGAGGAGGCATACGGTTTGAGAATACCTGTCGCGGTTACCATGGAAGGAGATGCAAAGGCATATCAGGTCACAGTCACAATGGACAAAAAGAGCCTCGACCTGAATCTCCGTCTTCCGCGACGGCCTGTGCGTGTCGATCTGGACCCTGAATTTGACATCTTCCGGAGGCTTGACAGGGACGAGATACCTCCTGCCTTGTCTCAGGCCTTTGGCGCAAATAAGATGCTGATACTCCTGCCGTCATCCTCAGATAAAAAAATCCTCAGTGCCTATCATGAGCTTGCCGGAGCCCTGAGCCGGTCAGGCCCTGAAGAGGTCGAGATAAGACTCGACAGGGAAGTTGAAAGTCTTCCTGCAGACAGGGCCGTGACAGTGCTTGGATGGGAGAACCGCTTTTTCAGGGCAGTTAGTGCTACACTCTCGGCCTTTGATGTCAGTTTCAACAAAGAAGTTGTTCGCATAGGAAGAAACAAAATTCAGCGCGCTGACCACTCGTTCGTATTCACTTCAGTAAATCCTTCGAACAGGGACTATGCGCTGACCCTGATTCTGTCTGACAATGCCGGCTCGCTGCCTGGCCTCGGCAGAAAGCTTCCCCATTACCATAAATACAGCTATCTCGGATTCAGCGGGAATGAACCCGAAAATATGGCGAAGGGAAGATGGCCTGTCCTGGACTCTCCCCTGACTGCTTATCCTGCTGGAAGGGATGGTCGCATGACAAGGGTCGGCATGTCGGGTCTCGCAGAGAGGGAGCCTCTGACTTTACTTCCGCAGGTCTTTTCCGGGCAAAGGATGCTCGGGACAATCGGGTTTCTTTCAGGTGATGAACTCAAGGGCAGGGGATTCGGAACTGAGGGGCTTGACCGGGCAGCCCAATATATCGCGGAAAGGTTCATGGAGGCCGGGCTTGAACCTGCCGGAGACGATAAAAGCTATTTTCAGGTATGGGAGGAAAGGGACGGCGACCCGGAAAAGAAGGTGATGCTGAAAAACGTCGTAGGGGTGATCACCGGGACAGACCCTGAAAAGTTCGGGCAGAGCGTGGTGGTCGGCGCACATTACGACCACCTTGGTCTTGGCTGGCCTGATGTAAAAGAGGGAAACAGGGGAAAGATACACAGCGGAGCTGATGATAACGCAAGCGGAGTTTCCGTACTGCTTGAACTTGCAAAGGTCCTTGGTAAGACGCTGCGGCCTGAACGCAGTGTAGTATTTGTCGCATTCACGGCAGAGGAGGCAGGAAAAAGAGGATCAAAGTATTACATAGAAAACATGAAAAGGTACCCCTCTGAAATGGGCATGGGCATGCTGAATCTTGATACAGTAGGCCGCCTAGGCAGAAAAAAACTGCTGATCCTCGGCGCCGGCTCTGCTACTGAGTGGCAGCATATATTCAGGGGCGCCGGATATGTTACAGGCATCGAGGTCGAGTCTGTTTCTGAGGAACTCGATGCCAGTGATCACATAAGTTTTCACGAGGCCGGTATCCCGGCTGTCCAGCTCTTTACCGGACCTCATCCTGACTACCACCGTCCGTCCGACACCCTGGAGAAGATAGACGTTGAAGGGCTGATTAAGGTTGCGGCAGTGGCAAAGGAAGCGATCGAATACCTCGCCCATCGGGAAGCTCCTCTGACTGCGACCGTGAAGGCCCGGCAGACATTCCGTCATACTCCGAGGCTTGAGAGGAGGGTCAGCATCGGAACCATACCTGATTTTTCCTTCAAGGGTGCAGGGTGCCGCATATCAGGGGTATTGCCAGGCTCTCCTGCAGAGGCATGCGGGCTGAAGGAGGGAGACGTTATCATACGGATCGGGAGGGATCAGGTAGGAAGCCTCAGAGAGTTATCGGATATCCTGAAAACACTCTCTCCCGGGAAACGCATCTTCATAACTTTCTTGCGGGGTGACAGGGAGATAACCGCCGAAGTGGAGGTCAGGGAGAGATAACCCTGCTGTTGTTTCGAGCCCTGTCAGTCCCGCAGATTTTGTTGAGACCGGGATCAGGATCAGGTAATGCGCATGCCCGCATAATAGCAGCAGCATTCGTTATCCAGATCGTTTATAAAGGAACGCATTACTCCGTCGTCAAAGAGTATCCTGACCATGCAGAAGCCGCCTGCAAGCGAAGAGTGTTTTTCTTCGACCACCTTTCCGTTTCCCCAGGCCGAAAAACGGATGTGAGCCACCTTGTCTCCTGTCTTCAGATATAATCTCGGCTTCATGTTTTATATTACAACAACATGGGACAGGCCGGATTAAAGTTATTTGCGGCGGTGCCGATAAGAGTATTGAATGGACCCCCCATCCATTCTTTAAAGACTCCTTAGGTTATGAGGTCGGGGAACATATGAATACGGGAATCCGACGTGCTGGAAGCGGTGAGCAGGCCCTTCCGATGAGGTCAAGGGAAGCCTGAAGCTACTGCCGGGATACCCACCTAACATGTGCCCTAATCACCTCTTAACCTAAGGGTCTCCCTCCTCCCTCCGCAGATAATTAATTAACCTATATTCAACATTTGAAACAAGCCGTCTCTTCCAACTGTTGTATCGCATTTTTCATCAATTTCACGGCATGCCGAAAAAAGCTTTTCGTCAGTATGTGGCATGCCTTTATGTGTCTGTGATCTGTGTGCCCTGGTCAAGCCGGTGAAGATTCCGATAACTGGCGCTTACGAAAAGTTTTTGAGGTAGTGACCGTGAAATGATCGCAGTTTGGGGAATAATATGCTTAAATAATAAGCAGTAAGATTAATAAATAGACAGCCGGACGAGGGGCTCACTCAGGCAATGGCTGTTTTGCACCATTTCCGCTCTGGCATACGGCTTGCTCCTCTCTTGAAATAAATATGAATCAGGAGGAAGCATGGATACGGAAGGCGTAAAGATATACGGGCTCTGCATAGGGCGGCTGAAACATCAGATATCGAAGGCGAGGCAGCGGCTTCAGGCTGCTGATGACGGTTTTGCAGGACCGTTTCTGCTCGAATCCTATACCACTGGTGATATCGGCGAGATCATGGACATCCTTGAACTCTATGACCTGAAAGAGAAGACCCAGGATCTGCTCAGGGAGAAACTTGAAGAGCTTGCTTATACGGTCTCTGTGCTTTTAAGGGAGGAGATTGCATTTGACTATACCGCAGAAGGCCATCTCGGGCTTTACCTTGAAGTGAGGCAGAAAGCAGTGGAATCATTGTCTGCGATATCTCTGGCAGCCTGATCAAGGCGATTTTCATCCTTTTTACCGAGTCTGCCCTCCTTTTAAGACAGGGAGGAGGGCTGTCCGGATGAAAAGGGCGGCCGGCGAAAAAGCGGTTACCTGCTCGGTGCGCGGAATATCCACCAGTCAAGGATGGACTGGATCTTAAAGACCTCGGCAAATACACCTATGGCTAGCAAGATGACATAGAGGATCAGCACTACAAGACCGATTGCCGGTCCGTTTTTTTTGAAAAATCCTTTTATCCCTGAAACTGGAAGGTCCGGCTGAGCCTCTCCGGTATTCATTGTTTCTTCAGGCTTTTCGTCCAGAGTTTCCTGCATCGTTTCCTCCCGGCGTTTATGATGTATGCCGCAAGACAGCGGCTGTGGATAATTTTAACTCTTCCTGCTGATAGTTACAAGACCCGGCTGCCGGAATCCACCATCAAATTTGCGAGAGGATGCGTTCGAACGGCTTCAGCGGGCCGTATTGCCTCACCGACTAGGTGAGCGGTCCGGTCGCTCCGGCGAATTCGCCAGAGCGCGGACCTGGTAGCGGGCCTCGGAGTCCCGATCTGATCGGGGCGAGAATGAGAGAGAATGACGTCCTCTCGCCGGATGCAGTTTTTGTGATGGTGGATTGGGGTTGAAGGCCTTGCAAATATTGACAGTCCGGGCTTTAAATGTTAGGATTTATGCATGCTAAGGATAGCAGGTCTAACGGCCTTTTTTCTTTTTTTTGCAGGTTCAGCGACTGCGGACATATTCAGATATGTCGATGAAAACGGGGTTGTCTGTTACACAGACTCGCCTTTCGGAAAGAAGGTAGAAAAGGTCATGAGGGAGAAGCAGGAGACTGAAAGGCCACTGACTACATCTTTGAGCCACGAGTACAGCGGTTATGTTCAGAAGGCGGCATCACGCTATGAGATCGAGCCGGAACTGATCAACGCTATAATCAAGACAGAGTCCAACGGCAATCACAGGGCTGTTTCCCGGAAGGGGGCCATGGGACTCATGCAGCTTATGCCCTCTACCGCCAGCGACATGAACGTCGGCAACCCGTTCAATCCTCAGGAAAATATCGATGGAGGCACGAAGTATTTCAAGTACCTGCTTGAGAAGTTCAACGGGGATACGACCCTTGCCCTGGCCGCATATAATGCCGGTCCGAAGACCGTAGAGAAGTACCGGGCTATACCGCCGATTTCCGAAACGAGAGATTACGTGAAAAAGGTTTACGCTCTGTACCGGGGAAAGAGAAGTTATCCTGTATCAGAGCCGGTGAAGAAAGAGGCTCCCATGGCGATACCAACCCCTGTTTATAAAGTTCAGCTTGATGACGGTACAGTCCTTTTTACGAATTCGTATCTTGCCAGGACAGCCAAAGCAAGGTTCTAGATGCCCTCTTCTGAGATAATCCAGCTTCAGGAACAGATTCTGAAGTTAAAGGAAGAGAAGCGCGCGATCATCCTCGCCCACAATTACCAGAGAGAAGAGGTGCAGGATATAGCGGACTTTGTAGGGGATTCCCTGGAGCTTTCCCGTAAGGCTGCAACTCTCGACTGCGAAATGATCGTCTTTTGCGGCGTCAATTTCATGGCTGAAAGCGCCTCGATCCTTTCCCCTGATAAAACCGTTCTTCTTCCCGAAAAAGAGGCGCTCTGTCCAATGGCAGATATGATACACGTTGACTCGCCGAGACCTGTTAGAAAGAGCTTCCCCGGCTTTGAGAACCCTCCTGCCTTTGTCTTTCCACCTGAATTTACCCTCAGGGACATAAAGAGGCAGTATCCGGGCGTTCCGGTCGTCGCCTATGTCAATACCACGGCTGATGTCAAGGCTGAAAGCGACATCTGCTGCACGTCTGCCAATGTGGTCAAGGTCATCGAGTCGTTGCCGGGCGATGAGGTTATCTGCATCCCTGACAAAAACCTTTCTATGTGGGCTGCGAGAAACACGAAGAAGAAAGTGATAGCATGGGACGGCTACTGCAACGTCCATGAAAGGGTGACGGTGCAAGACGTAGCAAAGGCGAGGGCGGAGCACCCGGCTGCCGTGGTGGTGGCGCATCCTGAATGCAGGATTGAGGTGCTTGAGATTTCAGACCATGTCACAAGCACGTCCGGAATGCTCAGGTTTGCCGCCTCTTCTTCTGAAAGGGAATTTATTATCGGGACAGAACTCGGCCTCCTGCACAGGCTCAGGAAGGAGAACCCGGAAAAGGCCTTTCACCCTCTCAGGAAGGACATGATATGTCCGAATATGAAGAAGACTACTCTGAAGAGCATCCTGCGGGCTTTTCAGGAAAATACATATCTGATCAAAGTCCCTCAGCATATCAGGGTGCCTGCAAAAAGGGCCTTGGACCGGATGCTGGAGATATCTTAAGCTTCGCTACTGATGAACCAACCTTTACGTTGCGGCAATGACACGGCGGACGGTATGTCATGCATAAACAGAAAATACTTATTTATCACCAGGGAGCACTCGGCGACCTCATTCTGTCATTCCCAGCCTTATACTCCCTAAGACAGCACTACGTTGGAAGCGGGATTCACCTGGTTGCCAGGACGGACGTCGCCGACATTATCCTGAAAAATGACCTGGCTGATGAAATAACATCCAATGACAGGGAATTATTCGCTGCATTATATGCGGATTCCGTTCAGTTGCCTGATAAATTAAGATCGTTTCTCTGTGCTTTTGACGCTGCATATGTCTTTACGACCAATCCTGACAGCCACTTTCTCAGTACCATAAGGTATTGTATCCCTGTCTGCCACGCTGTCAGGGCTTTCCCGCCAAAAGGACAGAGGATGCCGGTTGCGGCCTATCAGCTGCATCAGCTGGAGGCGGCCGGAATCACGCCTGCTGACATGCCTGTGATCGGCGCGCCGGAAAATACAAGACCTTCCTGTCCTGAACTGCCGCTTATCAGCATCCATCCCGGCAGCGGCGGAAAGAGAAAGTGCTGGCCTTGGGATAATTATCTTGAGTTGATCAGGAGGCTTTGCTCTGACCGGCTATATCATGTTCAGATTATTTTTGGGCCTGCAGAGGAGGACCTCTCTGCTAAACTCTGGAGTTTAATTCCGGAAAATGGGTTTAGCGCAGTGATTATCAGGGATAAGACAGTGGCAGAGGTGGCGTCTTTGTTGAAAAGATCATCTTTTTACATCGGCAATGATTCAGGCATCACGCATCTGGCTGCAGTGCTGGGAATTCCTTCCATAGCCATTTTCGGGCCGACTGATCATGAAGTGTGGGGGCCGCAGGGAGGGGATGTTACGATTATGAGAGCGGCCTCGCAGGGCTGTAAGACAGAGGTGGACTGCAGCGCCTGTCTGCATCTTAAATGTATTGACGAACTGGAGCTCAAAGATGTCTATGAGGCAG
>JACRHE010000165.1 GCA_016217695.1 Nitrospirota bacterium | reverse complement strand
GTCATAAGTTAGCGGGGGCGGTAGTTCAGCTGGTTAGAACGTCCCGACTTATCGGGAAGGTCGCTTAACCAGTAAGTTTTGGGTCGTAAGTTAGCGGGGGCGGTAGTTCAGCTGGTTAGAACGCCTGCCTGTCACGCAGGAGGTCGCGGGTTCGAGTCCCGTCCGCCCCGCCATTACCTTCCTGATATGCCATTTTATATTTATATCATTCAAAGTCAAAGAGATAACTCCCTGTACGTTGGTCAGACCAATAACCTTCGGGACCGTCTTATAAGGCATAATCAGGGTCGCTCAAAATATACAAAACCCAGGCGCCCCTGGAAGTTGCTTTACTCCGAAGAATTTGAATCCAGATCAGGGGCTCTCAAAAGAGAAACTGACCTCAAAGCTCTTCATAGAAAAGATCTTCTATTTAAATTGATTGATTCTGCTGGTTAGAACGTCCCGATTCATCGGGAAGGTCGCGGGTTCGAGTCCCGTCCGCCCCGCCATTACGCTATTAAAAACTCTCGTGTGTTTTGCCTGCTTCGCAGAGACTACTCTTCAGTCAGTTCTCCGATAAGTTTCTTTGCCAGCTCAATCGCCTCCGAATGAGTGCTGATATCGCCGACATCCTGTGCACTTCTGATTCCGGCAAGGATTCTTCCTATACCGGGGCCGGATTCCATACCGAGTCCCAGCAAATCATTACCGCTGACAAGGATTGGGGTCTCTATCCTTGTCTTAATGCCTCTGTAATACTCCAGGATGATTTCTCTTGCCCAGCTGATATGACGTACCCTGAAGTCCTCTCCTGAATCAGGCCCTAAACTGCTCATGATATCAGCCATGCTCAGGATAATGGCAGGGATGGCGTCGTCTTTCATCTTGCGAAACCATCTCATACGTGCGGCTGCCCCGCTTTTGTGAGAGGCAAGAAAGAGGGGTCTCAGATGTTCTGCAACCATCAGTCTCAGAAAATCCCTTGCCTGACAGGACATCTTCAATCTGACCGCCATATCCTCGATAATTCCGGCACCTGCCTTTTCATGACCATAAAAGGTTATCCTTCCGGCTTTATCATTAAGTCCGGATGTAATGGGTTTGCCGACGTCGTGAAACAGTGCCGCCATCTTCAAAAGGGAGAGTCTGTCGGAACCAAGGTTAAGCGCCACCTCACTGCCTGCTTCACCGAAAAAACCTGAAAGGTCATTCATGATATGCTCTGCATTCTCCATAACCAAAAGGGAATGCTCCCATACATCCTTGTGGTGATATCCGTTCTGCCTGCAACCCTTCATAGGGATGCTCTCCGGCAATATGGTGTCGATCAGACCAAGCTCATCCATTTGTCTGAAAAAAACCGTAGCCTCCCGGCATCTCAGAATCAGCATCAGCTCCGCCATGAGCCTCTCCGAAGAAGCATTCCTGATCAAGGGCGATTTCATCTTCATCTCTTCCAGCGTCACCGGTTCGATTTCAAAATCAAGGGTGGCGGCAAAGCGTACAGCCCGTAAGATTCTCAGAGGATCGGACTCCAGGGACTTGTCGCTGACTCTCCTTATGATCCTGTCCTTTATGTCCTTTTCTCCCTTAAGAGGATCGATTATCCTGCCGAGACTGCAGTCATTTCGTATTTCGATCGCAATCGCATTGACTGTAAAGTCCCTCCGTCCGAGATCCTCATATATCGATTCGCCCCTCATTTCAGCTATATCCAGGAGTTTTTCTCTGTTCTTTATGTCGACTATGCGATAACAGGGCTCTTCAGGTTTCTTTTCCAGAGCAACGAGGGCCGCATTCTTTTGCCGCGCAATGCTGTGAGCAATATGTTTAGCATCCTTACATACGAGATCGATATCTTTGGGGGAGGAATTCAAAAAAAGATCACGAACAGTACCGCCGACAAGATACAGTTGTCCGGGAGGCATATCTTCAAACCAGCCATTGAGCGATATCTCAAGCATGATCTAAATATTAGCACGCTGGAGACCTTGCAGCATAATGCCTATAAAAAAAGAATCATTTTATATACAATACAAACACATATCCCGCTTCACGTCATGGAGGAAAAATGAGATCAGGTGCTCTGCTCAATATAAGGAAGGCTCTAATGTTTGCGATAGCTATTATATGCATTTCTGTCCTGGCCGGAGGGTGTGATTCCATAAAAGGCATCACTGATGATCAGCCGCAGAAAGTTCAGGAGGCCTATATAGAATATTTCAAGGCAGTTCAGGCTGAAAACGTTGAAGCTCTCAAGAGACTTGTGGCAAGGGAGAAGGCGAAGGAACTCCAAGGACCGGAAGCAGCGACCATGCTCGGCATGATAAAGGCCTTTTATCCGGCTCAGTCAAGGATAACGGCGGTGAACATCAACGGAGATGCAGCCACGATCAAATTGACCGGAAGATCGCAGGATGGAACTGTCCATGGAACTGTAAACCTCATCAAGGAGGATGGCCTCTGGAAGATAAGCAAAGAGGACTGGCAGGTCAAGATAAGCATGCCGGAAGAAAAACCGGCGTCTGCGCCGATACCCGACACATCAAAGCCCTTTGAATATCATAAAGTAGTAGGCGCCTGGAAGGGCCACGAAGCCGGACAGTCCTCAGATGAATGGGATTTTTCATTCGGCGAAAACTACGAGGTATCGGTCAGAAACTCAACAGGGAAGGGCTATCGCGGCATTGCCATGTCTGACTGGAATCTTGGATTGAGCGGAGGAAGTCTGAGAGTCCTTCGGGGCGGGGCTGTTTTCGATGTAAAGATTACCGAGGCGCCGAACAAAGCGTATGAAGGAAAGATTTCTCTTGGCTCCTTCAAACTCATGGGCGATGTCCTGCAGCTATGCGGCAGCGAGCCGGGGCTGATGAAAAGGACAAGCGATTTCGCATCTGCGGACGGGATCAGGTGCTTTGAGCTGAAAAGGTCACAGCCTTAACCTTTTATCTGCGCGGTAGTCTGATCCAACTCGGCCCTTTCTTTTTGTCCTGGTCTTCAGAAGCAGATCCCTTCCCGATCTTCCATATGGCCTGCCGGGCAGCATCCCTCACAAAGGCGCTTGAATCATTCAGCGCCTTTGTAAGATCGGGAATTGCTTCGCGTGCCTGGGGCCCAATCTCCCCCAGCACCCTCGCAGCCTGCCACCGGATAATGTTCGGGGTCACTTCATAGGTATCGGTCTTCTCGCATTTGAGCTGATCGACGAGAGCAGGGACAGCCTCTTCGGCATCAGGTCCAAAGCGACCGAGCGCCAAAATCGTTGCCTGCAGAGCTTTCGCATTGTAACTGCACGAGTGAAGATGGCTGACGAGAATAGGCACCACCTCTCCGGCCATGCCTTTTACTTTCGGCTTCATCTTAATCAACGCCCACATCGCAGGTTCGTAAAACCGATAGTCTTTGTAAGCCATCGCCTCAATAAGAGCAGGGATCTGATTATATGATTCGGGGCCTACTGTCTTAATATATTTTTCGAACCTGAAGAGGCGATCGTTGCGGGTATAATCCAGGACCATCGGATTCGGATTCGGCTCAGGGCCGCGCCAGTATGCGCTGCGCCAGGAATCGGGCGGCGGCGCTTGGCGCCAGGGTTGCTGAGCCGTCCATATGACAGCTACGGACGAGATTATCCAGATCAGCCCCCAGGAGAGCACGGTGCGAAAACCTTTCAGGATATGTTGTTTTGCGCCCTTTTCATCGCCGTCGGTAATGAAAAATGCATCATGGATATCACGTCCTTTAGGAGGTTTAACAGCCCCAAACAGGGTTTTCCAGAGGACTTCGTTCCAGCCCGGCCTCGATGCAGGCCGCAGCACCAGATCACCTGACTGAGCCCTTTCAGCGTTACCGATAACGTAGACCTTGTCACCGAATTCAAGCGTCTTTCTGACCCCGTCAGTAAATTCATCCCGTGTGATTCTTCTCGTCAGAACGATCTCGCGCACACCGAATATTGATGCCACTTCAGATATCCAGCCGGCTCTTACCCTGCATTCGGTAGCATCCACTAATACTGTACCGGTACCGTCGTCCAGCATAAACTTCGATATGCGCTGTTCCGGCTTAAGATAATCAAACATACTATAATTAAGCTCTACCACAGAACCGGCTCCGATTCCGGATACGGGCCTCACCTTCCCCTGAATCTCCACAAGCCCCATACCAAGAGCGCCGATTTTCGATGTCGCAAGGTTCTCCACCTGCCTCGCCTGACGGAACCTCCATACTGCATCCAAAAGCATCCATGAAGCAACTCCGAAGATGCCGCAGAGGCCTATAATGCCATCCATGGTCATCCAGCCCTTGCCGACGGTCATCGCCTCCCAGAAATTGCCGGCAGGCTTTCCCAGCAGAAGATAGCCTGCTATCGGCACGGTCCTGAGAGGCGCGATAATTCCGATTATGAATATGCTGCCGATAACCAGCAGCATGATTAATCCTGTTACAGGTTCTGCAGCGCGTCCGCGAATCCGAAGATAGACTGAACGGAGAATTGCCCCTGTGATTACAATCCCTGCTATGATGGGGACCCATATGATCGACAAAAGATAGATTAAAAGCATAAAGCCGAGGAAAAAAGCCCGGAGCAGAATATTTCTGATGCTGATATTGAGAAAAGGCAGGATCTTTCCTATGAGCTTGTCCGGCTGCTTCGCTGGAGGCTTCTGCCACCAGTCATAGGGCATGAAGAGCACAAGGAAAAGGAATATGACAAATCCCGTGAAATAAAGAAATGGTTTCATCGCCCCTTCTCATTCAGCATCACAAGCAGAGGGTGATGCCTGAACCCGAGCATCCATGCAAAGATCACCTGGGGGAATATTTCTCTCTGTATGTTGTAGATCGTGACCGTATCGTTGAAAAAGGCACGACGCTCGGCAATAGCCGCTTCGAGTTCGGATATCCTCTGCTGAAGTTTCAGAAAGAGTTCATTGGCCTTGAGGTCAGGATATCCTTCCCATACCGCTTTGAGACCCTGCATCTTCTGCTTAAGCTCGTTCTCGATCTTCGTCTTCTGGTCTGTGCGTCCGGCAGTAAGGTATAGAGTGCGCAGCCTCGTCAGCGATTCAAGTACATTCCACTCATATTGCACATAGGCCCTTGTCACATCGATCAGCTTCGGTATCTCTTCGTTGCGCTGCAGAAGAAGCACGTCGATATTGTGCCATGCCTTGCCGATGTTATTCCTGACCTGTATGAGACTGTTGAAGAGGCTGATGAGATAGCCAACGCCCGCTATCGCGAGAAGGCCGCAAAGAATTGCCGGAATGATCAATAACCCTGGTTTCATAATCGGAGACAACAGGGAAAACGTCCCTTAAGAGAAGTTCATCTTCACGTCTCTCTTTTTTTCTTCCGGCACCTCAAGAAATGCCTGACGCTGATAGCTCATCATCTTTGCGAGGATCAGGTCGGGGAAGCGCTCAATCTGGATGTTGAATATATTCACCGAGTCGTTAAACATCTCACGGTAATCGGCGATTTTGGACTCCACAGCAGAGACGCGCTCCTGTACCTGTAAAAAGCTCTGGACCGCCTTGAGATCAGGGTACTGTTCCCAAACCATCTTAAGCTTGGACAACAGGCCGGTCAACTCGTTTTCGATGCTGATCTTCTTTTCGAGCTCCCTGGCCATTGTGTAACCGGTGCGCAGTTCAGTTAGCTTATTCAGAAGATCCACCTCGTGTTTCATATAAGCCTTGCAGGTATCTATGAGCTTGACCAGTTCATCGTTTCTCTGCTGAAGCACTACGTCGATATTTTTCCAGGCCTTCTGAACATTATTCCTGACTGTTATGAGACTGTTGTATATACCTACAACAATACCGACGGCACCCAGGAGTATTAATATTCCGACAAGCAAAGCTATCATCCCTGCTGACATAGACCTACCTCCCCTGAAAGAATGTTTTTCCTATTTTTACATAGAACAGGAAATTATTAAATCATTTTTTACAAAGGGAGAAAGCAACGATCACCTATCATGCTTTATGCAGAAATTTCACGGAAATGCCGAAAAAACTCTTTCGTCTGTCCAGGGATGCTTTTATATGTCTTTGCCACGTGTGCTCTGATCAAGCCGCAGAATCTTCGAGTAACCGGCGCTTGGGAAAAGTTTTTGAGGCAGTGGCCATGAAACGAGGATTTACCGATGAGCCGTGTCCTCATCGTCATCATCGAGCATCCTGTGCTTCGGCCCCTCGATGTCGTCATACTGCCCGCTCTTCACGGACCAGATAAAAAAAAGCCAGGCGCCGATGCCCAGGACCAGCGACAGAAATATCAAAAAACCGAGAGTCCACATAATGCTATAACCTGCTCTCTTTTCTTATCCTCAGCGAATTACCCACTACAAAGAGGGAGCTGGCTGCCATCGCCCCTGCAGCAACAATAGGGTGGAGCAATCCCGCAACAGCAAGAGGGATCGCAACGATATTATAGAAAAAAGCCCAGAAGATATTCTGCCTTATTACAGAATAGGTCTTCCGCGATAATCCTATAAAATAGGGTATAAGCCTGAGGTCATTCCTGATAAGTATGGCATCCGCGCTCTCCATCGCAATGTCTGTTCCCCTTCCCATCGCAATGCCTACTGATGCCTCTGTCAGCGCCGGTGCATCATTGATACCGTCTCCAACCATCATGACCATCTGTCCTCCCCTTTGCATCCCGGCAACATAATCTTTTTTCCCGACAGGTGAAGCCTCAGCCAGGGCTTCATCAATTCCTGCCCGGGAGGCTATAGCCCTCGTGGTTGCGCTGTTGTCGCCGCTGACAACGGCAACTCCGCAGTTCATCTTCTTCAGCGTATGCATCACCTCTGACGCCTCATCCCTGACAACGTCAGAGATCACCATCATCGCCCGCAGTCTCCTGTCCCATCCGATATATATGACTGTATCGCCCTGCCTCCCAGACTCCAAGATCTCCTGCTCAAGCGACTGAAGGGCTGTCAGATCGATCCCTTTTTCCCTCATCAGCAGGCTGTTTCCGATTACTATCGCCTTGCCGTCTGCAGCTCCCTCTACACCCTTTCCAGGAACCGCCCTGAATTCTGATACGGCAAAGGCAGGGACAGCCGCCCCGCATACAGCATGCCCTATGCTGTGTTCCGACAGGCACTCGACAGAAGAGGCGAGCGAAACCAGGTAATCACTGTCACAGGAGCGGTCAACCATTATAACCTCCCTCAGAACCGGCCTGCCGACCGTTATGGTGCCTGTCTTATCAAAAAGCAGGCGGGTCACCCTGCCGGCGTTCTCTATCACCTCACCTCCCCTTATGAGTATACCCCTTGACGATGCCATAGACGCAAACATCAGGACCGCTATCGGCGTTGCCAGACCGAGACTGCAGGGACAGGCTATAACGAGGACTGAGACCCCTGTCATGAGCGATCGTTCGATGGATGATCCTGTTGCAAGATAGGTCACGACAGTCAAAAAAGCAATGATCAGAATCGCCGGCACGAATATCCCGACTACCCTGTCTGCCAGGGCCTGTATCTTAGGTTTTCGCGCCTGGGCATCTTCTACGGCCCTGATGATACCAGCCAGCACAGTATCCTTACCCGTCTTTGTAACCTCAAATATCATGGTGCCGTAAAGATTCATGCTTCCGCCGATAACCAAGGCGCCCGATTCCTTTAAAACCGGTCTGGACTCGCCCGTGAGAAGGGATTCATCTGCCTCTGACTTTCCCTCGATAACGGTGCCGTCCAGAGGTATCTTCTCCCCGGGTTTCACCTCCACGAGATCACCTTTCTTCAGCGAGGAGACAGGGACTGTCTCCCTGACGATTACGCCGGTCACCGGGTTTCTGTTAACCATCACAGCGGTCTTCGGCGCCAGTTCAATAAGGCGCTCTACAGTCTCGGAAGCCCTGCCCTTTGCTGAAATCTCCAGATACCTTC